>NZ_JBHVDD010000001.1:0-372221 GCF_042802995.1 Streptomyces sp. NPDC057438
AAACGCCCGGTTACATTCCGAACCCGGAAGCTAAGCCTTACAGCGCCGATGGTACTGCAGGGGGGACCCTGTGGGAGAGTAGGACGCCGCCGAACAAATATTGAGAAAACCCCTGCCGGGAAACCGGCGGGGGTTTTCTGCGTTTGGGCTTCGTTTAGGGTCGGACCATGCGCTACGACCTCGTGATCTTCGACAATGACGGTGTCCTCGTCGACAGCGAGCCCATCTCCAACCGGCTCCTCGCCGAGTACCTCACCGAACTCGGGCACCCGACCTCGTACGAGGACTCCATCCGGGACTACATGGGGTCGGCGATGCACCGCATTCACGAGCTCGTGCGGGAGCGGACCGGACAGACCCTCCCGGAGGACTTCGACGACGTCTTCCACCAGCGGGTGTTCGCCGGGTTCGAACGGGAGTTGAAGCCCGTACCGGGTGTGGTCGCGGTACTGGAGAAGCTGGTCGCGGGCGGAGTGCCGTACTGCGTGGCGTCGTCCGGGAGTCATGAGCGGATCCGGGTCGGACATCGGACGACCGGGCTCGACCGGTGGTTCGGGGAGGGGCTCGAGTTCAGTGCGCAGGACGTGGGGCGGGGCAAGCCGGCTCCGGATCTCTTCCTGCACGCGGCCGAGCGGATGGGCGTCGCTCCGGAGCGGTGTGCCGTCGTCGAGGACAGCCCTCTCGGCGTGCGGGCGGGACTCGCGGCAGGGATGGATGTGTACGGGTACACAGCGATGACGCCCGCCGAGAAGCTGGCTGGAGCCAGGGGGTACTTTTCGGACATGGGAGAGCTGCTCGACCTGCTTAGTTGAGCAGTATTCAACTTCCTCTACCCATGAGTAGGCCGTGCCCCCTACTGTGCCGCCATGACAGATGTGCTGCGGCGCGGTAGGGCCGCGTTGGCGTTCAGCTTCTTCGCTCAGGGTGTCGCCTTCGCGCTGCTCGTGACGCGGATTCCGGCCATCCAGGACCGGTACGGCGTCTCCGACGGACTGCTGCCCCTCTTCCTCGCCGCCGTGCCGATCCTCGCCGGAGTCGGCAGCGTCTGCACCGAGCACCTCGTGAAGCGAGTGCCGCCGAGCCGGGTGCTGCGGTGGTCCCAGCCCGTCGTGCTCCTGGCGCTGCTCGGCGTCGGTGCCGGTGACCAGATGGTCGTCCTGGGCGCCTCGCTGGCGGCCTTCGGGCTGGCGGTCGGAGCGCTCGACGCGTCCATGAACATGCTCGGGGTGAGCCTGCAGCGGTCGTACGGGCGGAGCATCATGCTCGGTTTCCACGCCGTGTACAGCCTGGGCGGGATAGCCGGGGCCTCGCTGGCGTGGGTGGGGGCGCACTGGGATCTGGCGCTGCTGTCCCTGTATCTGCCGGTGGGGGCCGTGCTGCTGCCGGCCGCCCTGGTGGCGAGTCGGTGGTACGTGGACGGGGGCGGCCCCGAGGACAAGGTTCCGGCGGCCGCCGCGGAGGGCGGGAACGTCGCCTTCAAGTTGCTGCTGCCGCTCTGTCTGGTGATGTGCTTCGCCTACATCGGGGACTCGACCGTCTCCAACTGGAGTGCGAAGTACCTGCAGGACGTGCTCGGCAGCTCCGACCAGCTGTCGACCGTTCCGTACAACGTCTACATGGTCACCACGCTGCTCGGGCGTTCCATCGGTGACTTCGGGGTGCGGCGGTTCGGGGCGGCGGCCGTCGTGCGGGCGGGAGCGGTGGTGGCGGCGGTCGGCTTCGCCGTGGTGGCGGGGGCGCCGGGCGCCTGGGTGGGCATGCTCGGGTTCACGCTGCTGGGGCTGGGGCTGTGTGTGCTGGTGCCGCAGACGTTCGCCGCGGCCGGGCGGCTGTTCCCCGGAGCTTCGGACGCGGCCGTCGCGCGACTGAACATCTTCAACTATGTCGGCTTCCTGATCGGTTCTCCGTTGGTGGGAGCTTTGGGCGACCTCTGGAGCTATCGCGGGGCGATGCTCGTGCCCATGGTCCTGGTGCTGGTGACGTTGGTGTACGCCCGCTCGTTCGAGACCGAACCGGACCGATACGGTGACGGGCATGAGCGGCCGCGCACAGCTGATGTGGGACGAGGCAGTAACGGGCTATGACTTCGGCCCGGACCATCCGATGGATCCGGTCCGGCTGGCGTTGACCCGGAGCCTGGTGAGCGCCTTCGGGCTGGACCGGGAGATGGACGTCGTCTCGGCGAAGCCGGCGGGGGAGTCGACCCTGCGGCTCGTGCACCGCGAGGACTACGTGGCGGCGGTCAGGGCCGCGTCCGCCGATCCCCGGAGCGCGGACGGGACGTACGGGCTGGGGACGGTGGACGATCCGGCCTTCGCCGGGATGCACGAGGTGTCCGCGCTCATCGCGGGGCAGTCGGTGGGGGCCGCGGAGGCCGTGTGGCGCGGGGACGCGCTGCACGCGGTGAACTTCGCGGGCGGGCTGCACCATGCGATGCCCGGGGGCGCGTCGGGGTTCTGCATCTACAACGACGCGTCGCTCGCCATCGCCCGGCTGCTGGAGCTGGGAGCGGAGCGGGTCGCGTACGTGGACGTCGACGTGCACCACGGCGACGGGGTGCAGGCGGCGTTCTGGGAGGACCCGAGGGTTCTGACGATCTCGCTGCACGAGCACCCCCGGACCCTGTTCCCGCAGACCGGCTGGCCCGAGGAGACGGGGGCCTCGCCGAGCGCGGAGGGGTCGGCCGTGAACGTGGCGCTGCCGGCGGGGACCGGGGACGCGGGATGGGTGCGGGCGTTCCACGCGGTGGTGCCGGAGCTGATCGCGGATTTCCGGCCGCAGGTGCTGGTGACCCAGCACGGCGCCGACACCCACTTCGAGGACCCGCTGGCGCACCTGGCGGTGTCGCTGGACGCCCAGCGGGCGGTGCAGGTCGCGCTGCACGAGCTGGCGCACGCGTACGCCGACGGGCGGTGGGTCGCGCTCGGCGGGGGTGGGTACGCGGTGGTGGACGTGGTGCCGCGGTCGTGGACGCATCTGGTGGCGATCGCGGCGGGGCGGGAGATCGCGCCGGAGAGTGCCGTTCCCGAGGAGTGGCGTCAGCAGGTGTTCGCCCGGACGCGGCAGTTGGCTCCGGCGCGGATGACCGACGGGCGGTGGCCGGTGTCCTGGGCGGACTGGGAGGCGGGGTACGACCCCGCGGACCGGCTGGACCAGGCGGTCCTCGCCGCGCGGAAGGCTGTGTTTCCGTTGCGGGGGCTGTTGCCGTAGGGATTTTCTCGCCCCCGCCGCCCCTACCCGTCCCCTCCCTCAGGGGGCTGCGTGCCCACTGAGGCCCCCGTCCGAGACTCCGGGCTCCGCCCCGGACTCCGTTCGTGCATTCTCCGCGCCCCTGGGCGGCGGGGTTACGCCAACTGTGTGGCGGGGCGGGGGTTTTCGGGGTGGCGGTGCGGGCTGTGCGTCAGCATCGGGGCGTGGTGAGTGGTGCGGCGTTGCGGGAGCATCTGGTGGCCTGCGGGCTGGCCGGGCGGGTCGCCACCGCCCGGGAGGCGAGTCTGCGGAGCTATCGGTTGTTCGCGGCCCGGGACCCTCGGTTCCTGATCGGACTCGATCCTGAACTGTCCTGGCGGCAGCGGGATGTGCTCGATCTGATGGCGGAGAAGTGCGGCGTTTCGGCCGATCCGGGATGCACTTCAGGGCAGGATGTCATTGACCCCGAGCGCACGATGCGCGCGCTGGACCGCTTTGCGGAACGTGTCGCGGCGGTCGCTCGCAGTGGCGGGACCGTGCTCTTCGGCACCGGGCATCCGCATCGGCTGATCGGTTTCTACGGCGCGTTGGCAGACGCCATGTCGGCGGCGGGATGTGAAGTCCTCACCCCAGCGACGGGTAGACGTGTCGACATAACGACCCGGTTCGGTCTACGCACGCACAACCTCGACTACGTACGAGGAGTCGCCGTCGTCCGTGAGGCGCCCGCCTTGCGCTCCGGTTGTGCGACCGGCGTGCACACCCACTCGCCGCTCCCGGTTCGGACGGTTCTGGCGGCCGCGGCGGAGGCCGGCGGGCCACTCCCGGAACTCGTGGTCGGGGACCATGGATGGCTCTGCGGGGCAGGTCAGCTGGGGTTCGAGGCGATCGGCCTCGCCGACACGGACGATCCGGCGCCGTTCGTGGGTGAGGCGGAGGGGCGGGTGTCCGTCGCCGTTCCACTTGATGACGGTGTGCGGTCTGATTACTACCGACCACTGACCCGCTACGTACTCAATCGGGCGTGTCTGTCACAGTAGGCCGCCGATGGCATCCCCTCTTCCCCACTCGCATCACCCGCCCCTACATTGGGGAGTGAGCACGCAACGACGAAGAGTCACCGGAAGGGGAAGCCGGTGGCCGTCGAGTGCGGAAGGTTCAGGTGTGTCATGGCTGCAGCTGGCGAGAGGCCTCTGAACGAGGTTCAGTTCCTGACCGTGGCGGAAGTCGCCTCGGTGATGCGAGTGTCGAAGATGACCGTGTACCGCCTGGTGCACAGCGGTCATCTGCCGGCGATCCGGGTGGGCAGGTCCTTCCGGGTGCCGGAGCAAGCGGTACACGAGTACCTCCGCGAGAGCTATGTGGGGGTGGAGACGGCCTGACGGCCACCGGGGCCGAGGGGCTCCCGGAGGCCGTGCGGTACCTCCGGAAGCCCCCCGCTCCCCCTCGATTACGACCTCAGCGCTCGGACGGGTAGGCTAGCCCCTCGTAGGTCGTATGGGCCCATGGCGCCCAAACGCCGAGTGATGAGAAGTGAGCGAGGGTAGTCGTGGGCTCTGTTATCAAGAAGCGGCGCAAGCGGATGGCTAAGAAGAAGCACCGCAAGCTGCTCAAGCGCACCCGCGTTCAGCGTCGCAACAAGAAGTAAGGCGGTCCGGCCCCGGGAACGGGGTCCTGGCCGGCCCCCCTCGCGTAAGGGGGCCGCACGCCTTGCTTTCTTGCGCGAGCGCTGTTGAGAGCGCGTTGCCGTGGCCCTCCACCGAATGCGGTGGGGGGCCACGGTGTTTTTCGGCGCTCGCTGTTTTTGCCGGTCATTGACGGGGTCGTGGTCACCACACCGCAACATCGAACCGCTAACGTGGCGGCACACGGGGAACGCGGCAGAGAACGAGCAGAGTTACGCCTATGTGAGCGGACGTCTGGAAGGAAGGCGCTGATCTTGGGGAAGGTCGTGCTCGTCACCGGGGTGGCCCGTCAGCTGGGGGGCCGTTTCGTGCGGCGCATCCAGCGGGACCCGCAGGTCGACCGGGTCATCGCGGTCGACGCGGTGCCCCCGGCACATCATCTGGGCGGCGCGGACTTCGTGCAGGCCGACATCAGGCAGCCGGCCATAGCCCGCCTGCTGGCCGAGCACAACGTGGACACCGTGGTGCACATGGACGTCACGGGCACCCCGCTGGGCAGCGGCGGCCGGGCCACGCTGAAGGAGACCAACGTCATCGGCACCATGCAGCTGCTCGGTGCCTGCCAGAAGTCCCCGCTGGTCAAGCGGCTGGTCGTGAAGTCCAGTACGAACGTGTACGGGTCCGCGCCGCGTGACCCGGCCGTGTTCACCGAGACCATGCCGCCCAAGTCGCTGCCCAGCGGCGGCTTCGCCAAGGACACCGTCGAGGTCGAGGGGTACGTCCGCGGATTCGCCCGGCGGCGGCCGGACGTGGCCGTGTGCGTGCTGCGGTTCGCGAACATCCTCGGGCCGAGCGCGGATTCACCGCTCGCCTCGTACTTCTCGCTGCCGGTGCTGCCGACCGTGCTGGGCTACGACCCGCGGCTGCAGTTCGTGCACGAGGACGACGTCATCGAGGTGCTGCGGATCGCCTCGCACGAGCCGGCGCGGGGCACGCTCAACAGCGGCACGTTCAACATCGCGGGTGACGGCGTCCTGCTGCTCTCGCAGTGCGCGCGGCGCCTCGGCCGGCCGACGGTGCCGCTGCTGATGCCGGCCGTGAGCTGGGTCGGTTCGATGGTTCGCACGCTGGGCTTCACCGACTTCTCGCCGGAGCAGATGCGGCTGCTGACCCACGGGCGGGTCGTGTCGACGAACCAGATGCGCGAGACACTGGGCTACAAGGCCAGATACACGACCGCGGAGACGTTCGCCGACTTCGCCCGCAGCAGGGGCCCCGGCCTCCTGCCCCCGGAGGCCCTCGCTGGGGCCATCGACCGGATCGCCGCCCTGCCCGTGTCCACGCCGGGCGGCGGCCACCCCCCGACGCAGAGCGCCAACTGAGGAGCGCATCAACGATGGCGGATGCCAAGGTCATTCCCTTCGACGACGACCGGACGCGCGGCGGCGCCGTGCAGCGCCCGCCGCGTCGGCGCAGTACGGGGAGCCGGCGCAAGGGCGACAACGCGGTCGTCCGGGATGTTCGTGAATCCGGCGAGGTCCAGGCCCTCCCCGGACGGCCGACCAGCACCGATGATGTTCCTGTGACACGGGAGAAGCCGGAGCCGCCCCTGGAGGCCGGCGAGGCACACGACGGCGGCGGCCTGGAGCGCCGGATCGCGGGCGGACTGGCGTTCCTGCGCAAGCGGCTCACAGGTGACTACGAGGTCGACGACTTCGGCTACGACGCCGAGCTCACCGACCAGGTGCTGATGTCCCTGCTGCGGCCGGTGTACGAGAAGTACTTCCGGGTCGAGGTGAAGGGCATCGAGAACATCCCGACGGACGGCGGCGCCCTGATCGTCTCCAACCACTCGGGGACGCTGCCGCTGGACGGCCTGATGATGCAGGTCGCCGTGCACGACAACCACCCCACCGGGCGGCACCTGCGGCTGCTCGCGGCGGACCTGGTCTTCATGCTGCCGGTGGTCAACGAGCTGGCCCGCAAGCTCGGCCACACCCTCGCGTGCGCGGAGGACGCCTCGCGGCTGCTGCAGCAGGGCGAGCTGGTCGGGGTCATGCCGGAGGGCTTCAAGGGCCTCGGCAAGCCCTTCGGGGACCGCTACAAGCTGCAGCGCTTCGGGCGCGGGGGCTTCGTCTCCACCGCCCTGCGCGCCGGCACGCCGATCATCCCGTGCTCGATCGTGGGCGCGGAGGAGATCTATCCGATGATCGGGAACTCGAAGACGATCGCCCGGCTGCTCGGTTTCCCGTACTTCCCGATCACGCCGACGTTCCCGTTGCTCGGTCCGCTGGGCGCGGTGCCGCTGCCGACGAAGTGGACGATCCAGTTCGGCGAGCCGATCCCGACGGACGGCTATCCGCCGGAGGCCGCCGAGGACCCGATGCTGATGTTCAACCTGACCGACCAGGTTCGCGAGCAGATCCAGCACACCTTGTACAAGCTGCTGGTGCAGCGGCGGTCGGTGTTCTTCTAGCCGTCGCGGCGGTCGTACGACAGCGGGGGCGTCCTTCTCGAAGAAGGGCGCCCCCACCGTCGTCAGGGGTCAGTCGCTGTTCTGGCCGTCGATGCCCAGGCTCGGGAGGAGGCCCGGGAGGAGCGGAGGGAGGGTGACCTCGGGCTGTTCGGCCGGGGCGGACCTGCCGGCGGACGGGGAGGTGGTGGCGGTGTCCTGCTGGGGTGGGTCGAGCAGGCCGCCGGTGGTGCCGCCGACGAGGCCCTCGCCGCCGGCCGAGGTGGACGGCTTCGGCTTGCCGTTGGTGTCCTCGCTGTCGCCGCCGGTCGAGCCCTCGGTGGCGCTCGGGGCCGGGCGGCCGGGGTCGGTGGTGCCGGGGGTGCCGGAGCCCGCGGAGCGTTGCCGGCCGTCGCCGCCCGGTGCGGGGGGCTGGGGCAGGAGCGACGAGTGCGGGGCGACCTCGTCGTCTATGGCGTCGAAGACCGACGAGACCTGCCGGCTCACGTCTCCGAGCTGCACGGGCAGCCGGTCGCGCAGGGCGCCCCAGGCCTCGCGGTGGGACCGGGAGAACGCCGAGAGGGCCCGGATGGGGCCCAGGGACTCCGGATCCCGCTCGTACGCCTCGTGGAGCAGGCGATGGCCCTCGGAGGCGTCGTGCCGCATCCCGGTGAGGGCGCGGCGGATCTCGCCGAGGGACTCGTGGTCGAGCTGTCCGCTCCGGCCGCGCTCCATGAGGCGGCGGGCTTCGCCGAGCCGGGTCGACGCCTGGTCCAGATAGAGCCGGCCCCGGTCGTCGCTGTCGTCGGCCAAGGTGAGTTTCACGTCCTCGATGCCGCGCTTGAGGCCGTAGAGCGAGTCACCGGGCAGGGCGTCCGAACTGGCGGCTGCCACACCGCCGAACGCGCTCGCGGCCACCCCGACGCTGAGCCCGCCCGCGGCGAGGCCCTTCGTCAGACGGGACCGTGGTCGCAGCTTGCCCAGCGGACTTGCCCGGTGCGCGCCCCGCGCCTTCCCCGATCGCTGTTCGGGCACCGAAGGGTCCGACGCCTCGCGCCCCGGCAGCGTGCCGTCCCGCAGCATGGCTTCCATCGCGGCCACCAACTGGGCGCGATGGACGACCTTGACCTCGGGGTCGAGCACCGGCTTGGGCAGCTCGTCGAGACCGGTGGTGAGGGCCAGCATGTGGCCCTGCTCGGTCTGACGCGCTGCCGGGGCCGGTGCCGATCCCTCGGGCCGCTCGGCCGCCGTGCCCTGGTCGGACAGCTCCTCCAGGGCCTGGGCGAAGGCGTTCGCCCGCCGGTGCGCCGATACGTTCGCGATCACTGGCGGCACCTCCTCTCGTCATGACGGTCGACTCCCCAGGGGGTCCTGAGGGTTGCACGTCCCCGGCCGGTCCACACGATCGAGTGATCGGTGTCGGCCAGGCGCGACCACAGGGAGCCTGTATCCCGCACAACGAGCGGCGTGGCACTTGGGTTACGGACGGCGGGTGATTCGGCGGGGAAGTCAACGGACTTCGACGGAGGGTGAGTTGAGGAGCGCGGAGCGTGTCCGGTCGCCACCCTCGGCGCGGTGTCGCTCGGCGGCGGTGGTCCCGGTCGGCGGGGTCAGCGGGCGTCGTCCGGGAGGAGGCGGGCGAGGGTGCGGACCGCGCGGTACTGGAGGGTCTTGATCGCGCCCTCGTTCTTGCCCATGACGCGGGCGGTCTCGGCGACGGAGAGGCCCTGCAGGAAGCGGAGCGTGACGCACTCCTGCTGCTGGGGGTTGAGGCGGCGTACGGCTTCGAGGAGGGCCGCGTTGGAGAGGGACTCCAGGACGGAGTCCTCGGGGGAGCGCTCGACCTCGTTGGCGTCGAGCATCTCGCCGGTGGTGACCTCCAGCCGGAAACGGCTGGACTTGAAGTGGTCGGCCACCAGGTTGCGGGCGATCGTGACCAGCCAGGCGCCGAAGTCGCGGCCCTGCCAGGTGAACGTGCCGATGCGCCGCAGGGCGCGCAGGAACGTCTCGCTGGTGAGGTCCTCGGCGGTCGCCTTGCCGCCGACGCGGTAGTAGATGTAGCGGTAGACCGTGTCGCTGTACTGGTCGTACAGGCGGCCGAAGGCGTCGGCCTCGCCGGACTGGGCGCGTTCGACGAGGTCCATCATGCGGGCGCTGTCGCTGTCCGCGGCGGGACGGCGGGTGGTCGTGGCGGTGGATCCCGAACGACCTCGTCTGCCCACCGCCGCACTGCCGTCGGCCAGTGCGTAGCACGGGCCGACGGGCGCGGCGGAGGTGGCGAGGGCGGGGACGGCGTACGCGGTGGGGACGAAGCCGCGCAACAGTTGGTTGACCGTCGCGCGCAGCGTAGCCAGGCCCGAGGCGTCAACCCCGACGTGTGGGTACACGGGACTCCCAGAGGCAGAGCTTCCATCACGTGCAGTGCGGAACCTTTCACCCGTCGTAGCGACGGAGGGGTACCGGTTTGCGTTTGAGGAGAATAACGCTTCGTGCAGGCACTGCTACACCCAGTTGCTCAAATCATCGATTACGTCGCTTCTGTTACTGATTGACGGCTGCTCAAGTACACGTCCGTGATCGGTTGTTGATCGATTGGGTTCGTGTTCCGTCTGGGTGTGGGGCGTGTTGTGGTCGGGTGCGGACGGCGTGACTGAGGGGGGTGGAGAGGGGGTAGGACCGCTGGAATGCGGGGTCGCGGGGCCGGACGCGCGAACGCCGGAGGGGCTGGTTTCCCAGCCCCTCCGGCGTTCGAAAAACGACAGACAGTTCAGTTTCAGCGGCGACGGCGGTGCAGGGCGATCGCGGCCGCCGTTCCGCCCGCCACCGCGCCCACGCCCGCCGCCGCGGGGAGGCCGACCTTGGCGGCCTTGCGGGCGGTGCGGTAGTCCCGCAGACGCCAGTCCATGTCCCGGGCGTGCCTGCGGAGTTTGCTGTCGGGGTTGATGGCGTACGGGTGACCCACGAGCGACAGCATCGGGATGTCGTTGTGGGAGTCGCTGTACGCGGCGCAGCGGGAGAGGTCGAGGCTCTCCGCGACGGCCAGGGCGCGCACGGCCTCGGCCTTGGCGGGGCCGTGCAGCGGTTCGCCGACCAGCTTGCCGGTGTAGACGCCGTCGACGGACTCGGCGACCGTGCCCAGGGCGCCGGTCAGGCCGAGGCGGCGGGCGATCACCTGGGCGATCTCCACCGGCGCGGCGGTGACGAGCCAGACCTTCTGGCCGGCGTCGAGGTGCGCCTGCGCCAGGGCGCGGGTGCCCGGCCAGATGCGCTCGGCCATGTACTCGTCGTAGATCTCCTCGCCGATGATCGTCAGTTCGGCGACGCGGTGGCCCTGGACGATGGAGAGCGCGGAGTTCTGGGCGTCCTGCATGTGCTCGGGGTCCTCGGACCCCGCCAGCCTGAACCACGCCTGCTGCCAGGCGAATCGGGCGAGGTCGCGGGTCTCGAAGAACTTCCGCTTGTACAGGCCGCGGCCGAAGTGGAAGAGCGAGGCGCCCTGCATGACGGTGTTGTCGAGATCGAAGAACGCGGCGGCCCTGTCGTCGCCGAGGACCGGGAATTCCGGTTCCTTGACGGCGTCGGGTGCGGGGGAGATGTCCTCCAACTCCTGGGAGGACTTGCGCGCTGCCTCCGCAGAGGCCTCGCCTGCCAAAACGCTCCGCGCCGTGGCGGAGCGCCTACGGGGAGTGAGCCATCCGAGAGCGGCCATGTCGTGAGCATAGCCAGTCCGTTCGGCGGTTCCGGAGCCGAAGGGTTCGCGGGCTGTGAACTCTCCGCGACCGTGCCGTTAAAGAAGTGCCGCCGACGGCGTGTCCCGGTGCGGAACGGGCCGCGGCCGACGGGGAAAAGAGCAGGTCGTGCGTGGTGTGGTGCGCAAGGGGCGGGGACATCGGGCGTGGGGTGACAATGGCCGTCATGAGTGCCATGTTCCGGCGGACGCCGAAGAATTCCGGTGAGCGTCTCGTCACACTGATCGGGAAATCCGGGTGTCATCTCTGCGACGACGCCGAGGCGGTGATCGGGAAGGTCTGCGGTGAGCTGGGCGTTCCCTGGGAGAAGAAGGACATCGACCAGGATGCGGAACTGCACCGGCAGTACTGGGAGCAGATTCCGGTCGTGCTGGTGGACGGCGCTCAGCACACCTTCTGGCGGGTGAACGAGGAGCGCCTTCGCAAAGCCCTCGCATCAAGGTGACGATGATGTGACCTGACCGACCAGTCCAAGTGGTCCCAATAGTCGCTTAGGATCGATGGGCTGGTTGGTCTCGGGGGCGGGATTCGTGAGGAGAGTGTGCGGTTTTGCCCCTGTCGTGCAAGGCGTCCGGTGAGGAACGACGGTGCGTGTGCGCCGGTTCCGTACGCGTGCGTCGGGTGTGCGTGACCCCGGTCACGTTGGCCGGGCAAATCGGACACCATCTTTGTGCACGCGTTCACAAAGACATAGCCTGCTGTCGACGGGGCGGTCTGGGGACGCACGACCGCCCGCAGCCCCGCTCTACCCGCAGGAGCACCGTGGCAACTGGCCGAACTCACCGACCGGCGACCCGTAGCCGAGGGATTCCCGAGGCCACCGTCGCCAGACTTCCGCTGTACCTCCGTGCTCTGACCGCGCTCTCCGAGCGTTCGGTACCCACCGTTTCATCCGAGGAACTCGCGGCCGCGGCGGGGGTCAACTCCGCGAAGCTGCGCAAGGACTTCTCGTACCTCGGTTCCTACGGGACCAGGGGTGTGGGATACGACGTCGAGTATCTCGTCTACCAGATCTCGCGTGAGCTGGGGCTGACCCAGGACTGGCCGGTCGTGATCGTCGGTATCGGTAATCTCGGCGCCGCTCTGGCCAATTACGGCGGGTTCGCCTCCCGTGGTTTCCGAGTGGCCGCGTTGATAGACGCCGACCCGGCGATGGCGGGCAAGCCGGTCGCGGGGATCGCGGTGCAGCACACGGACGAGCTGGAAAAGATCATCGACGACAACGGTGTGTCGATCGGTGTGATCGCCACGCCCGCCGGTGCCGCCCAGCAGGTGTGCGACCGGCTGGTCGCCGCCGGGATCACGTCGATCCTGAACTTCGCGCCCACCGTCCTGTCCGTGCCGGACGGGGTCGACGTCCGCAAGGTGGACCTCTCCATCGAGCTGCAGATCCTCGCGTTCCACGAGCAGCGCAAGGCCGGCGAGGAGGCCGCGGCCGAGGCCGCCGCCGTGGCGCCGGCTCCCCAGGAGCCAGGGAAAGGGCCCGACGGGGATGTCCCCGCCGTGATGCCGGCATGAGTCTCCTGGTCGTCGGGCTGAGTCACCGCAGCGCTCCGGTGAGTGTGCTGGAGCGGGCCGCGCTGTCCGTGGACGCGCAGATCAAGTTGCTTCAGGACACGGTCGCCGCGGAGCCGGCCACCGAGGCCGTGCTCCTCGCCACCTGCAACCGCATCGAGCTGTACGCGGACGTGGACAAGTTCCACGCGGGCGTCGCCGAGCTGTCCACGCTGCTCGCCCGGCACAGCGGGGTCGGCCTCGACGAGATCACGCCGTATCTGTACGTGCACTACGAGGACCGGGCCGTCCACCATCTGTTCTCCGTGGCCTGCGGGCTCGACTCGATGGTCGTCGGCGAGGGGCAGATCCTCGGGCAGATCAAGGACGCGCTGGCCCGCGCCCAGGAGCTGCACACCGCGGGGCGGCTGCTCAACGACCTGTTCCAGCAGAGCCTCAGGGTCGGCAAGCGGGCGCACTCCGAGACCGGGATCGACCGGGCCGGGCAGTCGCTGGTGACCTTCGGCCTGGAGCAGTTCACCGCGGGCGCCGATGTCGGGAGCTGGGCCCGGGGCAAGCGGGCCGTGGTGATCGGCGCGGGGTCCATGTCCTCGCTGGCCGCCGCGACCCTCGCGCGCGCGGGCGTGGGCGAGATCGTGATCGCCAACCGGACGTACGACCGGGCCGAGCGGCTCGCCCAGATCCTCACCGAGCAGGGCGAAACGGACGTGCTGGCCCGCGCGGTACCGATGGCGTCGGTGCCGGGCGAGCTGACACGTGCTGACATCGCGGTCTCCTGTACGGGCGCCACGGGCCTGGTCCTGACCGCCGACATGGTCGCGGCGGCCGTCGAGGGCCGGGTGCCCGACGGCGTCCCCGCCGGACCGGCGGCCCGACCGGAGATCCGTACCGGGATACGTGCCGTCCTGCCGCCGACCTCCGTCGGCAGTGACGACGACTGCCCGCTCGACCTGCCCGCCGTCCAGGGCGGCGGCTTCTCCGTGCACGGGGAGGACGCGGTCGCCGGGATGGACGCGGCCACGCTGGAACAGCACGCGGCCTGGGTGGACAACGCGACCGTGGACCGGCGCGCGAGCCGCCGCACGCCGGAGCGCGAGGCCCCGCGTACGCCCGCCGCCGACGCGGAGCTGATCGCCGCGCTCGCCGCGGCCGTCGCCGTCAGCGGACGGATCACCGAGCTGCGCCGTCCCGAGGCGGTCGTCGAGGTGCCCCGGCCCGCGCCCGTGCTGGCGCTGCTGGACCTGGCGATGCCCCGCGACATCGACGCGGCCGCGCACCGGCTGGCCGGGGTGCGGCTGGTCGACATCGAGTCGCTCGCCGAGGTCTCCGCCGACGCGCCGATGGCCGCCGACGTCGACCTGGTGCGGAGGATCGTTTCGGACGAGGTGGCGGCCTTCGGCGCCGCCCAGCGGGCCGCGCACATCACACCCACCGTCGTGGCGCTGCGCGCCATGGCCGCCGATGTCGTCGCGAGCGAGATCGCCCGCCTGGAGGGCCGGCTGCCCGGCCTCGACGACAAGCACCGGGGCGAGATCACCCAGACCGTGCGGCGCGTGGTGGACAAGCTGCTGCACGCGCCGACCGTACGGGTCAAGCAGCTCGCGGCCGAACCCGGCGGCGCCGGGTACGCGGACGCGCTGCGGACCCTCTTCGACCTGGACCAGGAGACGGTCGCCGCCGTGTCCCGGGCCGAGGACAGCGACCAGCGCACAGCCGGCGGCCAGTACGTCGGAGCGAACGCCGAGAACCGAGGGCGATCATGAGTGAGCCGCACAACAGGGCCCTGAGGCTCGGGACCAGGCGAAGTACCCTCGCCATGTCCCAGTCCGGGCAGGTGGCGGACGCGGTCCGCCGGCTGACCGGGCGGCCCGTCGAACTCGTGGAGATCACGACGTACGGCGACGTCTCCCGCGAGCAGCTCGCGCAGATCGGCGGCACGGGCGTGTTCGTCGCCGCGCTGCGCGAGGCGCTGCTGCGCGGCGAGGTCGACTTCGCCGTGCACTCCCTCAAGGACCTGCCGACCGCCTACCCGGACGAGCTGGCGCTGGCCGCCGTGCCGGTGCGCGCGGACGCGCGGGACGTCCTGGTCGCCCGGGACGGACTGACCTTCGAGCGGCTCCCCGAGGGCGCCCGGGTCGGTACCGGTTCGCCGCGCCGGATGTCCCAGCTGAACGCCTACGCGCGCAGTCACGGGCTCTCGATCGAGACGGTGCCGATCCGCGGGAACGTGGACACGCGCATCGGATACGTGCGGAAGGGCGAGCTGGACGCCGTCGTCCTGGCCGCCGCCGGACTGAGCCGCATCGGACGGCTCGACGAGGTGACCGACTTCCTCTCGGTCGACACTGTTTTGCCCGCCCCCGGCCAGGGGGCACTGGCGATCGAGTGCAGGGCGGGGCACACCGCCCACGACACTGCGCTGATCGCCGCGCTCGGTGGGCTCGACGACCCGGGGACCCGGGCCGCCGTGACCGCCGAGCGGTCCCTGCTCGCCGCCCTGGAGGCCGGTTGCAGCGCACCTGTGGGTGCGTTCGCCGACCTTCTGGCCGACGGGCAGACTGTCAAGGAGATGCGCCTGCGCGGCGTCGTCGGCACGACCGACGGCTCGACGCTGGTGCAGCTGTCCACCACCGGTCCCGTGCCCGAGACGTACGACCAAGCAATGGCGCTCGGCCGTGAACTCGCCGCCGAGATGCTCGCTAAGGGCGCGGCCGGTCTGATGGGGGAGCGAGCACATTGAGCCCCACCACCCTTCCCGCCGGTCCGGACCACGGTCACGTCACCTTCCTCGGTGCCGGACCCGGGGATCCGGGACTGCTGACACTGCGCGCCGTCGAGGCCCTGGCGAACGCGGACGTTCTCATCGCCGAGCACGATGTGCTCGACGTGGTGCGTACGCACGCCCGCGCCGGCGTCGCCCTACTGGACACCGACTCGAGCCCGCCGTCGGCTCTGACTGCGGCGTCCTCTGCCTCTTCCGCGGCTACTTCAGCGGATACGTTTTCGGGCACAGGCACGCCTCAGCTGACGGTTGTTGACGGCGCGTCAACAACCGTTGGTGCACCCGCTGTGCGGGATGCGGCACATCTTGTCATGGAGGCCGCGAGGGGCGGCAAGCGGGTCGTGCGTGCGGTGTCCGGGGACCCCGGACTCGACACGTACGCCACCGAGGAGATGCTGGCGTGCGCCGCCGCCGGCGTGCCCTTCGAGGTGGTGCCCGGTGTGGCCGCCGCCGTGGGTGTGCCCGCGTACGCCGGTGTGCCGCTGCGGGACGCGCAGGGCGCGGACGTGCGGTTCGTCGATGCGCGCACGGCCTCCGACCGGTGCTGGGCGGAGGTCGGGGCGTCGGACGGGACCGTGGTCGTCTCGGCGACGCTGGAGACCGTGGCCGCGGCCGCCGGTGAGCTGGTCGCGGCCGGCCGCAAGCCCGATACGCCGATGACCGTGACGGTCGCCGGTACGACGACGCGGCAGCGCACCTGGAGCGCGACGCTCGGCACGATCGCGCAGACGCTGAAGCAGGCCAAGGTGCTGCCCTCGCCCGAGGGCGGCCGGCCGGTGATAGTGGTGGTCGGCGAGCGTTCCTCGGCGGCCCAGCGCGACCAGTTGTCGTGGTTCGAGAACAAGCCGCTCTTCGGGTGGCGGGTCCTCGTGCCGCGTACGAAGGAGCAGGCCGCCTCGCTCTCCGACCAACTGCGCTCGTACGGGGCCGTACCGCACGAGGTGCCGACGATCGCGGTCGAGCCGCCGCGGACGCCGCAGCAGATGGAGCGGGCCGTGAAGGGGCTCGTGACCGGCCGCTACGAGTGGATCGCGTTCACCTCCGTCAACGCCGTCAAGGCGGTGCGGGAGAAGTTCGAGGAGTACGGGCTCGACGCGCGCGCCTTCGCCGGGATCAAGGTCGCGGCGGTGGGCGAGCAGACCGCCAAGGCGCTCATCGCGTTCGGTGTGAAGCCGGATCTGGTGCCGAGCGGTGAGCAGTCGGCCGCCGGACTTCTGGAGGACTGGCCGCCGTACGACCCGGTCTTCGACCCGATCGACCGGGTGTTCCTGCCGCGGGCCGACATCGCCACGGAGACGCTGGTGGCCGGGCTGATCGAGCTGGGCTGGGAGGTCGACGACGTCACCGCGTACCGGACCGTGCGGGCCTCGCCGCCGCCGGCCGAGACCCGAGAGGCGATCAAGGGCGGCGGTTTCGACGCCGTGCTGTTCACCTCGTCGTCCACCGTGCGGAACCTGGTGGGCATCGCCGGCAAGCCGCACAACGTGACGGTGATCGCCTGTATCGGCCCCGCCACGGCCAAGACGGCCGAGGAGCACGGGCTGCGGGTGGACGTGATGGCTCCCGAGCCGTCCGTGCACCGGCTGGCGGAGGCGCTGGCGGACTTCGGCCTGCGGCGGCGGGCCGCCGCGACCGAGGCGGGCGACCCCGTGACCCGTCCGAGCGAACGGCGGCCGGGGGCGCGGCGGCGAAGGTCGACGACCTGAGACGAGGCGTGAGAGGGGGCGGTGGCTGCGGCTGCCGCCCCTTGCGGTTGTGGATGCCTTGCTTCGTTCGCGTGCTCCGGATTTCCCGCGCGGTTCCCGGGCGCTGCGTAAGTGCATGTGGGCTGGTAGGACCGCCTTGCTCAGGGCATGAACGCGGAAGCGTGGGCAACACATGACGATCGGAACGGCGGGCAGCCCGCGCGTATGTCGCGGACAGGCCGGCGTCGTCCAAGACCGTCTGGGCGGATCTGGATCTCAAGCACTGCAGTCGGTGCGGTGCGGTGCGTCCGTGCGGGGCCCCGGGCCCCGGAACAGCCTGCATTGGCGTCGATGGTGACAGGCGCCTGCTGGCGCCAAGGCCCGGTCAGGTGTCGATCTCGCCCTGCCACGCGAACGTCAGTAGAGCCTTCGGCAGGTACTCCGACTCGACCTCGATGGGAAAGCCCTTGTCGTGGGCGAGGCAGGCGATGGCAAGCGGACCGAAGGCAATGAGGCCGTCACTGTTGATGGCCCGGTCGTCATCCGCCGTCCAGTACTCCTTGTGCCAGCGGAGCGCGTCGATGAGCGCCTCGTTGAACTTCTCGTGGTCCTCGCGCAGGTAGCGGTAGAAGAGAATGATCGGCGGATACAGGATCGAGGACATGTAGTCCTGGTCGGCCCAACGGGCCGAGTCCGGACCGGTGCCGTCGACGGCGGCGACCAGCGGATCACGCACGCCGTCCTGGCCCAGCCAGAAGCGCTGGAGGGTCTCCACCCATGAGTAGACGTACTCGTCGAACGTCGCACCCGATTCGCGCAGCAGCGGGATGGGAACTCGCGCAAGTCCGGTCAGCCGCTCGTTCTCTCGGCAGATCAGCGCGAGGTAGAAAGCCTTGAGCCAGCTGTCGGCGTTCACGTTGGGCCGGGGCCCAGTCGTCGGAAGCGTTCGTTCCTTCTCCTTGATCCGGCAGGTCAGGGTACGGCCCTCGGGCTCGATGGCCAGAGCGAAACGCGTGTGGCCCAGTTGCATCGCGGTGACCCAGGCCTCCCACGTCTCGAACTCCTCGGCATCCGGATCCACCTCACATCGGGCCATGGCGTAGGTCAATGTCGTATCCAGGGCACGCCGCCGGGACATGTCGGACTGCTCAAGACGCTCCAGCACACGCGCCACGGAACCCGCCAGCGCTTCGAGACCCGCCGCCGCATTGACGTGGGCAGCGAGACCAGGCGGGGTGTCATGGCGAGGAATGCGCGTGACCACGGGTTTTCTCCTCTTAGTCAATATCGAAGTGCTCCAGCTTCGCACCAGCGTAGGTGCCTGGATTCTCCGCCGCCTTCACCATGACGTACCGCAGCTTGCCGTTCTCCAGGGCGTCGGATATCAGATCCGCCATGTCGCCATTGGTCACCGGCTTGCCCTGGGCATCGAGTATCCGGTTGCCTGCGCTGTCCGTTGCCTCGAGCTTGAAGTTCTTCTCCATCTGAAAAAGGATCGTCTCGATGTAGGGGCGTGTCCCCTGCTGCACCATCCAGCCTTCCGCTTCTCCGGCACCCTTGCGCCAGATCGGATTGCCCTGAGGCGCCTTCGCCTCCGCGATCACGAGCGTGCCGTCGTCGAGCCGATAGAGCTGATCGAACATATTGGCGCCGTTAGGTGTCTTCGGCAGGTCGATCCACTGGGCGTCCGGGAACCTCTGCGGAATGACATGCCGCATGGCCGCCTGCTCACCGAGGGCCTCGGCGATCGAGCTGTTGTTGGGCCGCCCCGGGAGCTGTAGATCGAATGCTTTCTGAGCCTTGTCGAGCTTCGCCAGGTTCTCGGCTGAGGGGTCTGCCGTGTACGCCCGCTCGGCGTTGGTGAGGTCCTTGGAGGCCTTCCGGTCCAACGCGGCGTCATCGAGGTGATCGATCTGGTCGATCCGCACCGACTTACGGTCGAACGTCCCGGGATCGAGTCTGCCCGTCGCACCCGCCTTGGCCGGAAGGGAGTCCTTCGCGATCCAGTCGCCGTGCTCGTCCTTGGCCAGGATGGGCAACGGGTCGCCGTTCTCGTCGGTGGCCTTGGTGCTCCAACGGTGGCCGTCCGAGCGGTAGTACGTGTCGAACCAGGTCTTGTCGGGGTCGTTCGCCTTCCTGATTTGTTCCTCGACGACCTTCGTCGCCTCTTCCGGGGTCCGCTTCGGCGGTTGCTGTCCCTCGTCCGCGCCTCCGGCCCCGTTGTCCGACGCGTGCCCGTCCCCGGCGACCTCATCACCGGTACGCCCCGCATCGCCGGGTCCGTCGTCACCGGTCCGGCCGAGGTCGTCCAGGCCGCCACCGCCGGAGCCGCCCGGGCCACCGCGGCCCACTGGCGGGGTCTCGCCGGTACGGCTGCCGGACCCGCCGGGGTTGTCGTTGCCGCGTCCGCCGACGGCGGTCGAGTCACCCCCGCGGCCTCCCACCGCGGCACTGTCCCCCACCCGCGCGCCGGCCCCGGCCCCCACCAGCTGGTGTTCACCGTCGGCTCGCGATGTCCCGCTCTCCCCGGCCCGCTGTTCGGCCGTCGGCTCGTGGCGGATGTCGTCCAGGGACTCGCGTACCGTCCCGTCCGCGTTGTGCATGACCAAGGTCTTGGTGTCGAGGTAGACGACCTGGCCCTCGGGGGTGGTCATGCGGACGGTGTTGTCGGGGGTGAGGCCGGCGGGGAGGTCGTCTGCCAGGTCGGGGGCGTCGGCTATGCGGTAGGTGCCCTCGCCGAGGCGGATGTGGGTGCCGTCGGTGATGCCGCGCAGGCTCGCCATGACGTCGCTGATCTTCACCGCGGTGCCGCCGATGCCCTTGGCGATGTAGGTCATCGGGTCGACGATCCGGCCTGCCTTGCCGGCGAAGGAGAGGGCCTTCGCGATCGCACCGGCCTTGCCGGTGGCCGCGACCGCGCCTCCCGCCCCGCCGGTGAAGACGGTCGTCAGGACGTTGAACGTCACCGCTCCGGCCGCGCGGGAGGGGTTCTTGCCCCACTCGTCGTAGGCGATCAGTGCCTTGCCGGTCTCCACCACCGCTGTTCGGGAGTCGCGCAGCCAGGAGGGGAGTCGGTCGGCCGGGGTGAGCCAGTACGCGGCACCGAGCGGGGTTCCCGTGATCAGGATGCCGGTGGCGAGTTTGCCGAGGCCGACCCAGGCCTGCCCGGCGGCGTCCCAGCCGTTGAAGCCGACCAGCGTGCCCAGGCCCTTGATCGTGCCCCACACGCCGTCGACGACGAAGCCGACGGTGAAGTCCCAGGCGTGTTCGTGGACGTAGTACCAGGGGTTGGACTCCTCCACCGGATCGCCCCACGGCAGCCCGCCGGCGTTGTCGAGGTCCTCGGCGCGGTAGCCGTAGGTGTTCTCTTTGCCCGACCCGTCGCCGACGGCGAGCGACTCACCGCCGACCAGCGCGACGATCTTGTTGTGGCACGCCCGCTCGGCGGCCTGGAAGGCCGCCCAGGCGGCGTTCACCGCGTTGCGGCGGCCCGTGTTCTCCTCGATGAGGTCACCGTCCGCGACCCAGTCCTCGTCGTCGGCGACGCGCCGCTCGAACGCCGCCGCCTCCGCACGCAGCGCGTCGAGCCGGTCCACCAGGGGCCGCACCTCGGCCGCGTAGTCCAGCAACGCCTTCGACACCGTGGCCAGCTCGCTCTGCAGAGCGTGTCCCGCCGCCGCGACCGGCGCGGTCGTCGCGAACAACTGGTCGGCCTCGGGAGCTTTGTAGAAAGGTTCCAGCAGCTGGAAGTTGGCGTCGATCAGCAGCCCCGCGGCACCGACCGCCATCCCGTCGAACGCGATGTCCCCCGCATCCGTCTCCAACTGCTCCAGATTCCCGGTGAACTCCGGTATCTCGGCCGAGACGACGGGCCTGTCCTCGCTCACGCCTACCCCCGTGGACGCCTTCGCAGATTCGTTACTCCAACCCGGCTTCCCACCCACGTACCTGACGCTCGGACACACGGGATCACCCAGTCGATCATTTGTACCAAAGTTGCGATCGCGATCCCATGCAGTTCTGGCCAAAGCTCGTGCCGTAGTGGCTCCGCGACCTCGCACCGACGCCCGGAAGCACGGGACCCGGTCGGGCGGGCGTCGGGGGCGCGGGCGGTAAAGGAGTAAGAACTCCGGGAAAGAAACCCTCCAAACCAAACCAAACCCCGTGTTCGTCACTCGGGTGGGTGAACTGGTCCAACTCGGGTGGCGGAGGGGTGGTTCGGGCGTGCACGCTCGGGTCAGACAACCGCAGACATGCGACGGCCCTCGCCGGGACGGCAATCCCAGTGCGAGGGCCTGACCACCGAGGAGAAGTAGGGCTTCCCTCATGGCTGAGACCAAACCTAGTGGCGCCGTGCGCCCGCAGCCCCGTATCCGGCAAAGTGCCACCCGTTCCGGTGTCACTTCCGGTGTCACTCACGTGAAGGAGTACCAGCCCGACCGGTACACGATCATCGGCAACCACCTCGCCCAGCACCGGGAGTTGTCGCTGACCGCCATCGGGCTCGGCACGCACATCCTCTCGCTGCCCCCGGGGGCCTCCGCCGACATCCGCACGCTGGCCGAGCGGTTCACCGAAGGCAGGGACCGGATCGCCTTCGCCCTACGGGAGTTGGAGGCACACGGGTATGTCGAGCGAGTGCGGGAGCGGGTCGACGGTGGGCGGGTGGTCACGCGGACGTACGCGTACAACGCTCCGGCGCTCACGCGGGCCCGTGGGGTCGCGGGGGAGGGGCCGGTCGCTGCCGCCCCTTCCGTCGCCGCTCCGGTTGCCGCCCCGGTGGACCCCGTGCCCCTACGGCCGACGGTCGGGGAGGAGTGCGTCGAGGACGGGCCCGGCCCCGCGGATCCCGTCGTACCGCCCGCAGCAGAGGCCGTCGACGGCCCCGAGTCGTCGGAACCCGGTGAGCATCACGACAAGGCCGTCGCGCTGCTCGTCCGGCTGCGCCGGGGCGACGATCGGTTCACGCTCTCGCAGAAGGATGTGTGCCGTCTCGCTCCGGGCGTCGCCGCCTGGTTCGACAACGGGGCCAGTGCGGCGGCGGTGCACCACGCCATGACAACCGATCTTCCCGTGCCTCTCAGGAATCCGGCCCGGTTCCTCGCCTACCGGCTGAGGGAACTGCTGCCACCGCCGCTGCCGGTCCTGCGGGCAGTGGGCGAGGAGCGGGCCGCAGAGGACGAACCCGCCCCGGTGTACCGGATGGTGGACTGTGCGGGCGGTTGCGACCGTGCCTTCCGCAGGCCCGAGGGGACCTGGTGCCGAGACTGTCGCGCCGCACGCGACCGCCGTACTGCCGGGGCCGCGGGGGCCGTGGGGCGGCAGGAGCCGAGTCCGTCCGTATCGTCCGAGCCGTCGGATCCGCATGCGGGGCGGACCGGTCCACCCGGCTTCCCGAGGAGTGCCGCATGACCGACCACACCGTCCATGCCACGTATGCGCAGATGTGCAGCACCCCGCGAGATGCGCCGGCCCCCTGGAATACCTGAAGAGGAAGGCGTGGGACCCCATGCGGGGGCTGCCCTGTGGGGTGTCCCGGTTCGTGCCGGACGGTGTGCAGGGGGCGCGGAAGGGGGAGAGGCGCTGCCGACGCGGTGTTGGCAAAGGGGCAGGCGGGGCGGGCGTAGCGTAGGTGTATGTCGAAGTACGGATCGTTTCCCGGTACGCGGCCCCGGCGGCTTCGTACGACGCCCGTCATGCGGCGGATGGTGGCCGAGACGCGGCTGCATCCCGCGGACTTCATCCTGCCCGCGTTCGTGCGCGAGGGCGTGAGCGCGCCCGTGCCCATCGCGGCGATGCCGGGGGTCGTGCAGCACACGCGGGACAGTCTGAAGAAGGCCGCCGCGGAGGCCGTCGAGGCCGGGGTCTCCGGGATCATGCTGTTCGGGGTGCCGGAGGACGACAAGAAGGACGCGCTCGGTACGCCGGGGACCGATCCCGAGGGGATCCTGCAGGTCGCCATCCGTGATGTGCGGGCCGAGGTCGGGGACGAGCTGCTCGTGATGTCGGATCTGTGTCTCGACGAGACCACCGATCACGGGCACTGCGGGGTGCTGGACGCGGAAGGGCGCGTCGACAACGACGCGACCCTGGAGCGGTACGCCGAGATGGCCCAGGTGCAGGCCGACGCCGGTGCCCATGTGGTCGGGCCCAGCGGGATGATGGACGGCCAGATCGGGGTCGTCCGGGACGCGCTCGACCAGATCGGGCGCGAGGACGTCGCCGTTCTCGCCTACACCGCCAAGTACGCCTCGGCCTTCTACGGCCCCTTCCGGGAGGCGGTCGCCTCCTCGCTGCAGGGGGACCGCAAGACGTACCAGCAGGATCCGGCGAACGCGCGGGAGTCGCTGCGGGAGCTGGCCCTCGATCTGGAGGAGGGCGCCGACATGGTGATGGTCAAGCCGGCCGGGCCCTACCTCGACATCCTCGCGCGGGTCGCGGACGCCGTGGACGTGCCGGTCGCCGCGTACCAGATCTCCGGTGAGTACTCGATGGTCGAGGCCGCCGCCGAGAAGGGGTGGATCGACCGGGAGCGGGCGATCCTGGAGACGCTGACCGGGATCAAGCGGGCCGGGGCGCGGAACATCCTCACGTACTGGGCCGTCGAGGCGGCCCGGATGCTGCGCTGAGCATCCGGCATCCCCTCGCCTCCCTTCCCCCCGGCCCGGTACGTGTGGCGTGGTCCGCGCTCAGTACTGGAGGGCGTCCGCCGCCGTCGACTGCCAGTAGGTGACGGCCACGGAGCCGTCGACGTGGACGCCCTTGGCCGGGAGGGCGGGGGAAGCGGGGGAGCCGGCGTCGCTGCCGGGCTTGCGGCCCTGGAAGTGGACGACGACCTTCTTCTCCGTCGCGCCGGGGCCGCCGCTGCCGTCGCCGGAGGAGAGGAGGACGCCCGCGTAGCCGGACTCGCCCGGGGCCAGCGTCACCACGGCCTGCGGCTGGGACTCCTCCATCACCCGCGGGGCGGACTGGGCCTCACCGAACCGCACCGACGGGTAGGAGTAGAGGTCGCAGTACTTCGAGCCGGTGTTCTTGACGGTGATCAGCAGATGGTTGATCGGGCGGGTCACCGGCTTCGCGGTGACGGTGGTGTTGGAGCCCTTGCAGGTGACGCGGTTGGCGGGGTCCGAGGGGTCGGTGGAGGCGGAGGTGGCGGTGCCGCCGGTGCCCTTGCCCGTCCTGGCGGACGCCTGATCGGTCGTGGAGCCGCCCGTGGTCGCGTCCGAGCCGCCCCCGGTGGTCGTCGTACCGCCGGTCGTCGCGTCCGAGCCGCCGGTGGTCCGCGAGGCCGTGCCGGAGGTGTTCTCCGAGCCCTCGACCCTCGTGCCCATGCCGTTGGCGCACGCCGTCAGGGCGAGGGCGGCGAGGGCCACGCCGGTCGCCGCGAGCAGACGGGCGGGGCGGGCGGAGCGGGTGGTGCGGGCGGAGCGGAACGTGCGCATGACGGATCCCTTTCGGACAAAGCTGATGGAGCGGGCTGAGAACAGGTGGTCGAAGCCGTGCCGCTCGACCGGTGTGCCGGGAGCGGCGTGCTTGGATGACCAGAGCTTGTGGGGTGATCCGTCCCGGCCGCCACAGCCGACGGACGATCCGGGACGCTGGAATGCCCACACCCGCTCTGACCTGGGGGAACGTTCCTTCTCTGGAACGCGGAACGGGACGCACGGGCAGGGGAAGACGGAGGAAGACGTGTCGGGGAGCGGTACCGCGAACGGTCTGGGGGCCGATTTCGCCGAGCTGCTACGGGAGTTGAAGGAGCGCTCCGGACTGAGTTACGGGGTGCTCGCCAAGCGGCTCCACATGAGTACGTCGACGCTCCACCGGTACTGCAACGGGGACGCGGTGCCGGCGGACTACGCCCCCGTCGAGCGGCTGGCCCGTCTCTGCAAGGCGACCCCTGACGAACTGGTCGAGCTGCATCGGACGTGGGTGCTCGCGGACGCGACGCGGCGGCGCAAGGGGAGCGAATCCTGCGGCGCGGCGACGGCCCCGCAGGAGACGGCCCCGCAGGAGACGGCTTCGGAGGAAGCCGCCCCGGAGGAAGCGGCATCGCGGGAAGGAGCCACGGGGATCGACCGCGGGTTGGACCCGGCGGAGGGCACGGACCCGGCGGAGGACACGGCGTCGGCGGAGGAGGAGACGCTGGTCGGAGGCGGCGGTACGGCGAGGACGGGGACACGCCTGCCGGCTCGGCGGCGTACGCGGGTCGCGCTCGTCGCCGGACTGGCCGTGGCCGCCGTGCTCGGTGCGGTCACGCTCGCCGTGAGTCTGCCCTCCGGCGGGCCGGCGGATGTGGGAGCACGGCGGGCCGGGGACGTGTCCGTCGGCGGCCGGGAGTTCCCGGCGGAGGAGGAAGGCGGCCCGGCCTCGTCCGCGCCGTCCGGTGCCGCGCCCTCCGTCTCCGCGAGCGAGTCGGGTGACAAGGGGGCGAAGGAAGCGAAGGAGGGGCAGGGCGGCGACGGGGCCGGCGCGCCCACGGCCGGTACCACCACCTCCTCCGGCTCCGGCGCGGACGCCTCCCGTGCGGCGCCGCTGTCCGTGAAGGTGGAGCCGTACACCTGGGAGTCCCCCTGTTCGCAGCGCTATCTGACCGAGAGTCCGCCGGCCGAGGTGGGGCCGCCGCCGCTGGAGCAGGACGCGCGGGCCTGGGTGTCGTCGGTGGACGCCGTGTCCTCGGGGCAGCAGTTCCTGACGCTCACCGTGCAGGGCTCCGGCAAGGAGACCGTGGTCGTACGGAGCCTCACGGTTCGTACGGTCGACAAGCGGTCGCCCCTCGCCTGGAACGACTACGCCATGGGCTACCCCGGCGTCGGCTGCGGGGCCGGTGTGCCGACGCGGTCCTTCACGATCGCCCTCGACGGCGCGCGCCCCGACGTGAAGCCGCAGGCGGGCACCAGGAACTTCCCGTACTCCGTCAGCGAGTCCGACCCGGAGACCTACTACATCACCGCCGACGCCTCGGCGTACTTCGTCAGTTGGTACCTGGAGCTGAAGTGGAGCAGCGGCTCCCGTAGCGGCACGCTGATCCTGGACGACAACGGCGGGCCGTTCCGCACGAGCGGCAACAACGGCCGTCCGGCGTACGAGTACCCGCTCGGCGGGCCGGCGTGGGTCAAGGAGGGGACGACGTTGGGCGAGGACGCGGAGGGTTAGATTCTCGCCGGCCCCCGCGGAGGCGCTGGACGGGCTTCCGTATCCGGGCGGCGCCAACTCGCGCCTCGGGTTAGGTTGTTGGTCATTCAATTACCCGAAGTTCCAGGGAGAGCCCCATGGCCGGTGACGCGCTCAGTCAGGACCCCGCCGAGCTGCGGAGGAGGATCGACACGACCAGGGCGCACCCGGCACGGGTCTACGACGTCTTCCTCGGCGGCAAGGACAACTATCCGGTGGACCGGGACGCGGCCGCCGCCGCGCTCGCCGCGAATCCGCGCGGCTACCTCGACGTCCGCCACAACCGCGACTTCATGCGCCGCGCGGTGACCTCGCTCACCGCGGACGAGGGCATCCGGCAGTTCCTGGACATCGGCACGGGTCTGCCGACCGGCGAGAACGTCCATCAGATCGCCCAGGGCATCGCCCCCGACTCCCGGGTCGTGTACGTCGACAACGACCCCGTGGTGCTCGCTCACGCGCGTGCCCTGCTGACGAGCGGGCCCGAGGGCGTCACCGACTACATCGACGCCGACCTGAAGTCACCGGCCCAGATCCTGGAAACCGCCGCGAAGACCCTCGACTTCGACCGGCCGATCGCGCTGTGCCTGGTGGCGATCCTGCACTTCGTGGAGGACGACGAGGCGTACCCCGTCGTGCGGGAGCTGGTGGACGCGCTGCCCGCCGGAAGCCGGCTGGTCCTCAGCCATCTGACCGAGGACCTCAATCCGGCGAGCATCCGTGCCGTCAAGGAGACCTACACCAAGCGGGGGTTCACCTTCGTCCTGCGGTCCCGGGACGAGGTCGCGCGCTTCTTCGAGCAGAGCGGCCTCGTGGTGGACGAGCCCGGGGTGGTGCCGGCGCACCACTGGCGGTTCGAGGACGGCGCGCCGGTGCCGGCGCCCGTGGAGCCGCAGGTGCTGGCCTCGATGGACGACATCGAGAAGGTCCGGTACCAGGACATCAACGACGTGACCGACGCCGACATCAACGTGTACGTGGCGACAGGACGCAAGGGGTAGCGAGGGGCCGTGCCCTCACCTCCGGGGCGCCTCGCTCCTTGGGCGCCTCACCCCCGGGCCTCATTCCCGGGCCTCATCCCCAGGGCGTCCCCACCTCCGGGCTTCAGCCCTCGGTGCCGAACCACGTCTGCGCCAGTGACTCGAAGTCCTGGCGCGGCGGAGCCGGCAGGCTGCGCAGGTACCAGTTCAGGTCGCTGTAGACGTGCAGGAGGGTGTAGGCCATCAACTCGCGTGGATCGAACGGCGGTTGGCCGTACGCCTCGTAGAACAGCTTCAGCAGGGCGGGGTCCGCGCGGGTCAGGAGCAGGCCGACGCTGACGAAGTCGTAGGCGGGGTCGCCGACCATCGCCGGTTCGAAGTCGAACAGGCCGGTGAGGCGCCAGCCGTCGTGCGGGTCGACGGTGAGGTGTTCGCGCGCGTATTCGGTGTGCAGCAGGACCGGGCGGCGCGTGGTGGTCAGGGGCACGGAGCGCAGGAAGTCCGGGATCTGTTCCAGCCAGGGGCCCGACAGGCCCCCGATCTGCTGCTGCTCGGCCGCCGTCGCCCGCTGGGCGGCGAGGAACCTGCCCCAGTCCGGCGGCCCGGTGACGGGGACGACCGGGGTGGCGTCCAGGGCGTGCAGGGCGGCCAGGCCCTCGGCGGCCTCGACGACGACGCGCTCCTGGTCGGGACGGGGGATCCGGGGCCACGCCTCGCTGAGATCCTCACCGGGAAGCCGGGACATCAGCACATAGCGCCAGCCGCTCTTGTACTGGTCGGCCGAGTGCAACCGGGGCGTGGGGATGGGGAGTTTGCCCCACAGTATCGACAGCAGGCGGGCCTCACGGACGGCTTCCGTCGCTTCGAAACCCGGATAGAGCTTGAGGACGAGGGACTCGCCGACGGCGTACACCGGCAGCGAGCCCTCGGGGAAACGTACGATTCGCGCGCCTGCGAGACCGAGCTGCGCACAGAGATCCTGGGCAGCAGGTCGCAGCAGCGCCTCGTCACCGACGACTTCTTGCAACTCGTCGTTCGTGTCCACGCTGGGCAGCATGGGCGCAGCCTAGGGGGTCCGGAGCACGGTCCGCATCGCGGAAATGGTGGGTGTAGAGGGCACGCATCTGTCTAGGGTGCGGGCAGGGGCGGGACCGGGCCGTCCGCGAGTGGTGAAGGAGCCGTGGGATGGGTGCCGTGGAAGCAGTGCGGACCGCGCGTGACATGGGGTTTGTCGCCCGAACGGAGGCCGGGGACGCTTCGGGGGGACCGGCGGCTGGTGAGAGCGGGGCGGCCGTGCCCGGTCTCGCCGCACGGGTCGCGGAGGCCGGGGGTTCCCCCGTTCGGGACATCCTCGCCGTCACCTCACGTCCCGAAGTCGTCAACTTCGCGGGTGGGTTGCCCGCCCCGGAGCTGTTCGACGCCGAGGGGATAGCGGCCGCCTACCGCGATGTCCTCGCCGAGTCCGCTGGGCGCGCCCTGCAATACGCGACGACCGAGGGCGAGCCGGTGCTCCGGGCGGCGCTCGCGGCGCGGTACGGGGCGCGCGGACTGCCGACCGGCGCGGACGGGGTGCTCGTCACCACCGGCTCGCAGCAGGCGCTGTCCCTGCTCGCCACCGCGCTGCTGGAGCCGGGCGACGTCGTCCTGGTCGAGGACCCCTGTTACCTGGCGGCGCTCCAGGCGTTCCGGTTCGCGGGGGCGCGGGTGGTGGCCGTGCCCGGCGACGGGCACGGGGTGGACCCGGCGGCGCTGGAGGACCTGGTGGCGCGGCTGCGCCCCAAGCTGCTCTACACCGTGCCCACCTTCCAGAACCCGACCGGACGCACCCTCCCCGCCGAGCGGCGGGCGGCCGTCGCCTCCGTCGCCGCCCGGCGCGGGCTGTGGATCGTCGAGGACGACCCGTACGGCGAACTCCGCTTCGAGGGCGGCCGGGTGCCGTGGATCGCCTCGTACCCGGGGGCCGAGGACCGCACGGCGCTGCTGGGCTCCTTCTCCAAGGTGATGGCCCCCGGGATGCGGCTGGGCTGGCTGCGCGCGCCCGCGGGACTGCGCCGGGCGTGCGCGGTCGCCAAGCAGGCCGCCGACCTGCACACCCCGACCGTCAACCAGCTCGCCGCCGCCCGCTATCTCGCCGATCGTGACCTGGACGCCCATGTCGCCCGGGTCGCCGACGCCTACCGTGAACGCCGCGACGCCATGCTCGACGGCCTCGCCGGCGCGCTCCCCGAGGGCTCCACCTGGAACCGTCCCGAGGGCGGCATGTTCCTCTGGGCCCGCCTGCCCTCCTCCTACGACACCGGCGCCCTGCTGCCGCGCGTCGTCGAGCAGGACGTGGCGTACGTGCCCGGCGCGCCCTTCTACGCCGGTGAGCCGGACCGGTCGACCCTGCGGCTCTGCTTCGTGACGCAGACGCCGGAGGAGATCCGGGAGGGGCTGCGCAGGCTGGGGGCGGGGCTGCGCGGGTGACGGGGGCCCCGTCCGGCGCCGGACGGGCTCAGTCCCACCAGAAGGACCAGGTGGACTCGGAGAGGAGGGCCCGGGCGTAGGCGGCGCGGGTGCCGTCCGGTGTGCTCTGCCGGATGGTGCCGGGGCAGAAGGCGAAGTGCTCGGCGGTGACGGCCTCGGCCTCGGCCCGGGTGGTGGGCGGGGCGGCGACGGAGAGGACGAGCTGGTCGAAGGTGAGGGCGACGACCCGTATCCCGAAGCGGTCCTCCCAGGAGCGCAGGACCGCGCAGAGCCTCGCCACGTCGCTGTCGTGGTTGACCGGGCCGGTCCAGCCGATCGCCGCCGGGATGTCGGCGCTGCGGCGGGCGGGCACCAGGGCGAGGCGGGGGTCCTTCAGCCGGGAGGGGTCCTGGACGAGGGCGTCGGCGGCGGTGGCGGCGAGGGCGTCGGGGTCACCCGGGGGCCGGTCCGGGGCCGGGGCTTCGGTGAGGCCCGGCCAGTCTGGGTCGTCGGTGTCCGCGCAGGCGTCCCAGAACTCGGCCAGCACCTCGTCGGCGTCGTGGTCGCCCGGGTAGGACGTCTCGCCCGGCATCAGCTCCCACTTCTCCGGGCCGCCCGGGCCGCCGCCGACGTCCAGGAGCACCGGGAGGAGACCGGCCGTGCGGCGCGCGGGCCGGACCGCGGCCCAGGCACCGGGCGCGGCCGGCTCGTCCGCGCACCACAGCAGCGGCTCGTGCCACGCGCCCTCGTCCGTCGCGTCGATCAGCCGCCCCTGGGGAAGCGGGATGTCAAGCCCGAGCACACGCCCGCTCGGGTCGGCCGCCAGCTGGGGCAGCGGGTTGGGAAGGGTCGCCATGCGAGCGACTGTAGGGGCAGGCACTGACAGCGGCCCGGCCGATCGCGCCTGAGCACGATCGGCCGGGCCGCAGCAGTCCGTCCGCCCTGGGCGGTCAGAGCTTGTCGGGAGTCCTGATGCCCAGCAGGGCCATGCCCCGGTGCAGGGTGCGGGCCGTCAGGTCGACCAGGAACAGACGGTTCTCGACCTGGGCCGGAGTCTCGGCCTTCAGGACCGGGCACTGGTCGTAGAACGAGGTCAGCAGGGTCGCCAGGCGGAAGAGGTACGCGGCCAGCTTGTGCGGCTCGTACGTGTCCGCGACCTCCGCCACCGTCTCGCCGAACTGGTCCAGGTGCAGGCCCAGCGCCCGCTCCGTCGGGGCCAGTTCCAGCTCCGGGTGGGCGGCCGGGCCGGCCTCGCCCGCCTTGCGGAGGATCGACTGGATACGGGCGTACGCGTACTGGAGGTAGACGGAGGTGTCGCCGTTCAGCGAGACCATCTGGTCCAGGTCGAACTTGTAGTCCCGTACGGCGGAGGTCGACAGGTCGGCGTACTTCACCGCGCCGATGCCGACGTACCGGCCGTTCTCGACGATCTCCTCCTCGGTCAGGCCCATCTTCCCGGCCTTCTCCCGCACGACGGTCGTGGCGCGGTCGATCGCCTCGTCGAGCAGGTCGACCAGGCGGATCGTCTCGCCCTCACGGGTCTTGAACGGCTTGCCGTCCTTGCCGAGGACCGTGCCGAAGGCGAGCTGGAACGCCTTGACGTCGTCGTCGTTCAGCCAGCCCGCCCTGCGCGCGGTCTCGAAGACCATCTTGAAGTGCAGGGACTGGCGGGCGTCCACGACGTAGAGGAGGGAGTTCGCCTTGAGGTGGAAGACGCGGTCCCTGATCGCGGAGAGGTCGGTCGCCGCGTAGCCGTAGCCGCCGTCGGACTTCTTGACGATCAGGGGGACCGGGTTGCCGTCCGGGCCCTTGATGTCGTCGAAGAAGACACAGAGGGCGCCCTCGGAGCGGACCGCGACGCCCGACTCCTCCAGGAGGCGGCACGTCTCGTCCAGCATGTCGTTGTAACCCGACTCGCCGACGATGTCCGGGTCCCGGACCTCCATGTCCAGCTTCTCGAAGACGGAGAAGAAGTAGATCTTCGACTCGTCGACGAACTTCTGCCAGGTGGCGAGGGTGTGCGGGTCGCCCGCCTGGAGGTCGACGACCCTGCGGCGGGCCCGCGTCTTGAACTCCTCGTCGGAGTCGAACAGCTTGCGGGCGGCCTTGTAGAGGCGGTCGAGGTTCGACATCGCCTCCTCGCCGCTCACCTGGGCGTCCTTGTGGTCCAGCTCGTGCGGGTGCTCGTCCAGGTACTGGATGAGCATGCCGAACTGGGTGCCCCAGTCGCCGATGTGGTGCCTGCGGACCACGTTCTCGCCGGTGAACTCCAGGATCTGGACGACCGCGTCACCGATCACGGCGGAGCGGAGGTGGCCGACGTGCATCTCCTTCGCCACGTTCGGCTGGGCGTAGTCGATGACCGTCGTGCCCGGGTGCTCCGCGGTGGGGACGCCGAGCCGGCCGGTGTCGTCCGCGTACCGCGCGGCGAGGTTCTCCGTGATCGCGCCGTCGGTGAGGGTGATGTTGAGGAAGCCGGGGCCGGAGACCTCGATCTCCTTGATCAGCTCGCCGGACTCCACCTGGGCGACGACCTGGGTGGCCAGCTCCCGGGGATTGGCCTTCGCCTTCTTCGCGAGGGCGAGGATCCCGTTCGCCTGGTAGTCCGCCCGGTCGCTGCGTCGCAGCAGCGGGTCCGCGTCCGCGGTCGGCAGGGTGGCCGACAGGGCGGTCGCGAGGCGCTGGTGGACGGAGGCGGTGAGGGACGTGACCGAAGCCATCAGGGGGAGCCGTTCTCCTCGGGGTACGGGTGGATGTCGTTCAGTATCCCACGGTGGGTAAAGGGGTTTTTCTGGGGCGCGGCGGGGGTGGGGGCGCGGGGTCGGGGGGCGGGTGCGGGTCCGGTGGGGCTTCTCGCGCAGCTCTCCGCACCCCTGAAAAGCCGGGGCTGCGCCCCGCGCTTTCCAGGCCCGCAGGGCCGTTGGCTTTCAGGCCCGCTGGGCCTGGGTCTTCAGGGGCGCGGGGAACCGCGCGACCAGCCCCCACCGGACCCGCACCCGCCCCCCGACCCCGCATCCCCGAGTAATTGGGCGCCCGGTTCGACCCACGGAGTGAAAGGCTGGGAGAATGGCGTGGTCGCCCGGGACCGTAACCGGCGGCCATGGAAACCCCAGGAAAAAGAGGACGTGCCGATCGTGGCTCAGAGCGCCGAGACCACCGACTGGGTCTCCCGTTTCGCGGATGAGGTCATCGAGGAGTCGGAGCGTCGGGCCCCGGGCAAACCCGTCGTCGTCGCGTCCGGGCTCTCCCCCTCCGGCCCGATCCACCTCGGCAACCTCCGCGAGGTCATGACCCCGCACCTCGTCGCCGACGAGATCCGCCGCCGCGGGCACCAGGTCCGGCACCTCATCTCCTGGGACGACTACGACCGTTACCGCAAGGTCCCGAACGGCGTCGACGGCGTCGACGGCACCTGGGCCGAGCACATCGGGAAGCCGCTCACCTCCGTCCCCGCCCCCCGGGGCTCCGCCCACCCGAACTGGTCCGAGCACTTCAAGGCGGCCATGGTCGACGCGCTCGCCGAGATGGGTGTCGAGTTCGACGGGATCAGCCAGACCGAGCAGTACACCTCCGGTGTGTACCGCGAGCAGATCCTGCACGCCATGAAGCACCGCGGGGACATCGACGCGATCCTCGACCAGTACCGCACCAAGAAGGCGCCGGCGAAGAAGCAGCAGTCGCAGAAGCCGGTGGACGAGGCGGAGCTGGAGGCCGCCGAGGGCTCCGGCGCCGCCGGTGAGGACGACGGCAGCTCCGGCAGCGCCGGGTACTTCCCGTACAAGCCCTACTGCGGGGGCTGCGGCAAGGACCTCACCACCGTCACCGCCTACGACGACGACACCACCGAGCTGACCTACACCTGTACCGCCTGCGGCTTCTCCGAGACCGTCGCGCTGAACGAGTTCAACCGCGGCAAGCTCGTCTGGAAGGTCGACTGGCCGATGCGGTGGGCGTACGAGGGCGTCGTGTTCGAGCCGAGCGGGGTCGACCACTCCTCGCCCGGGTCCAGCTTCCAGGTCGGCGGCCAGATCGTCGGGATCTTCGGCGGTCAGCAGCCCATCGGCCCGATGTACGCCTTCGTGGGCATCAGCGGCATGGCCAAGATGTCGTCGTCCAAGGGCGGCGTCCCGACCCCCGCCGACGCGCTGAAGATCATGGAGCCGCAGCTCCTGCGCTGGCTCTACGCCCGGCGCCGGCCCAACCAGTCGTTCAAGATCGCCTTCGACCAGGAGATCCAGCGGCTCTACGACGAGTGGGACAAGCTCGACGCCAAGGTCGCGGACGGGTCCGCCCTGCCGGGCGACGTGGCCGCGCACGCGCGGGCCGTGGGAACCGCCGCCGGTGAGCTGCCGCGCACGCCCCGCCCGATGTCGTACCGGACCCTCGCGTCCGTCGCCGACATCACCGCGGGCGCCGAGGACCAGACCCTGCGCATCCTCAGCGAACTCGACCCCACCGACCCGCTGTCCGGCCTCGACGAGGTACGGCCGCGGCTGGACAGGGCCGAGGCGTGGATCAACACGCAGGTGCCCGCCGACCAGCGGACCGTCGTGCGCGCGGAGGCCGACGGCGAGTTGCTGAAGTCGCTCGACGAGCCGTCCCGGCAGTCGCTGCGGCTGCTCCTCGACGGGCTCGCCGAGCACTGGTCCCTCGACGGGCTGACGCACCTCGTCTACGGCGTGCCCAAGGTGCAGGCCGGGTTCCCGGCGGACGCCACGCCCAAGGAGCTGCCCGCGGAGATCAAGACGGCCCAGCGGTCGTTCTTCGCGCTGCTGTACCACCTGCTCGTGGGCCGTGACACGGGCCCGCGCCTGCCCACGCTGCTGCTGGCGGTGGGGCAGGAGCGGGTGCGGTCCCTGCTCGGGGAGTAGTCCGCACCGCGGGGCGGTGAAGGGGGGTGTCCAGCGGGCACCCCCCTTCGTGCTGCGGGGAAGCGGGCGGGCCGTATCCGGGAGCGAGCCGATCTGCGGAGAAGTCGATCCACGTCGATCCACATCGGTCCACGTCCCCACCTCGATCCACGTCGATCCACGGAGAAGTCGATCTGCGGAGAAACGGTCACGATCATCACGCATCGCCCGTACGCTACGAATCGGCGGTCACTTCCGGGTCGTACCGTCATGCCCTTCCGCAGCAACTCCTCCGCACGGGTCGGTCACTCTCGGTCAGGATGCCCCGGGTGCCGTCCCGCAGACGTCATCGGGAAGCCATGCCTGCCACGTCAGATCCCCTGTGCCGTGTCGTCATCACCTACGCCCGTGTGGAACAGCACCACCGGAAGACCTTCCGCGGCCACGCGGCGGACCTGGAGCGCAGCGGCGTCGAGTTCTTCGACGATCAGGACATCCCGCCGGGTGCCGCGTGGGAGGCCACGCTGTTCGACAAGCTCGACCGGGCCGACATCATCGTGCTGCTCCTGTCGTCGCACTACGTCTCGTCCGACTACTGCATGGACGTGGAGCTCCCGCGGGCGATGCGACGGTGGCAGGCCGGTGAATGCCGGCTGTTCCCGGTGAACGTCGCGCCGTTCGACCTGACCCTGCGCTCTCCGCTCCGGCAGCTCCAGTGGATTCCCAGTGGCAAGTCCGTCACCGAGTACGGAACCGCCGCGGCGAGGGAGTGGAGGAAGGTGACGCAGGAACTGCGGAAGATGACCGAAAGCATGGGCGGCGCCCCCGGCGCGGGGACACCCGCGGCTCCGTACGGAGCCGGTGGCGGGGCGAGGACCCCGGGAGGCAGGCCGGCCGCCCCCGGCAACAGCATCACGGGAAGCGTCGTGCACGGCCCCGCCGTACAGATCGGTGAGTTCACCGGAAACCTGACCCTCGACGCGGTGCAGCACCCTCCGGCCGACGGGCCCGGCAGTTGAGCGCTTCCTCGTCCGGCGACAACATCGTCGTCGACAGCACGATCGGAACCCTGGTCCAGATCGGCGTGATCAACGGGCCGGCCGTTCTCCGGTTCGTCCAGCAGGCCCCGTTACCGGTCGAGCCGCTGGAACGGGCCGCCCAGACCCTCGCGAGGAACGTCCTCCGGCAGTGGCGTGCGGAGGCGAGCGCGTGGGACATCGCCAAGCCGGAGCCCATCCGGGTGCGCTGGAGGGCCAGTTGGCCCGACGCCGATCACGCCTACAACGTCGGCGGTGAGGTGGCCGGACGGGGCGACCGGGTGGGCACCATGGCCGAGGCGTTCCTGGCGCTCCGACAGCGCCGCATGGTCGTGCTGGGCGAGGCCGGCGCCGGAAAGACCACGCTGGCGGTCCTGTTGACACTGGACCTGCTGACCCGGCGGTTCCGGGGAGCCGACGACGCCCCGGTGCCGGTGTTCCTTTCCCTGGAGACCTGGAACGCGGAGCGCGACCACCTGCACACCTGGCTGGCGCGGCGCATCGCCGAAGACCACCCCGGGCTGCCGCACGTCGACGGCCGGCACCCCGCCGAGCGTCTGGTCTCCGACGGACTGATCCTGCCCGTGCTCGACGGACTGGACGAACTGCCCGCGCACCGGCAGTCCTTCGTCGTCGAAGCCCTCAACCGTGCGCTGGGCGACGGCGATCCGCTGATCCTCACCTCGCGCACCGCCGCATACCGCAGCGTGGTGCGGGACATGAACGGGATCACCTCGGCCGCCGCCGTCGAAGCGCTGCCGGTCCGCGGCCAGGACGCGCTCGCCTACCTGGAGAGCGGCACGCACCCCCGCCACCTGGACCGGTGGCAGCCGGTCTTCGAGGAACTGCGGGAGAGCCCGCCCGAGCCGATCGCCCTCGCGCTGTCGAACCCGCTGATGCTCTGGCTGGCCCGCCGGGGGTACGCGGCGCCGTACACCGATCCCGCGGAGCTGATCGACCCGAGGCGGTTCCCCACGCCCGCCTCGATCGAGGAACACCTGCTGGAGCACATCGTGCCCGCCGTCTTCAGCCCGCTGCCGCACGCCCCGGACCGGTTGCACGCGCCGGGCGGACGGGACCCCGTGCGAGCCCGCCGCCATCTGGCCTTCCTCGCCACCCATCTGACGAGCCGTGGCAGGACCGAGTTCGCGTGGTGGCGGCTGCATCGCGTCCCCGCGGTGCGCGTCGTCGCCGTGCTCGCGGTGCCCCTGCTGTGCGCGCTGAGCGCCTGGGGCATCAAGGCGCTGAACGGGTTCCTCGTCGGTGCCGCGGCCGAGTCATCCGATATGTCCGAGGCGTCCGCGTTACGGATCGGGGCGGAACTCCCCTTCTCGACGGGCCTGGTCCTGACCGGGCTGCTCCTGGCGTTCCGGAGACTGTGGTTCCGCCGCTACGACGACGGACGGCCACGGCGGCTCGCGAACCCCTTCCGGTGGGGCGCCGCCCTGCGCTCGGCCGGCCGGGCCACCACCGTGCGCAAGGCGCTGACGGCCGCCGCGGTCCCGGTCCTGCCGACGGCGGCGCTGTCCGTCTGGGCGCTGACGACCAGCTACGCGTACGCGGCCCCGCTCATCGCGATGGCCGTGTGCTCCACGCTCCTCGCACCCCTGCTGCTCGTGGTGATCTCCGCGCCGTCGGACACCGCGGACACGAGCGGCCCCGACGAACTGCTGCGGGACGAACGCCGGGCCCTGCTGCTCTCGCTGGTCACGATCGCCCCGCTCATCGGGGTGGGGCAGGGCGCGATGGACTGGCTGCTGCCCGAGCTGTCGGGCGCCGGAGTGGTGTGGGCGCTGCTCGGCTGGTCGGGCGCGGCCCTGGTGATCGTGTTGTTCAGCCCATGGACCCGGTGGCTGCTGGCCAAGACGTCCCTGGCGGTGGTGGACCGGGTTCCGTGGTCGCTGATGACGTTCCTGCGGCAGGCACACCGGGCCGGGCTGCTGCAACGCGGCGGCGGCGTCTACCGGTTCCGCAACCTGCGGCTCCAGGAGCACTTCTCGGGACGTGGCAAGGCCGCATCGGTGGGAGGTCCCCCGGCAGGGGAGCACGCGGCGGGGGCCGGCCGTGTCGTTGTCGGCGCACCCTTCCTGGGGCCTCCCGGGCCTGCGCCGACCACCCCCCGGCGGTCACTGGCCGGCATCGGACAGGAACCGCTGGCGGGGCGGCCCAAGTGGGCGGTGCACGAGGACGAGCACGGCTTCCGGGCGTGGGGCCGCCACCGGGGTCTCACGGTGGCGCACTGGAACACGGTGGCCCTGGCCGCCCCTCTCCACTTCGTCCTCTTCGCCGCGTACGGGGACTGGCGCACCGGGTTCCGGTTCGTGCTCTTCTGGCTCGGGGTGGGCGTGGTGGTGATGTTCAGCGGCCTGCTGAAGAGACCTCTGGTGCTCGATCTCCGCCTGACCCAGGAGCGCCTGGCGTACACCGTGGGCCGTCACGAGGCCGCTGTCGCCTGGCGTGACATCGCCCGCGTCGAGGTGGCCAGGCTGTCGCAGCGGGGCTGGAAAGGTGCCACCTACGGCGTGGTGATCACCGTGTATCCGGGCGCCGCGACGCATCACCGCAGGCTCCGCGTGGGCGAGCGGCGGTACGTCGTCCTGCCGCTGATGTCGCTGAGTCCTTCGGTGCCCTCGGATCTCGGGGCGGCCCTGGCCCGCTTCGCGGGTTCCCGCTGGAGCCCGCCCGACGGACCTCCGTCAGGAGGTTCCTAAGCGATGTGCTCGTCCGTCAGTTCCGCGTTGAGACGGTTGGAGAATCGGTTCACCATGCGCTTGGCCTCGGCCTCGTCGAGCGTGACGCCGTACGTAGCCTCGATGTCGGCCATGAGCCCGCGCGGGGTGGGCGCCCCGTTCCCGCCCTTGGTGATCTCCCGGAAGACCTGGTAGTAGTCCTCCTCCGTCGGCTCCGGGGAGCCGCCGCCGTCGCCCAGCTCGCGGGTGCGGCCCGGGCCGGCCGGGATGGGGAAGCTGCCGGTCTCCTCCGGGGAGGGCTCCTGGGCCTGGAGGTCCTGGCCGTCGAGCTCGGGGGCCTCGAAGCGCTGCTGCCGGTAGCGGGGGTCCCGGGGGTCCGGCTCGAACCGCTGGTACTGCGGGTGGTCCGGGTTCTGCGGGTACTGCTCCGGGGCCTGCTCCTCGTACCACTCCTCGTAGTGTTCCTCGGGGTCGTACGAGGGGTCGTAGCCGCCCTGGTAGGGGACCTCCTGGGGGTGGCGGGCGTGCAGCCAGGGGCTCTCGTCGGCCGGAGGTTCCTGCTCGGCGTACGCCTGATCCCACTGCTCGGCCCGGTCCGGGTGCTGTCCGGCGCTCTCCAACTGGGGGCGCTGCTCGGCCGCGGGGGCCGGCGTGCCCGTACGGGCCGTGCCGGGGCGGACGTCCGCGGCCGGGGCGAGCTCCGCCGGCGGCAGCACCGCGGGCTCGATGCCCGCCGCCGCCAGGCCCGCCGGGGCCGTCTCCGCAAGCGGGACGCCGTAGCGCGCGAGGCGCAGCGGCATCAGGGACTCCACCGGGGCCTTGCGGCGCCAGGCCCGGCCGAAGCGGGAACGCAGGCGGGCCTGGTAGACGAGACGTTCCTGCTCCAGCTTGATGACCTGCTCGTAGGAGCGCAGCTCCCAGAGCTTCATCCGGCGCCAGAGGAGGAACGTCGGCACGGGCGAGAGCAGCCACCGGGTGAGGCGGACGCCCTCCATGTGCTTGTCGGCGGTGATGTCGGCGATCCGGCCGACCGCGTGCCGGGCCGCCTCGACCGAGACGACGAACAGGATCGGGATCACCGAGTGCATGCCCACGCCGAGCGGGTCCGGCCACGCCGCCGCGCCGTTGAACGCGATCGTCGCCGCGGTCAGCAGCCACGCCGTCTGGCGCAGCAGGGGGAAGGGGATGCGGATCCAGGTCAGCAGGAGGTCCAGCGCCAGCAGGACGCAGATGCCCGCGTCGATGCCGATCGGGAAGACGTAACTGAAGTTGCCGAAGCCCTTCTGGAGGGCCAGCTCACGCACCGCCGCGTAGGAACCCGCGAAGCCGATCCCGGCGATGATGACGGCGCCGAACACGACCACGCCGATGAGAACGCGGTGCATTCGAGTCAGCTGTATTGGCGCGGCCACCCGTACTCCCCTCCCCTTGCGTGTTGTTGCGCGCAACAGAGTGGCACATGTGTACGGCGGACGGATGGACGGAGGTCACCGAGCCCGGCCCCCGCGGGGACCGGGCTCCAGTGAAAGCGCAGGTGGAGGGGGACTACGACCGGGTCTTCCGGCTGCCGGACGTGGACGAACCCGAGTCCGAATCGGAATCCGAGCCACCGCCCGAGTCGGAGCTCACGTCCGCGCCCGAACCACCGGACGACGACGACTTCGTCTCCTCCTCCGAGGGCTTCTCGGAGGAGTCCTTCGACGGCTCCCCGGACGCGCTCTTGGACGGGGACGCCGACGCGTCCGTGCCGTCGTTCGCGTCCTCGATCGCCTTCACGGCCTCCTTGGCGGCGGACTTCGCGGACTTCAGCAGCCCGGCCGGGTCCGGGGTCTTGTCACCGGCCAGCCCGGCGCCGTTGTAGTCGAGCGTGATGACCACGTTCGCCGTGCGCACCACGATCGTCTGCTGCTTGAAGGTGTCGCCGTCCTTCTTCAGGTCGTACTTCACCACCGTCGCCTGGTCGCCCGTGCCCGTCAGCGGTTCCGTCTTGACGTTCTTCGCGCCGTCCACGGCCTTCGCCGCGGTCACCTTCGACTCGTACGCCTTGGCCGCGCGGTCCTCGCCGGGGCCGTTCGCCTCGTCGGAGGCCAGCAGGTGCAGCGACACGCTCAGCCAGCGGTACTGGGAGCCGTCCACGCCGTTGTTGTCGAGGCTGATCCAGCGGCAGTCGCCGGTCACGTTCTCCTCGGCCTTGTTGATGGCCTTGCCCGACTTCACGCCCTTCGGGACCACCGACTTCAGCGTCTTGTCCGAGAACACCTCGCAGGCGTCCGGCAGCGACGCGTACTTCCCCGCGACCACCTCGGGCGTGGGGCTCTGCGACGCCGACCGGTCCACGCCCGCCGGGGTCTCGTCACCGGAGGCGCTGTCCGAGCCGGAGTCCGACGAACAGCCGACCGCCAGCAGCATCACCGGCACGACCGCCGCGCCGACGAGAACCCGGGCCCGGCCCGGACGCCCGAGGTGTCCGACGCGCGTCATCCGCGGCGAACGCGCGACGCGCGGCGACTGATGCTGATCTGACTCTGCGGCTCGTTGCATGGTTCCTTCACAATCGGATCGGGTCTCCGAGAGGCCACCGTACGCGGTGAAGAAGAAGTGCGGTTCTGGTTCAGGGGGTTCACGCGGACGCCGGAACCGCCCCCGAGCGCCCCTCAGTCCTCGAACGCGGCGGCCAGCCGGTCCGCCAGATTCAGGGCCCTGTCCTGCATTTCCTCACTGTCCGGCACCACCGTCGTGGTCGCCGGCTGCTCCTCGTACTCCACGGTCACGATCACGTTCGACGTGCGGAAGACCACAGTCACCGTCCGCTGCTTGCTCGTCCCGAGCGCGTCGTCGAGGAACGCCTCGTCGCCCAGACCGTCCAGCGTGCGGGGCTGGAGGGAGGCGGGAGTGCCGGACGGGGAGGGGGAGGAGGAACCGGAGGACGTGGCGGAACCGGAGGGGGACGCCGTGCGCGACGCGGTGGGGGAGGGGCTCGTGGACGGGCCGGCGGTGCTCGTGCCCTTCTCCGCGGGCTCGTCGGTCTCCTCGTCGGCCGCCCCGGTCTCCTCCTCGGAGTCGCTCGGCGCCGGCTCCGGGAGGTCGGCCGCCTCGACCTTGCCGCCGTACACCTCCTGCGCCTTGCTGTCGTCGCTGACCGCGTTGTTCCACGACACGACTCGTTCGAAGTCGACGAACAGGTAGTGCGTGCCGTCCGTGGACTCCACCTTCCAGCGGCAGCCGGCCTTGCTGTCCGTGTCGTACGTCTGCGTGGCCTCGCCCTTGTACGCCTGCTTGCGCTGGGCCGCGCCGGGGAGCTGCCTGATGCCGGGGAGGAGGAGGTCGAGGGTGCTCTCGTCGACCGAGCCACAGGGTTCGGGCAGCGTGTCGTAGCGGCCGGGCTGGGCGACGGTGGCCGTCGCGGTGGGGTCGCCCGGGCGTGGGTCGTCCTGGGACCCGTCGTCGCCGGAACCCGTGCACGCGGCCAGCAGTGCCGCGAGGAGCACGGCGACGCCGGGTACGTACGCCTTCCGCTGCACGGTGGGGCTCCTCTCGACGGGGTCCCTCGGGACGCCTGCGCTGTCCTGCCTGTGGTTATTTCAGTTGCCGCCCAGGGGTGACCCCCGGGCACCATGTGTATCGCACGCACTGCCGCGGACGCCGGTCCGGCATCCCTTTTCACCGTCCTTGGCGCTGCTTTTGCGTTCTGAGACTTTCATCTGTTCTTCGGGGGAATGAGGGCGTTTTGTCGTACGTCGAGATACCGGGCGCGAAGGTACCCATCCGTCTGTGGACCGACCCCGCGTCGGTCGAGGAGGGCGCCCTGCAGCAGCTCCGCAACGTCGCCACCCTGCCCTGGATCAAGGGTCTGGCCGTGATGCCGGACGTCCACTACGGCAAGGGCGCGACGGTCGGCTCCGTCATCGCGATGCGGGGAGCCGTCTGTCCGGCGGCGGTGGGGGTGGACATCGGCTGTGGAATGTCGGCGGTGAAGACCTCCCTGACGGCCAACGACCTGCCCGGCGACCTCTCCCGGCTGCGCTCGAAGATCGAGCAGGCGATCCCGGTGGGCCGGGGGATGCACGACGATCCCGTCGATCCGGGGCAGCTGCACGGGTTCGCGGCCGGCGGGTGGGACGGCTTCTGGGGGCGGTTCGACGGGGTGGCGGAGGCGGTCAAGTTCCGTCAAGACCGGGCCGGAAAGCAGATGGGAACGCTAGGCGGCGGAAACCACTTCGTCGAAGTCTGCACAGATTCGACCGGTTCTGTCTGGCTGATGCTGCACTCCGGCTCCCGGAACATCGGCAAGGAGTTGGCGGAGCATCACATCGGTATCGCCCGGGAACTCCCGCACAACCAGGGCCTGGTCGACCGCGACCTCGCCGTCTTCGTCGCGGACACCCCGCAGATGGCGGCGTACCGCAACGACCTGTTCTGGGCGCAGGAGTACGCGAAGTACAACCGCTCGATCATGATGGCGCTCCTCAAGGACGTCGTCCGCAAGGAGTTCAGGAAGGCGAGGCCGGCCTTCGAGTCCGAGATCAGCGCCCACCACAACTACGTGGCCGAGGAGCGTTACGACGGCATGGACCTGCTGGTGACCCGTAAGGGAGCGATCCGCGCGGGCTCCGGGGAGTACGGGATCATCCCCGGCTCGATGGGCACCGGTTCGTACATCGTGAAAGGCCTCGGCAACGAGAAGGCCTTCAACTCGGCCTCGCACGGAGCCGGCCGGCGCATGAGCCGGACGGCGGCGAAGCGGCGCTTCTCGACGAAGGACCTGGAGGAGCAGACGCGGGGCGTGGAGTGCCGCAAGGACTCCGGTGTCGTGGACGAGATCCCGGGCGCCTACAAGCCGATCGAGCAGGTCATCGACCAGCAGCGGGACCTGGTGCAGGTGGTGGCGAAGCTGAAGCAGGTCGTGTGCGTGAAGGGCTGACGCCCCCATCACGCCCCTGCCACGCCCTCCCCACGCAGCCTCGCGGCGACCGCCGGGTCGGTCGCGTGGGAGAGGGGTGTGGCGGGGGGCCGGTCAGGCCGCCGGGGCCGCGCGGCGGGTGGGGGCGGTGGCCGGTGGGTCTATGACGGCTGTGCCGGCTCCTCCGGCAGCAGGCCGAGCTGGTTCAGGAAGTCCATCTGGTCGAAGTAGAGCCGGTAGCTGGTGATCTGCCCGTCCTGGACGGTGGCGAAGTCCACGCCGCGTATCCGGATGCTCTTCTGGGTCGCGGGGATCGACGTTCCGTCGGGGAACTCCAGCGGGCCGGTGTTCCTGCCGCTGTAGATCCCCTCGTCGATGGCGGTGTCGCCGACCTCGAACGACGCGAGCGACTCGAAGGTGGCTTCGGGCACGGCGTCCGTCATCTGCCGCCAGTACTCGGCGATGTCGTCCCGCCCGTGGATCTCTCCGCCGTCGGGGGTGTGGGCGACCGCGTCCGTCGCGAAGAGGTTCGCGATGGTCTTGGGGTCCTGGTGTGTGGTGAGCGCCTCGGTGAGCTGGTCCATCAGCTCGCGAGCCTGTCCCATGATCCACCTCCTGTGCAGGGGATCACCCATCCCATTGTCTCACCGCGCGCCTATCCTGGCCTCGCGGATCGCTGTTCGATTCGTCCACAGACGCGCACACGTTCAGGAGCAGCCCATGGCCACCGCCGTACCGTCCGCCGCCTCCCGCATCGCCGTCGTCACCGGTGCGAGCGGCGGGATCGGCGCCGCCACGGCCCGGCAGCTCGCCGCCGCGGGGTACCGCGTCGTGCTCACCGCGCGCCGCAAGGACCGGATCGAGGCGCTGGCCGAGGAGATCAACGCAGGGGGCGGGCAGGCCACCGCGTACGCCCTGGACGTCACGGACCGAGCGGCGGTCGACGAGTTCGCGAGCGCGTTCAGGACCATCGGCGTGCTGGTCAACAACGCGGGCGGCGCCCTCGGTGCCGATCCGGTGGCGACCGGCGACCCCGCGGACTGGCGCACGATGTACGAGACGAACGTCATCGGCACGCTCCACGTCACCCAGGCCCTGCTGCCCGCACTGACCGCGAGCGGTGACGGCACGGTGGTCGTGGTGTCGTCGACGGCCGGGCACGGGACGTACGAGGGGGGCGGGGGCTATGTCGCCGCCAAGCACGGCGCGCACGTCCTCGCCGAGACGCTGCGGCTGGAGATCGTCGGCACGCCGGTCCGGGTCATCGAGATCGCGCCCGGCATGGTGAAGACGGACGAGTTCGCCCTGACCCGCTTCGGTGGCGACGCGCAGAAGGCGGCGCGTGTGTACGAGGGTGTCGCGGAGCCCCTGACCGCCGACGACGTCGCCGGCACGATCGCCTGGGCGGTCACCCGGCCCAGCCACGTCAACGTCGACCTGCTGGTCCTGCGCCCCCGCGCCCAGGCCTCCAACACCAAGGTCCACCGGGAACTGTGATGGAGGCCGGCGGAGCCTCCACTCCCGACGACGCGGAGCTGACCCCGGAGCGGCGCCGGCTGGCGGAGGAGAAGAGGAACGAGCGGTACGTGTGGTGGTACCTCGCGTACTTCCTCTTCGGCATCCACCTGGTCGCCTTCGTGATGATCTACGCGGTCACGCACGCGAAATAGCTGCCGTCGGCCGCCCGCTGCCCCGCGCCCGCTGCCACCCCCGCCCACGGGGGGTCAGGCGGGCCGGGGCGCCGCTTCCGTGTGCGCCGCCGGGGACACCGCTTCCGTGTGCGCCGCCGGGGGCTCCCCCACCGTCACCGTGCCGTCGAGGAATAGTGGAGAGGGGGCACTCGTTCATGGGTATAGTTGAATCGTAAACAACCTGGGAGGGTGGCAGCGATGATGCAGTTCGGGATCTTCAGTGTCGGAGACGTGACTCCGGACCCCACCACGGGCCGGACGCCGACCGAGCGCGAGCGCATCAAGGCGATGGTCGCGATCGCGCTGAAGGCGGAGGAGGTCGGGCTCGACGTCTTCGCGACCGGCGAGCACCACAACCCGCCGTTCGTGCCGTCCTCGCCCACGACCATGCTCGGCTACATCGCCGCGCGCACGGAGAAGCTCGTCCTCTCCACCTCCACCACCCTCATCACCACCAACGACCCGGTGAAGATCGCCGAGGACTTCGCGATGCTCCAGCACCTGGCCGACGGCCGGGTGGACCTGATGATGGGGCGCGGCAACACCGGACCCGTCTACCCGTGGTTCGGGCAGGACATCCGGCAGGGCATCAACCTCGCCGTCGAGAACTACGCGCTGCTGCGCCGCCTGTGGCGCGAGAACGTCGTGAACTGGGAGGGCAAGTTCCGTACACCGCTGCAGGGGTTCACCTCCACGCCCCGCCCGCTGGACGACGTGCCGCCGTTCGTCTGGCACGGCTCCATCCGCTCGCCCGAGATCGCCGAGCAGGCCGCCTTCTACGGTGACGGCTTCTTCCACAACAACATCTTCTGGCCGGCCGACCACACCAAGCGGATGGTCGAGCTGTACCGGCAGCGGTACGCCCACTACGGGCACGGCACGCCCGAGCAGGCGATCGTGGGACTCGGCGGCCAGGTGTTCATGCGGAAGAACTCGCAGGACGCGGTGCGGGAGTTCCGGCCGTACTTCGACGTCGCGCCGGTGTACGGCAACGGTCCGTCGCTGGAGGACTTCACCGACCAGACGCCGCTGACCGTCGGGTCGCCGCAGCAGGTGATCGAGAAGACGCTGGCCTTCCGGGAGTACGCCGGTGACTACCAGCGGCAGCTGTTCCTGCTGGACCACGCGGGGCTGCCCCTGAAGACCGTCCTGGAACAGCTCGACCTGCTCGGCGAGGAGGTCGTGCCGGTGCTGCGCGCGGAGTTCGCGAAGGGGCGGCCCGCCGAGGTGCCGGACGCGCCGACGCACGCGTCGCTGCTGGCCGCGGCCGGGAAGGACGCGGGGAACGCGGACGCCGGCAGCACGGACGCGGGAAAGACGGGCGCGCAGACGAAGGACGCGCAGGAGAAGGAGAGCGTGGCATGAAACTGGTCGTCGTCTCGGCGGGGCTGAGCGTGCCGTCGTCCACGCGGCTGCTGGGGGACCGGCTGGCCGCGGCGGTCGTCGGGCACGACGCCTCGGTGGAGGTCCAGGTCGTCGAACTGCGTGACCTGGCCGTGGAGATCGCCCACCACCTCACCAACGGCTTCCCGGGCCGGAAGCTCGCCGCCGCGCTGGACGCGGTGGCGGGGGCCGACGGGCTGGTCGTGGTGACACCGGTGTTCTCCGCCTCGTACAGCGGTCTGTTCAAGTCCTTCTTCGACGTGCTCGACCGCGACGCGCTGGCGGGGAAGCCGGTGCTGGTCGCCGCCACCGGCGGGTCGGCCCGGCACTCGCTGGTGCTGGAGCACGCGATGCGCCCGCTGTTCGCGTATCTGCGGGCCGTGGTGGTGCCCACGGCGGTGTACGCCGCCTCCGAGGACTGGGGTGCGGAGGGGCTGGCCGGACGGATCGAGCGGGCGGCGGCGGAGCTGGCCGGCCTGATGGGCGGGCTGTCCCGGCAGGCGGCCGCGCCGCCCGCCGGACCGGAGGGGTTCGTCGTGGTCCCCTTCGCTGAGCAGCTGGCCGCCTTGCGGGGCTGAGGAACACCGTCGGGGTGCGCAGGACCCGGGTCGCCGAGGACCCGGGTCGCCGAGGACCGGGGTCGCCGAGGACCGGGTTCCCGAGGACCCGGGTTGCCGGGGAGCTTCAGGCCGCGTGCTGTTTCTGTCCGCCCGCGCAGGTTCCCGCGCCCCTGAAGTACGCCGGAGCCGCCCGCTTGCAGGACCGCAGCCCCCGGCCCAGCCAGGCCCGCGCCCGTGTCGCCCCCCGTTCCCAGGTGCGGTGGACCCTGGTCTCGCGCAGGTCGGCGAAGAGGCGCTCGTACTCGGCGACGATCGGGGCCGGGTCGTAGCGGTGGGCGCTCGCCAGGGCGGCCCGGCCCATCGCGCGGCGCAGGTCCGGGTCGGCGGTGAGGTCCAGGAGGGCCTCGGCGAGGGCGTGGGGGTCGTCGACCGGGACGAGGCGGCCGTCGACGCCGTCGGTGATGATCTCGGCGGGGCCGAGCGGGCAGTCCGTGCTGACGACCGGCACACCGCAGCGCATGGCCTCGACGAGGGTCATCCCGAACGACTCGGCGTCCGAGGCGCTGACGACGATCGAGGCGCGCGCGAACTCCTCCTCGATCGGGGTGTGCGGGCCCATCAGATGGGCCCGGTCGCCGAGACGGAGGTCCTCGACGAGGGCTTCCAGCCGGTCCTTCTGCTTGCCGCCGCCGTAGATCCGCAGCTGCCAGTCCGGCTCCTTCGCGGCGACCTTCGCGAACGCCTCCAGCAGGAGGTCGAAGCGTTTGCCGCGGGCCAGCCGGCCCGCGGCCGCGATGACGGGAGCCGTGCCGTCCGACGGCGCGACCGAGGCCGGCGGGACGATGTTGGGCACCGACATCACCCGGACGCCCGGCAGTTTCATCCGCGCGCGGTACACGGCCGCGTCCGCCGCCGTGGTCGTGACGACCGCGTCCAGGGTGCGGTAGTGACGGGCGAGCACCTTGCGCAGCTGCTTGCCGTGGGCGTCGTGGCGCAGGTGCTCCTGGCCGACGCGCAGCGCGCGGCGGGAGGCGAAGCGGGAGACGTAGACGTTGATGCCGGGGCGGGTGCCGATGACGACGTCCGCACCGCAGCGGGCCAGATAGGCACGGACCCGGAGGTCGGTGAGACGGCTGTACTGGCGGTGCCGCTTGTCCGCCGCGGGGAAGTCCACGGCCGGCTGCACCTGGGCCGGTTCGCGCAGGTCGGGGCTGTACGGGCGGATGTCCACGAGGGGGACGAGCGTGACCCGCGGGTCGACCGTGAAGCGTGGTTCGTCCAGGTGACGGGCCATCGAGGCGATCTCCACGTCGTGGTGGTCCGCGAGCGCCGACGCCAGGTTCAGCGTCGTACGGACGGTGCCGCCGATGGCGTACGCGTTGTGCAGCAGGAACACGATCTTCATGCGGCGGCTCAAGGCCCTGCCTTCCCGACGGGTGAGGGGTGCGATGACGCGGTTGTACGACAGTGGGACGATTGTCCGTTGATGGTGCTGGTCATGGTGTTTTAGATGCTTCCGACCCTTTGTACTCCATCTGCTCGCTCCGGCCGGGTTCCCGTGCGGGCGGGTGTCACACGGACGACGCTGCTCCGGAGGGGTAAGCCGAGCGCGCGGTCGGGGTGAGAGGCGGGTAACGGCCGGGGTGAGAGGCCGGTAAGAAGGACCGTCCGGCGCCCCTGACGAGGTGGTGGGCGCCCGTGACCTTGGCAGACTGGTGGGGTGCCCCAGAACGTGCTGCTCGCCGAGGACGACCGTGCCATCCGTCATGCCCTGGAACGCGCGCTGACCCTGGAGGGGTACGAGGTCACGGCGGTCGCCGACGGCGTCGAGGCGCTCGCCCAGGCCCACCGCACCCGGCCCGACGTGCTCGTGCTGGACGTGATGATGCCCGGCATAGACGGGCTCCAGGTCTGCCGTGTGCTGCGTGCGGAGGGCGACCGGACGCCGATCCTGATGCTCACCGCGCTCGTGGAGACCGCCGACCGGATCGCCGGCCTCGACGCCGGCGCGGACGACTACGTCGTCAAGCCCTTCGACGTCGAAGAGGTGTTCGCCCGGTTGCGCGCGTTGCTGCGGCGGACGGGCGGCGCGGACGGCTTCGCCCCGCCCCTCCCGCCGCCGGCCGCCGGCGCGGCGGCCGCCACCGCCACCGGGGCCCCGGAGACCGGCGGGCTGCTCGCGGCCGCCGGGCTGCGGATGGACGTGCAGGCGCGACGGGCCTGGCGCGGGACGCGTGAACTGGAGCTGACCCGCACCGAGTTCGACCTCCTCGAACTCCTCGTCCGCAACGCGGGCATCGTCCTCGACCACGCGACGATCTACGACCGCATCTGGGGCTACGACTTCGGCCCCGGCTCCAAGAACCTCGCGGTCTACGTCGGTTACCTGCGCCGCAAGCTCGACGAGCCGGGCGCGCCGGCGCTGATCCACACCGTGCGGGGTGTGGGGTACGCGCTGCGGGAAGACTGAGGGCGGCGTCCGGTGCCGCCGCGTCCCGTGCGGGCACTGTCCCGTCTGCTCTCCCGGCTGCGTCCGGTCCCCTCGCTGCGGGCGACGTTCACCGTGTCGTTCGTGGCGGTCGCGTGTGTCGTCACCGTCCTCGTCGGGATCCTCAGCTACAGCGCGGCGGCGCGGCTGGTGCGGGTCGACGAGCAGACCGTGTTCGCCGAGGTCGTGCGGGATCTGCGGGAGCTGGTCGAGCAGGACCGGCTGGCCCCGGAGGATTTCGCGCCGAGCGGCAGCGGCGGCCCGCGCGACGACCTGATCCGTTCCGGCCGCACGGACGTCCAGGTGCTCGGCCCGCGCGGGGAGATCCTGGAGAAGGGCGCTCCCGGGCTGCCCGTGCGCGACGCGGACCGCCATACGGCCGACGCGGCCCTGCCGGGGGTGATGGTCGAGCACGGCGAGGTCGAGGTCGGCGACGACCGCTACCGGGTGGTGACCGTCGCGCTGGGCGGCGGCCGGGGTGCCGTGCAGGTCGCGCAGGAGTTCAGCGACACCGAGGACCTGCTGCGGGAGCTGCAGCAGCGGACCCTGCTGTTCGTGTCCGGCATCGTCATCTCCGCCGGGCTGTTCGGCTGGTGGCTGGCCCGGCGGCAGACCCGGCGGCTCGTGCAGCTGGCGGGGGCGGCGGAGGACGTGGCGCGCACCGGGCAGCTGGGCATCCAGGTGCCGGTCGCGGGCCGGGACGAGGTGGGGCGGCTCGGCCGGTCCTTCGACCGCATGCTCGTCCGCCTCGCGCAGTCGGAGGAGGACCAGCGGCGGCTGGTCCAGGACGCGGGGCACGAGTTGCGCACCCCCCTCACCTCCCTGCGGACGAACATCTCGCTGCTCCGGCGCATCGACGAGCTGCCGCCCCGGGTGCGCGCGGAACTCGTCGACGACCTCTCCCAGGAGGCGCTCGAACTGACCGATCTGGTCAACGAGTTGGTGGATCTGGCGGCCGGGCAGTCCAGCACCGAGCCCGTGCAGCGGGTCGAACTGGCCGACCTCGCCGAGGAGGTCGCGGGGACCGCACGCCGCCGCACCGGCCGTGAGGTCGTCGTCCGCGTGGCCGGGGACACGACCGTGGAGGGCCGGGCCGGGGCCCTCCAGCGGGCCATCTCCAACCTGGTGGAGAACGCGGCGAAGTTCGACCGCGAGGGATCCGGCGCGATCGTGATCGTCGTGGCGCGGGGCTCGGCGGGAAGCCTGGGAGAGCTGGGCGGCCTGGAGGAGCTGGGGCAGCGGGCGGAGCCGGAAGACCCGCGCGCCCTGGAGGGTGCGGCGGGGCCGGGGGGCTTCGGTGAGCCGGGTGGCGTGCGGGAATCAGGGGGCGTGCGGGAAGCGGATGGCGGCTCGGATGTCGTCCGCGTCGAGGTCCTCGACCGGGGGCCGGGTGTCCCGGACTGTGACCTCGAACGCATCTTCGACCGCTTCTATCGTGCCCCGGACGCCCGCAGCCTGCCCGGGTCCGGGCTCGGGCTGTCGATCGTGCGCGCCGTGGCGGCAGCGCACGGCGGCGCGCCGTTCGCGTTCCGGCGGGAGGGCGGGGGCCTGGTGACCGGGTTCACGGTGCGGGGTGCGGGCGGGTGACCGGGGCGGGTGGCCCCGTCGGGCCGGGTCAGACGTAGGTCCAGCGCCAGGCGTTCGAGCGGTAGGCGCATGTGATCTCGGTGCCGTCCTCGGTGGTGGTGACGGCCCCGTGGTCGCTGTTGCGGCAGAACTGCCCCGCCGAGTAGCAGTTGCCGGAGTTGGAGACGATCGAGCAGGTCCCGGTGGTGTCCTCGTCCCCGGTGTCGTCGCTGGTGCCGGCGCCGCCGCTGCCGTCGCTGTCGGCCGCCTTCGCGGCGGCAGTCTTCGTGACGGTGACGGTGGGGCGCGGTTTCGCCTTCGCCTTGACCGTCTCGGTGACGGTCGGGCCGGGCTCGGGGGTCGCCGTCACGGTCGCCGTGACCGTCGCCCGGGGCTCGGTGGCGGCCCGCACGCTCTCCTGGCCGTCGTCCCCGGCGGAGCCGATGAGCGTGCCGGCTATGAGCAGGGCCGAGCCGCCGATCCACACGAGGACGCGCTTGTGCAGCGGGCGGCTGTCCGGCGGGCGGGGCGCCGGCGGCGTGGGGCTGGTGTACGGGTGGGTCATCTCGTCCCCCTGGGTGATTCGGGTGGAGTGACCGTAGTGCCCAGGGGCGTCTGATGTGAGGAAAGTGTGAGAGAGGTGGCCGTTCCGTGACCGGCGCGGGGGTGGGGCGGTCTTCCCGGACGCCGTCGGCGCTGCGTCAGGCGGTGGGGCGGGCCGCTCCCGCGCTCCAGCGGCCGAGCACCGGCTCGCCGAGGGTGCGGGCCGTCCGGCACAGGGTCTGGCCGTGGCGGGCGAAGAGTTCGTCGCGGTCGTCGAAGTGGCCGAGGTCGGCGACCACCTGGGCGGAGAGGTCACAGACGGCGCCGGGGGCCGCACCGCAGGCGTCCCACTGGACGCCGGTACGGGCGATCGCGTCGAAGAGGGTCTCGCCGCCCCGGTTGGAGAAGCCGTCGCCGCTCCGGGCGGGGGCGTCGAAGAGGTCGCCGATCGGGAGCCACGCGCCGCTGATCCTGAACTCCGGCCAGGCGAGCAGCACCTGCTCCGGCACGAACGGCTTCAGTCTCGGGAACCTCGGGTACCAGAAGCTGCCGTCCACGAGCAGCCCGCGCACCCGCGTCCGTACGCGCACGGCCCGGGCGACCGCCTCCAGCGCGGCCATCCGCTGACTGCACGAACCGCGCCGCAGCCGCAGGGTCCGCGACACACGCCGGCGGTCCTCCACCGAGTACACCGGCCGGACGTCCCGCGCGATGATCCGGTGCGCGGTCCGCAGCGCGTCACGCGGCGTCGCCTCGCTCAGCACCCGGCGCGCGAGCGCCCCGACCAGTGGGTCGTCGTGGTCCAGGATCGCCGTGGCCCGCGTGGACCCGGCCACACCCGCCGGCTCCCGGGCGGGCACCCCGGCCCGCCTGGTCTGCGCGTTGTACGACATGAGCAGCCGACTGGTCATGACAGTTCCGTCCCCGTACCCGTTCCCGCCCCCCGGGGGGAGCGCCGCCCGTCCCCTACGGGCGCCCGCCGCCCATCATCACACGGCGTCCGGGCCGGGCCGCGGCCGTTCGCGGCAAAGGCGGGCCGTGGCGCACCCGGCCGGGCGGCCCCGCTTTCGTAGTACTTCCACCGACCCCATTGCGGCGGCGCGAACACGCCGACTACGGTCGATCCTGCGCTCACGGAGAGTGCTCATCTGGTTACTCGCGCGCATCCGCCCGCACACGGCGCCGTACTCAGACTCCATCCCCTGGAGTTGATCACCCATGACCGAAACCGCCCATGGCCCCGCGGCCCCGCTCGCGGGCCTCGCCCCCTGGCTCTCCCCCGCGACGACGACGTACACCCTCACCTGTCCCTCCCTCGACACCTCCCCGCACATCGCCCGCGACTTCGTCGCCTCCGTCCTGCGCGCCCTCGACCTCGACGCCCTCGTCGACGCGGCGACCCTGTGCACCTCCGAGCTGGTCACGAACGCCTGTGTGCACGCCAAGGGCGGAGGGTCGGTGCTCCGGCTGGCGGTGGAGTCCTTCCGGGTCCGGGTGATCGTCTACGACGGTGACGAGAACCCGCCGGTCATGAGGGAGCCCGGCGCGGGCGGCTGGGAGGAAGGGGGCCGAGGCCTCCACCTCGTGGACGCCCTCACCGAGGGTCACTGGGGCACCTCCCGGGGCGACGGCCGCTCCCAGCCCGACGGCAAGGCGGTGTGGTTCGACCTGCCGGCCCCCGGCGGCCGGTACGAGCGCTGCCCAGGGGAGGACGGCCGGGCCGCGCCGGGCCTGTGGTGAGGCCGCCCGGGAAACCTGCTCAGGTGCGGTCGATGTGCACGTTGGTCGACTTCACGCGGGCCGTGGCCTCCATGCCGACCTCCAGCCCCAGTTCCTCCACGGCCTCCCGGGTGAGCAGGGAGACCAGGCGGTGCGGGCCCGCCTGGATCTCGACCTGGGCCGCCACGTCACCGAGCTTCACGGCGGTGACGATGCCGGGGAAGGCGTTGCGGGCCGAGGTGTACGGGGCGTCGGCCTCGTCGGCGGGGTCCGAGGCCAGCTCCACGGAGAAGGCGGCGAGGTCCGGGCCGTCGATGAGCCGGCGGCCGTTCTCGTCGCGGCGGGTCGCCACCCGGCCCGCGTCCGCCCAACGCCGCGCGGTGTCGGGGCTGACCCCGAGCAGCCGTGCGGCCTGACCGATCGTGTAGGACTGCATGGCGCCAAGATAAGCGCCGCGGGCAGCCCGCTCGGCCCGGCCGCCGCCGCACCCCTGCCGCCCGCCGGTGAACCGGCCGGACCGCCCCTGCTCAGCGCAGTGCCGTCAGGAACTTCCCCAGCCGGGCGATGCCCTCCCGCAGCTCGTCCGCCGAGGCCGCGTACGAGAGGCGGACGTGGGTGTCGGCCGTGTGCGAGCCGAAGTCCCGGCCGGGCGTCAGCGCGACGTGCGCCTCCCGCAGCGCCCGCTCGCAGAACTCCCAGGACGTCAGGCCGGTCCCGCTGACGTCGAAGTAGACGTAGAACGCCCCGTCGGGCGGCACCGGGACCGGCAGCCCGATCCGTGCCAGCCCGTCCAGGACGAGCGCGCGCCGCTCACCGAACTCCACCCGGCGGGCCTCGCAGACCGCCAGCGACTCGGGGGTGAAACAGGCGAGTGCCGCGTGCTGGGCGGGGGCGGAGGCGCAGAGGAAGTAGTTCTGGGCGAGGCGTTCCAGCGCCGGTACGAGGGCCTCGGGGACGACGCACCAGCCGAGCCGCCAGCCGGTCATGCCGAAGTACTTCGAGAAGCTGTTGATCACGACGGCCCCGGGGTCGTACGAGAGCGCGGTGCGCGGTGGGCGGCCCCGCTCGTCGTGATCGCCGAGGTCGAGGTAGATCTCGTCGACGAGACGCCACGCGTCGCGCTCGCGGGCCAGGCCGCAGAGCGCCGCCAGCTCGTCGGCGGGGACGGAGGTGCCGGTGGGGTTGGAGGGGGTGGCGACCATCACACCGCGCGTACGGCCCGTCCAGTGCGCCCGCACCGCCGCCGCGTCCAGCTGGAACCGGCTCGCGGCGGTGGTGGGCACGAGGGTGACCTCGGCGCCGAAGCTCTCCATGATCTGCCGGTTGCAGGGATAGGAGGGGTCGCCGATGAGCACCTCGTCGCCGGGGTCGACGAGGGCGGCGGTGGCCAGCACGAGCGCGGCGGAGGCGCCGGCGGTGACGACGATCCGGCCCGGGTCGACCTCGACGCCGTGCCGGTCCCCGTAGAACCCGGCGATGGCCTCCCGCAGGGCCGGCAGGCCGAGCGCCGCCGTGTACGTCATCGGCCGCCCGTCCATGACCTCCCGCATCGCCGCCACCACGGCCGGCGGAGCGCCGAAGTCCGGTTCCCCGAGGCTGAGTTTGACGACGTCATGGCCCTGCGCGGTCAGCGAGGCGGCCTCCTTGGCGAACTCCATGGCGTAGAAGGGGGCGACGGCCCGGGCCCGCCGCGAGACGCGCGCGCCTCCGATGTCCCCTGAAGCACCCGTACCGCTCACATCACTCATGCCGCTCACGTCGTTCACATCACTCATGCCGCTCATGCTGCGGCCCCGAGGGGGCCCGGGGCCAGCGCCGACCGACGTGCGGACGGTGCGGCCCCTGCCCCGACCGAAGGCCGCTACGCCGTGAGCGCCCCCGCGACCAGCCCCGCCGCCCTGGCCACCAGCGCATTGTCCGTGGGGCCCGCGGGGTCGTACTTGGTCGACAGGACGGACAGGACGAGAGGCGGGCGGCCGGGCGGCCACACGACGCCGACGTCGTTGGCGACCCCGTACGCCGACCCGCCGCCGGTCTTGTCCGCGAGCGTCCAGTCGGCGGGCAGGCCGGCCCGGAAACGCTCGACGTTCGTCGAGTTGGCGATCAGCCAGCCGGTCAGCAGCTCCCGGTCCGCGTCCGGCAGGGCCCGGCCCAGCAGGAGCCGCGCGTAGGTCCCGCCGATCGCCCGCGGGGTGGTGGTGTCCGTGACCCGCCACGGTTCCGCCGTGTTCAGCTCCGGCTCCCAGCGGTCGAGGCGGGTCGTCCGGTCGCCCAGCGAGCGGCAGAAACGGGTGATCGCGGTGGGCCCGTCCAGCTCGCGCAGCAGCAGATTGCCGGCCCCGTTGTCGCTGTGCGAGACGGTCGCGGCGCACAGCTCCCCGACGGTCATCCCGGCCGCGACGTTCTCGGCCGTACCCGTGACGGGGCGGTAGCCCGCCGCCTCGACGTACTCCTTCGTGTAGTGGATCCGCCGGGCGAGGTACGCGCCGTCGCGGTCGAGGTCCCGTAACACGGCCGCCGCGGCGAGGGTCTTGAACACCGAGCAGAGGGGGAACCGCTCGTGCGCCCGGTACGCCACCGTGCGTCCGGTCGCCGTGTCGTGGGCGAAGACCCCCAGCCGCGCGGCGTACTCCCGCTCCAGCTCGCCCAGTTGCCGCGAGAGCCCGGTGTCCCCGGGTGCCGCGGCGTGCGCCGACCCGGCGCCGAGAGCGCCGAGAGCGCCTACGGCCCCCAGGCCGCCGATGCCGAGCATCGTGCGGCGGCGAAGATGTGTTCCCTTGCTTTCCAAGGTCTTCCCCTCATGGAGTCGTGATCTCTTCCCGACTCCCTGAGACGCCACTCCCGTCACACGGGGTTCCCTCACAACAGGGCGGGCGCGTGGAACGGGCCCAGCCCCGTGGCGAGGTCGCGGTCGAGTCAGGAGCGGCGGGGCTCGGCGAGCAGCACGTCGACGCCGGCCGTGAGGATGCCGGGAATCTCGGCGAGTCCCATGACGTCGGGGGTCTCGCCGGGGCATGGGTGCGGTCGGCGCGCGTCGGGACCCGGCGCGCCGTCGGAACACGATGCGCCGGCCCGGCACATGACGAGGGCGGGGTCGCGAGAACCCCGCCCGGACCTCCCGAAAGGTCAGCTCACGGCCAGACCAGGCAGTACGGCTGATGCCCCGCCTCGTGCAGGCGGTGGCTGAAGTCCTGCCATTCGTGCAGCAGTTGGTAGACGTTGAAGGCGTCGCGGGGTCCACCGCGGTCCGGGACCGTCGACCAGATGAACGCGGCCGCGCCGACCGCTTCCTCGCCGATGCCGCGGAGCGGGTCGACGACGGTCATCGGGAGCTTGACGACGGCGTAGTCGGGGTGGAGGACGACCAGTTCCAGCGGCGGCACCTTGTGCAGGGGGACGCCCTCGATGCCGGTCAGCACCATCGCGGCCATCGTCTCCGGCTTGATCTTGGTGAACATGCCGTTCATGCCGAGTTCGTCGCCGCCGAGTTCCTCGGGGCGCATCGAGATCGGGACACGGGCCGCGGTCGCGCCGTCGGGCGCGCCGAAGTATTTGTACGTCACCCCCACCCGGCCACCATTCCCGCTCCCCGCCCGGAGCCGGTTGACCACGTGGTCCAGGCCGTCCACCCGGCCCGCGCTGTCCGCGCTCTCGACGCGGTCGGTGCGGTCCTTGCGGTCCGCGCGGCTCCTGCGCTCCGCGCGACTCCTGCGATCCACCAGGTCAGGCCGGTCCATCCGGTCCGTCTGATCCATTCCGTCCACACGATTGACGCGATCCACATGATCGGCACGATCCATACGGTCCATACCGTCCATACGGCTGCGGCGCCCGATCCGCTCAGGCCCGCCGCTCTGGATCCGGTCGGAACCATTGGACGGGATCCGGTCGGAACCGCTCTGTATACGGTCGCCACCGGTCTCGGGACGGCCGGAACCCGCTTCCGTGCGGTCGGTGTGGTCGGTACGGTCGGCGTCGCCCCGCGGACCGTGTGCGTCGTGTGTGCCGTGTGCACCCTGCGGACCGTACACGCCCGGCCGACCCTGCGGGACGTACGGGGGCTGTGACCCCGACGACCCCACCGGCCCCGAAGGCGCCGGTGGTGCGGCCGGGGGCGGCGGCACGGGCGGTACGGGGGGTGGTGTGGCGGGCGTGGGCGGCACGGCAGGCGGCACCGGCGTCGATCCCTGCGGGCCGGGGCCCGCCGGTCCGCTCAGCTCGCCCGGCGCGGTCCGTTCCGTGGGGGTGCCGCGCTCCGGGGATCCGCTCCGGTCGGCCGAGGCGCCCCGGTCGGTGGACGCGCCGCGCTCCTGACGGGTCTCCGCGGCCTCCTCCGCCTCGCGTCGGTGCCTGCCCCGCCGGGCACGACGAGGACCGAGGTCACCGGTCCCGTCGCCCAGTCCGCCACCGCGATGCATATCTCCACCCGAACGCATTTCTGGGCCGCGTGACCCCCGCCGCGCAACCCGATCATCGTGTCAGTGACCTCCCCCGCGACCGCTCGCCGAAACGTGTGCGCAAACACCAGTCGGCGGGATCTCCGGAGCCTCTGACACCATGGCCTGTGTGAGCTATCCGTACGAAGCCCCAGTTTCGCAGACTCTCTTCGCGCGCGCGGCGGCCGTCACGCCCGGCGGCGTGAACTCTCCCGTGCGCGCCTTCCGTGCCGTGGGCGGTACGCCCCGGTTCATGGTGTCCGGTACCGGTCCCTATCTGACGGACGCCGACGGCCGTGAATATGTGGATCTTGTGTGTTCGTGGGGTCCCATGATCCTCGGGCACTCCCGTCCCGAGGTCATCGCCGCGGTGTCGGAGGCCGTCTCGCGCGGCACCTCCTTCGGTACGCCCGGCGAGGGCGAGGTCGCGCTCGCCGAGGAGATGGTGGACCGGGTCGGGCCGCTGGAGCAGGTGCGGCTGGTGTCCAGTGGCACCGAGGCCACCATGTCCGCGATCCGGCTCGCCCGCGGCTTCACGGGCCGGGCCAAGGTGGTGAAGTTCGCCGGGTGTTACCACGGTCACGTCGACTCACTGCTGGCCGCCGCCGGCTCCGGGGTCGCCACGTTCGCGCTCCCCGACACCCCGGGCGTCACCGGCGCCCAGGCCGGCGACACCATCGTGCTGCCCTACAACGACCTCGACGCCGTACGGGCCGCCTTCGTCGCCCACCCCGGTGAGATCGCCTGCGTCATCACCGAGGCGTCCCCGGGCAACATGGGCGTCGTACCGCCGCTGCCGGGCTTCAACCAGGGCCTCAAGGACGTGTGTGCCGAGCACGGCGCCCTGTTCGTCTCCGACGAGGTCATGACGGGGTTCCGCACCAGCCGCGCCGGATGGTTCGGCGTCGACGGGGTGGTCCCCGACCTGATGACCTTCGGCAAGGTCATGGGCGGCGGCTTCCCCGCCGCGGCCTTCGGCGGGCGGGCCGACGTGATGGCGCACCTCGCGCCCGCCGGGCCCGTCTACCAGGCCGGCACGCTCTCCGGGAACCCGGTCGCGACCGCCGCCGGGCTGGCGCAGCTGCGGCTGCTGGACGAGGCGGCGTACGACACCGTGAACGCGGTCTCCGCCCAGGTCCAGGGGCTCGTCACGGAGGCGCTCACCAAGGAGGGCGTCGCACACACGCTGCAGAACGCCTCCAACATGTTCTCCGTGTTCTTCACGGACACGCCCGTGCGGAACTACGAGGAGGCCAAGGCGCAGGAGTCGTACCGCTTCAACGCCTTCTTCCACTCGATGCTGTCGCAGGGCGTCTATCTGCCGCCGTCGTCGTTCGAGTCGTGGTTCCTGTCGACCGCGCACGACGAGCGGGCGGTTCAGCGGATCGCCGACGCCCTTCCGGCGGCGGCGCGGGCAGCAGCGGAGGCTTCGGCAGCATGAGTGACATCACGGTCGTCCACCTGATGCGGCACGGCGAGGTCGCCAACCCGGACGGGATTCTCTACGGGCGCCTCGGCGGGTACCACCTCTCCGACCTCGGGCGCCGGATGGCCGACCGGGTCGCGGAACATCTGGCGCCCCGGGACGTCACGCACGTCGTGGCCTCCCCGCTGGAGCGGGCGCAGGAGACGGCGACGCCGATCGCCAAGGCCCACGGGCTGGACCTCGCGACCGACGGGCGGCTCATCGAGGCGGACAACGTCTTCCAGGGCAAGACCTTCGGCGTCGGCGACGGCGCGCTGAAGCGGCCGGAGAACTGGAAGCACCTGGTCAACCCCTTCAAACCGTCGTGGGGTGAGCCGTACGTCGACCAGGTCGTCCGCATGATGGGGGCGCTCGACGCGGCGAAGGACGCGGCGCGCGGGCACGAGGCGGTGCTCGTCTCGCACCAGCTGCCGATCTGGATCGTGCGGTCGTACGTCGAGCGGCGGCGGCTGTGGCACGACCCGCGGCGGCGGCAGTGCACGCTGGCGTCCCTGACGACGTTCACGTACCAGGGCGACAGGATCGTGTCCGTCGGGTACAGCGAGCCCGCGCGGGATCTGGTGCCGCCGCATCTGCTGGCGGGGGCGAAGCCGGTGAAGGGGAAGGACAAGGCCTTCGGCGCGTGAGCGCGTGGGCGCTCCGCTGGGTGCGTGGCGATTCGCTTGGCGTGGGTGGTCGATTCGCTTGGCGTGGTGGGTTACGCGGGGCGGAGTGGGTGGTCGCGGTCGTGGCGGGCTGCGGGTGCGACGTGGTTGCTCGCCGCAGTTCCCCGCGCCCCTTCAAGACCTGGTGGTGCCCTGAGGCGCTGAGAGAGGCCGCCGTTGCGTCGTGGTCTGTCGCGCAGTTCCCCGCGCCCCTGGAAAGAACCTGGTGTCGGCCTGGGGGAAAGGGCTTTCGGGGGTGGAGGGCGGAAAAGTGGCCTGCGTCTCGTCCTCGTGAAACCCCTGGTGTCGGCCGGGGTCCAGTGGTCCGTGAGTTGTTCGTGGGCGTAAAGATTTTCGTTCGTCGGAGATCAATGGGAACCCCTTCGTCCTTTCGTGCCTCTCAGTCGGTGTGCTTCACGTGAACGGGTGCGTGGAATGACCGAGGGGGATGCAATGCGCGAGATATCGCGGAGGGGGATGCTCGGGCTCGGTGTCGGGGCGGGGGCGGCCGTGGGCCTGGGGCTGACCGGGTGCGGGACGGGGCTCGGGGGGAAGCCGGACGAGGCCGACGGGTCCGGGGGCGGCGGGAAGAAGCCGGGGAAGAACGGCAAGCCCGGCAAGAAGGCGAAGCCACTGGGTGACGGCTCGACCTCGTACACGGGGAAGCAGCCGAACCAGCCGGGCAAACCCCGGCCGCTGGCGCCCGGCGAGAAGCCGCCGCAGTTCGTGGTGTTCTCCTGGGACGGGGCCGGAGACGTCGGGAACGGGCTTTTCGAGCGGTTCCTGAAGGCCGGGCGGGATCATGACGCCCATATGACGTTCTTCCTCTCCGGTATCTATCTCCTCCCGGAGTCGAAAAAGCGCGTGTATCTCCCGCCGAACAACGCTCCCGGCGCCTCCGACATCGGTTATCTGACGGACGAGCACATCAAGTCGACCCTGGGTCACGTGCGCACGGCATGGCTCGACGGGCACGAGATAGGCACCCACTTCAACGGCCACTTCTGCGGTGGCACCGGCTCGGTCGGGAACTGGACGCCCAAGCAGTGGCGCAGCGAGATCGAGCAGGCGAAGTCCTTCGTCAAGGAGTGGAGGACCAACAGCGGCTGGACGGACGTCGAACCCCTGCCGTTCGACTACGACAAGGAGCTGATCGGCGGCCGTACGCCCTGTCTGCTGGGGCAGGAGAACCTGCTGCCCACCGCGCGCGAACTGGGCTGGCGCTACGACTCCTCCTCGCCCGGCGGCCTCCAGATGTGGCCCAAGAAGAAGCAGGGAATCTGGGACCTGCCGCTGCAGTCCGTGCCGTTCCCCGGGCGGAGCTTCGAGGTGCTCTCCATGGACTACAACATCATGTACAACCAGTCCCAGAACTCCACCCAGGCCCCTCCCGCCAACTACCCGGCCTACCGCACCCAGGCGACCGGCGCGTACGTCGCCGGGTTCCAGCGCGCGTACGAGACGAACCGGGCGCCGCTGTTCATAGGGAACCACTTCGAGGAGTGGAACGGCGGGGTCTACATGGACGCCGTCGAGGAGGCCCTCAAGCACATCGCGCGGGCCAAGGAGAAGGCCAAGGACGGGGAGATACGCATCGTCTCGTTCCGGCAGTTCGTGGACTGGATGGACGCGCAGACCCCGGACGTCCTGGCCAAGCTCCAGACCCTCGGGGTGGGGCAGCGGCCGACAGGCGGCTGGAAGGAGTTCCTGGGGTCCGGTTCGGCCGCCTGACCCCGGCGTCCGCATCCGCTCTGACCTGGCCCTACGGTGGCCGCTGACCCCGCCGTAAGCCCCCGAAACGGGCATGCGAAACTTTTCACATGAGTGTCCGTACGAGCCGCAGTCGTGCCGCTTTGCTCGCCGCCGGGGCCGCCATCCTGGTCATGACGCTGTCCGCCTGCGCGGGCGGCGGCATCGAGGGCGGGGGCGGTCAGACCGGGTTCGTCACCGGCTCCGACGGGATCGCGACGGTGAAGAAGGGGGACCGGGACACCGCGCCCGACCTCTCCGGCAAGACCATCGACGGCGACCGGCTCGACCTCTCCGCCTACAAAGGCAAGATCATCGTCCTGAACGTGTGGGGCTCGTGGTGCGCGCCGTGCCGCGCCGAGGCGCCCAACCTGGCGAAGGTCTCCGAGGACCTCGCCGACCAGGGCGTGCAGTTCGTGGGCATCAACACACGGGACACCAGTACCCGGCCGGCGGTCGCCTTCGAGGAGCAGTACAAGGTCACGTACCCGAGCTTGTACGACCCCACCGGCAAGCTGCTGCTGCGCTTCGAGAAGGGGTCGCTCAACCCGCAGCTGATCCCCTCCACGCTGGTCATAGACCGGGACGGCAAGCTGGCCGCACGCACGCAGCAGGCGCTCAGCGAGGGGAAACTGCGCAAGATGCTCAAGCCGATCCTCGCGGAGAAGTGACGTGCCCGGAATGTCCGTCGCGGCCGCCGCGCTGACCACGACCGCCACCGAGCTGAGCGACACCGTGTTCGACGGCGCCCTGCTGCTCGCCCTGCCGATCGCCGTCCTCGGCGGGCTCGTCTCCTTCTTCTCGCCCTGCGTCCTGCCGCTCGTGCCCGGCTATCTGTCGTACGTCACCGGAGTCGGCGGCACCGACCTGGTCGACGCCCGCCGGGGCCGGATGGTGGCCGGGGCCGGACTGTTCGTGCTCGGCTTCACCTTCGTGTTCGTCTCGGGCGGCGCGCTGTTCGGGTATTTCGGCCGCACCCTGCTCGAACACCAGGAGATCCTGACCAAGGTGCTCGGCGGGCTCATGATCGCCATGGGCCTGTTCTTCATGGGGCTGATGCCCTGGTTCACCCAGCGGGAGTTCCGTTTCCACACCAAGCCGGCCACCGGGCTCGTGGGCGCCCCGATACTGGGCGCGCTCTTCGGTATCGGCTGGGTCCCCTGCATCGGACCCACCCTCACCTCCGTCAACGCCCTCGCCCTCGAACAGGCCAGCGCCGGTCGCGGGGCCCTGCTGATGGTGGCGTACTGTCTGGGGCTGGGCCTGCCCTTCGTGCTCGCCGCGGTGGCCTTCCGCAAGGCGCTCGGCGCCTTCGCCTGGGTCAAGCGGCACTACGCGTGGGTGCTGCGCATCGGCGGCGGCATGATGATCACGATCGGACTGCTCATGCTGACCGGCGCCTGGGACCGCATCATTCAGGAGATGCAGGTCTGGTCCGCCGGCTTCACCCCTGGGATCTGAGCCAATGACGACGGACCTGAGCCAATGACGACGACCGACTCCGGCAACCGCGATAACGCCGCCCGGCCCGCGAGCGGGACCCCCGACGACAACGATCTCGGTGCCGCCGGTTCGCAGCTGTCCACCGCACCGGAGGAGGACGCGCCCAGCCTCCCCTCGCTCGGGGTGATCGGCTGGGCCCGCTGGTTCTGGCGGCAGCTGACGTCCATGCGGGTCGCGCTGCTGCTGCTGTTCATGCTGTCGCTCGCGGCGATCCCCGGCTCGCTGATCCCGCAGTCGGGCCAGGACGAGTCCCGCGTCGCCGACTTCATGCAGCGGCACGATCTTCTGGGGCCCCTCTACGAGAGGCTCGGGCTGTTCCACGTCTACAGCTCGGTGTGGTTCTCGGCGATCTACATCCTTCTCTTCGTCTCGCTCATCGGCTGCATCGTGCCCCGCACCGGGCAGTTCGTCGGCCAGCTCCGCGGCCGCCCGCCGGGCGCGCCCCGGCGCCTGACCCGGCTGCCCGCCTACGCGACCTGGCGCACGGAGGCCACGCCGGAGCAGGTGCGGGAGGCCGCGCTGAAGGCGCTGCAGAAGCGCCGGTTCCGCGCGCATGTCGCCGGGGACGCCGTCGCCGCCGAGAAGGGCTATCTGCGGGAGGCGGGCAACCTCGCCTTCCACATCGCCCTGATCGTGATGCTCGTCGCCTTCGCCTGGGGCCAGCTCTACCGGTCCGAGGGCAACAAGCTGATCGTGGAGGGCGGCGGCTTCGCCAACACCCTCACCCAGTACGACGACTTCAAGTCCGGCAACCTCTTCACCGCCGAGGACCTCAACCCGTTCAGCTTCGACCTCAGGAGCTTCCGGGGCACGTACGAGACGAGCGGCCCCAACAAGGGCACGCCGCGCGTCTTCGAGGCCGCCGTCGACTACACCGTCGGCGCCGGCGGCAAGCAGCGGTCGACCAGGATCGAGGTCAACAAACCGCTGGAGATCGGCGACTCGAAGGTCTACCTCGTCAGCCACGGCTACGCCCCCGTTCTCACCATCAGGGACGGGCGGGGCAAGGTCGTCTTCCAGGACGCCGCGCCGCTGCTGCCGCTGGACTCCAATGTCACCTCCACCGGTGCGATCAAGGTCATGGACGGTTACCGCGATGCCAAGGGCGTCTCGGAGCAGCTCGGTATCCAGGCCTTCTTCCTCCCGACGTACGGCGGCAAGAACACCGCCGTGGTCTCGCAGTTCCCCGCGCTGCTGAACCCCGTGCTCAACCTGCAGCCGTACCACGGTGACCTTCGGGTCAACGCGGGCATCCCGCAGAGCGTGTACCAGCTCGACAAGTCGAAGCTGAAGGAGTTCAAGGACTCCAAGGGCGCGCAGGTGCGGGAGAACCTGCGGATCGGCGAGTCGATGGCGCTGCCGAACGGTGCGGGCACGATCACCTTCGACGGGGTCAAGGAGTGGGCCGGCTTCCAGATCACCCAGCAGCCCGGCAGCGGGTGGGCCCTCGGCGGCGCGATCACCGCCATCCTCGGTCTCGCCGGCTCGCTGTTCATCCAGCGTCGGCGCGTGTGGGTGCGTGCGGTGGCCGGTCCCGACGGGGTCACCGTCGTCGAGATGGCCGGGCTCGGCCGCAGCGAGTCGGCGAAGGTGCCGGAGGAACTCGGTGACTTGGCGGCGGCCGTCCACGCGGAAGCCCCCACCGCCGCCGAGCCCGGTGCCGCTGAGCCCGACGCCGACAGCGAACCGTCCGCCGCCGCCCCGGCGCCACGATCCCCCGCGGACCCCCCAGCGGTTCCCGCGGACGACCCCCCGACCCCGACCCCGGCCGTACCCTCCGAAGGGGCTGAGAAGTGACTCTCGCCGCCGCCACCAACGAAAACCTCGCGAACCTCAGCAACACGCTGATCTACTCCGCGATGGCCGTGTACACCCTCGCCTTCTTCGCGTACATCGCCGAATGGCTGTTCGGGAGCCGGAGCAAGGTGGGCCGTACGGCCGCCGCGCTGACCGCCGACGCCAAGGACGCCAAGGACGCCAAGGACGCCCAGAAGGCGGACGCGCCCGCGGTGACGGTGAAGTCCGCCGGCGGGACCGGCGTCCTGGAGCGGCCGCAGGTGGTCGTGCGGGCCGCCGCCGGTGCCCGGGACGTGCCGGACGGGCCCGGCGCGCACGGCGGGGACGAGCAGGGCGACCTCTACGGCCGTATCGCCGTGTCCCTCACCGTGCTGGCGTTCCTCGTCGAGTTCGGCGGGGTGCTCACCCGGGCCCTCTCGGTGCAGCGGGCGCCGTGGGGCAACATGTACGAGTTCAACATCACCTTCTCCACCGTGGCCGTCGGGGTGTACCTCGCGCTGCTCGCGCTGAAGAAGAACGTCCGCTGGCTCGGGCTTCCGCTCATCACGACGGTCCTCCTCGATCTCGGTCTCGCCGTCACTGTCTTGTACACCGCCAGCGACCAGTTGGTTCCCGCCCTGCACTCGTACTGGCTCTACATCCACGTCTCCACCGCGATCTTCTGCGGCGCGGTCTTCTACGTGGGCGCGGTCGGCACGATCCTGTACCTGTTCAAGGACTCCTACGAGAGCAAGCTCGCGGGCGGCGGGCGGCCCGGCCGGTTCGCGACCTCCGTCATGGAACGGCTGCCCGCCTCGGCCTCCCTCGACAAGTTCTCGTACCGCGTCAACGCGGCCGTCTTCCCGCTGTGGACGTTCACGATCATCGCGGGCGCGATCTGGGCGGGCGACGCGTGGGGCCGCTACTGGGGCTGGGACCCCAAGGAGACCTGGTCGTTCATCACCTGGGTCGCCTACGCCTGCTACCTGCACGCCCGCGCCACGGCCGGCTGGAAGGGCCGCAAGGCCGCGTACATCGCGATCGTCGCCTTCGCCTGCTGGCTGTTCAACTACTACGGCGTCAACATCTTCGTCAGCGGCAAGCACTCCTACGCGGACGTCGGCATGGCCGTTCTGCACTCCGTCGGGCACGGAGCCTGACGGTCGGGTTTCCGCACCGCCGCTCCCGTACGACTTCCGTACACCGAAGGCCGGTTCTCCTGTGGCGTGGGCCGTGGGAACCGGCCTTCGGCGTGCGGACAGGGGAGGACCGACACCGACTTCGGGTTCGACCGGGCGCTGGACGGCATCGAGGTCCCGGTCGAGTCGCGACGCCGACGCCGTTCTCCCCGCGGCACTGAGAACACCGCCCGGGTCCGGCTCCCCTACAACTCAGGTATCACCAGCCCCTGTTGTGTCATTCCCAGGGTGGAGGGAGGCGCGGCCCGGCGAGGGATCCTCATGCAGGGCCGCTTCCTGAAGGATCTTTCCTGTCCGAACGTGTGACCGGAAGGATCGATTTCGTGCGCAGACGACGTCTCGTGCCCCTGTTAGCGGTGAGTGTCACGGCAACGCTGGTTCCCGCACTCGCCGTCTCGACGGCCACCGCGGCTCCGGCGGCCTCCTTGTCGACCACCTCGTCGTCGACCACCTCGTCGTCGACCGCCGAGGGCCCGCTGGACCGGTTCGTGAAGCAGAAGCCGAAGTGGAAGCGGTGCGACGCCGACGCTCCGGCGGCGTTGAAGTGCGCCACCATCAAGGTTCCGCTGGACTACCGGGCACCCGGCGGCAAGCGCATCGACCTGGTCATATCCCGGATCAGGAGCACCGCGCCCGACCAGCGCCACGGTGTCCTGTTCTCCAACCCCGGCGGCCCCGGGGGCCCGGGGATCTACATGCCGTTGGGAATGCAGGGGGCGCTTCCCAAAGCCGCACAGCGGAAGTACGACCTCATCGGCTTCGACCCGCGCGGTGTGGGACGGAGCAGCCCGGTCTCCTGCGGTCTGAAGCCGGGGGAGGAAGACTGGCTGCGGCCCTACAAGAAGAAGACGTTCGCCAAGGATGTCGCGTGGGCGCGCGGCGTCGCGAACAAGTGCGAGAAGAAGGCGGGTGCCACGCTCCGGCACATCACCACGCGCAACACCGCGCGCGACATGGATCTGATCCGGGCGATCCTCGGTGAGAAGAAGATCTCGTACGTGGGTTACTCGTACGGCACCTACCTGGGCGCCGTCTACACCCAGCTCTTCCCGCGCCGGGCCGACCGGTTCGTGCTGGACAGCGCGGTCGAACCGGCGCGCGCCTGGCGGGGGATGATCCAGTGGTGGGCGGAGGGCGCCGAGCCCGCGTTCGACCGGTGGACCGGGTGGGCCGCCGCGCGTTCGGAGAAGTACGGTCTCGGTGACACCCCGCAGGAGGTGGACCGGACCTTCTGGGACCTGGTCGCGCGGGCCGAGAAGAAGCCCATCGAGGTGGACGGGCAGCCGGCCACCGCTGATGACATCCGGAGCGGTATGCGCGGGGCGGTCTTCACCCCGGAGTACGCCTCCGAGGCAATGGTGGAGCTGAAGAAGGCCGCGGCCGGCAAGCCCGCCTCCGCGAAGAAGCTCGCGGTGTTCGCCGGCTCCGCGGGGATCGGGACGGCTGCCGCCGCCGGCGGCGGCAAGGTGCCGTCCGACAACTCGATGGCGAGCTTCTGGGCCGTGGTGTGCGGCGACAACTCGGCCGCGTGGTCCCGTGACCCTGAGAGCTACCGACGGGACGCCATCGCGGACAAGCGCCGCTATCCCCTCTTCGGTGACTTCGCGTCCAGCATCAAACCCTGTGCGTTCTGGGGCAAGTCCGTGGAACCGGCGACCAAGGTGAACAACAAGGTCGGCTCCCTGGTCGTCCAGAACGAGTGGGACTCGCAGACCCCGCTGCCCAGCGGTCAGGCCCTGCACGCCGACCTGAAGGGCTCGAGGATGGTCACCGTCCACGGCGGCGAGGGCCACGGCGTCTACCCGAACGGCATCGCCTGCTCGGACGGCACGGTCAACGGCTACCTGCTCACCGGAAAACTCCCGGCGAAGGACGTGACCTGCGAGGCGACGGCCGGCTCGAACGCGGAGGCACGGAAGAACCAGGAGCGGGACGCACTCCCCGGTTCTCCGCTCCCGGAGCGGGCCCCGGACCGTTTCTGAGTCCGTGGCTCGATCCCTACCCGCATGACCCCTCACCCGCATGACCCGTCGACCCGCATGACCCGTTGAAGACGGGGCGGACCTCCTGGCGAGGTCCGCCCCGTCGCCGTCGCCGGAGTCGAAGTCGAAGTCGAAGTCGGAGGGGTCGGCGCGGGGGGTGCCGCGGGCGGGTCTCCGGTCACCCCACGCGCAGCGGGCGGCCCGCGACCGCCTCGTCCGGCCAGTCCCTCGACGCCCGCCAGAGGAATACATCGTCGGCCGGGCGGGCGGCGGAGAGCTGTTCCAGCTCCTGGCGCATGCGCTCGGCGACTTCCGGATCGGGTAGGACGAGGGGATCCGTCAGCTGCCACACCGCGTGCAGCAGACGGCGTACGCGCGGGTGAAGGGCCGGGTCCGGGCGGCCGAGTGCCACCGTGCCCCGGTCGTCCGGGCCGTCCGTGTACGGGGCCGACGCGATGAAGACCAGGGACTCCAGCCAGTTGCGGGGGTCTGCCTCGCGGAACGTGGCGCTGAGGTGGGCCACCGCGAAGTCCGAGTTTCCCAGGGCGAGTTCATGGTGGGCGCGGTGGAGGGGGCGGGCGCTGCCGTAGTGGGTGGCGAGCGTGCGGTGGGCGTCCCGCCAAGCCGTGCGGTCCGGGTGGTCGGCATTGCCGTGGCGGAGCCGCAGCGACAACAGGGTCCGGAGGAACGGGTCGCCCACGAAGCGGTCGGGGGCGGGGCCGTGGCCTTCCGCCGCCAGGCGGTCTTCCAGAGCCCGTACGCCCGACGCGCCGAAACCGGCCGGGAGCCGGGACTCGGCGAGGGTGACGGCCGAGTCGTGGTCGTGGGCGAGGGCGAGGACGGCCAACTCGTCGAGGTGGTCCTCGTCCGGGAGGAGGTGGTCCAGCATCACCTGGTAGGCGGGGCGTCCGGCATGGTCGGCGAGCAGCAGGTCGGCCGGCCCGGTGCGCCCTCGGGGGAGGTTCCGGCGCGCCGATTCGGCCATGAGTGCCGTGCCGAGGGGGTTGCCGCCGGTCAACCGGTGAGCGGAGAGGATGAGTTGGGGCGGGACCGGCTGTCCGGGGCCGCAGGCCGCCTCCATGACCTGCCGCGTCTCGTCGGGGGACAGCGGCGGCAACGACACCAGCAGGGCGTGCGACGACGGCGTACCGCCCGGCGCCCAGCCCCCGGCCCCGGTCACCTCCGGCAGGGTGCGGCGGGCCGCGTTCCGCAGCGCCGGGTGACCCTGCCCCCGCAGCCCGGCGAAGAACGCCACCTGGTCGGCCCTGCCGTCGGCCCGGTCCCGCAGCACCGACTCCAGCAGCCGTCGCCCCGCCGCCTCCTGCACGTTGTCGAGCAGGATCACCGGCCGTCCCGTCCGCTGCGCCCGGGGCACGACCCCCGCGTACGCGTCGTCCAGGTCCGCGAGCAGTGCCCGTACGAGGTGGTGCTCGGCGTGGGTCCGGGCGTCGCCACCCGCCCTGAAGTGCCGGGAGAGGAGCACCAGGCCGAGCTTCGGGCTCCCCGCCGCGTGCGGATGGTCGCGGTACCAGACCGCGCCCCGGCGCAGCCGCCGGTGCGAGGACGACATCCCCTCGCTGAACGCCTCCAGCGCCGCCTCGATGATCGCCTCGACCACCGGCTGCCCCTGCAACGACATCGACGACACCAGCCGTGCCACGGCCTTGCCGACCCACCGTCCCGCCAGCCAGCCGCCCGTGTCGCTCAGCAGCAGGACCCGCTCGGCCTCCGCGCAGATCCTCGACAGTCCGCGATCACTCCAGCCCCCGGCCGCGACGGCGAGCAGCCCGCACGCGAGCCGGGGGAACGTGATCCGCCCGGCCCCGGCCACGGGCTCGCCGAGCTGCTCCGCGATCGCCGACAGGGCCTCGTAGGCGGGCGACCAGGTCTCCGGGGGCCGCCCCGGGGGAGGCCGGTCGAACCGCGTCTCCTCGCCGTCGATCAACGCGACGGGCGTACGGCCCCGGTGCGCCTCCCGCAGCTCCCGCAGCGCCGTGCTCTTGCCGAGCCCTCGGGCTCCCGCCAGCACGATGAAGGGGCGTTCCTCGGAGGGCCCGTACGCCGTGGGTATGTCGAAGAGGGCATGGGTCTGCGGTGTTGCCGTTGCCGTTGTCATAGCTGCTGTGGTTATCAACAGCTGTGGGGGGAGGGGCAGTTGTTTCGGAGTACGGCGAAGTCTGCCCGTTCGCTTACGAACCCGACCGCACGGCGCCTATGAAGGAGAGCCAGGCGGAGCGGTTGATGACCAGTACGGGGCCGTCAGGGTTCTTGCTGTCGCGGACGGGGACGAGGCCGCGGATATCGGGGGCGATCTCGATGCAGTCGCCGCCGTTGTCGTCGCTGTGAGTGCTCTTGATCCAGGTCGCCGTGCTCAGCCGGTACTCGTCCATGATCCCCGTACCCCTCCATCACGTCGCTGATCAGCGCGGCGGACTCGCGAGCTGACGGAGCGTCGGCCCTGAGCACATCATAGGTCTGGCTATGTCGTACGAAGACGGCCGGATCGTCGCTGAAGTAGCCACGGTCCAAGGTCTCCGAGTAGACCCACTTGTGTCCGTCCGGCATCGTGATCAGCGACATCGAACCGCTGGGGCGGATGACTCCAGGTCGGGCGGCCGGGGCGACCTGGATGTGGATGTTGGCCTGCTCGGCCACGTCGAGCAAGTGCGCACACTGGCCTTGCATGACGTCGGGGTCTCCGACGAGGTTGCGCAGACAGCTCTCGTCCAGCACCACGGCGTAGAACGGGCCGCCAGGCTCCAGGAAGCGCTGCTGTCGGCTCAGCCTGGCTCGCACACGCTCTTCCACCTCCTCGGAACTCCTGCGGCGACGGCTGAACAGCGCCTCCATGTAGTCCACCGTCTGCAACAGGCCCGGGATGACACGCTCGTGGTACGCCCGCAGATCGACAACCTCGGTGTCCATCTCGGCCCGGCGCTTGAACCAGTCCGGATGTTGAACCTCCGGATACCAGTCCACCTTGGCCCAGATGCGGGCCAACACCCCACCCGTGTCCAGCACCTCGTCGCACCGCTTCGCCAGCTGGTCGCTCGGCACCCGGGTGCCCGCCTCGACCTTCGCCACCTGTGAGCGGTCGCACGGGACCTCTCTCGCCAGTGCCTCCTGCGTCAGCAGCGCCGCCTCGCGGTAGTGCCGCAGCACCTCGCCGAACAGGGCCGAACTCCCCGCCCCGCCCGCCCCTTCCGCGTTCCGCCGCGTCATGACGACCCCCTCGTGCTGCCCGTGACAAAGGCGCAGTGCCACACGTACCGCATTGCTGGCGACCGTTCCCTTCGGCGACGCTGTGTACACCCAGAGTGACGAAACAGGGCTGTGGAGTGCGCGTGGAACCAGAGGGACAGCTTGTCTACGATCCGCGGACGCGGCGCGTGGGGGAGTACCGGGACAGGGGCGGGCCGTACGCGCTGCTGCGCCCGGTGGGCGGCGGCCGCGAGTGGGAGGCGGACCCGGGGACGCTGCGCCCGGCGACTCCGGCGGAGCGGCTCGGGGCAGAGGTCAAGGCGGCCAACCGCCGTACGAAGAGGAGGGTGTGACGTTGCGCCGGCAGGACTCTTTGGACCGCCCGCCCGTCCCGGTGCCCGGTTGCGCGGCCTGCGCCGAGCTGGCCGTACGGCGGGGTGAGGCGCGGGCCCGGTACGACGGGAGCGCGGAGACGGACGCGAACGTGCTGCTGCGGCACCACCAGCGACGGGAGCATGCCGGAGGCGGCCGCACGCGCCGTGTGCTCCGGTACGTGCCGTACGTCATCGCGCAGGACGCGACGGCGGAGCCGGAGTACGAGGCGCGGTGTGTGTCGGGGGACGAGACGGAGTGCGGCGCGGAGTCGGGCGTACGGAGTGATCCGGCGGCCGTGGAGGAGTGGCAGCGCAGGCACACCCAGGAGACCCGGCACCTGCGGTACCGGCGGAGCTTCGGCGACTACTCGGTGCTGGAGCCGCTGGAGGAGGTCCCCTCGTGAGGGCGGCCGTGCCGGCTCTTGCCCTCACCGACCGGTTCGACAGAATGATCGAATGGTGAACAGGGAGATCGACGAGGGTGCTGAGCGTGACGCGGGCGACGGGGCGTCGTACCCGGGCGTCGGGCTGGCCGTGGGCATGCTGATCGGTATCGCCGTCGGGATCGCGCTGGGAACAACGGTCTTCGACAACCTGGCGATGGGGCTGGCGCTCGGCAGCGGCGTGGGCGGAGTCCTCGGCGTCACCTTCTGGAGAGCGCGGCGCTAGCTGGGCCGGTCCGGGCCCAGGGCGTCGCGGACGGCGGTCAGGATGGACTCGGTGTCGACCCCCATGGCCCGGGCCGCTGCGGTGAAGTCGCGGGCAAGGGTGGCAAGTTGGGGGGCGTGCGGGCGTGCGGGGGCGGGGGGCGCCGCCACGCGGGTGCCGGCGCCCCGGCGGGTGCGGATCAGCCCGCCCGCCTCCAGCTCGCGGTAGGCGCGGGCCACGGTGCCGGGGGCGAGCCCGAGGTCCGTGGCCAGCTGGCGGACGGTCGGCAGCCGGTCGCCCTCGGCCAGCCGTCCGGTGACGATCAGCGCGGCGAGCTGCGCGCGGATCTGCTCGTACGGCGGGACCTGGCTGGTGGTGTCGACGCGGACGGCGGCCTCACTCATCGTCGGAGAGCTCCTCTGTCGCCTCGTCGTCGACGGCCCGGGGCGCCACCACGGTGACGAGGGACCAGACGACGGTGAACAGGTTCAGCAGGGCCAGCGGGTAGAACACCCAGAAGGTGAGCACGCCCAGCACGCCGGCGCAGCCCGTCTCCGTCAGCGCGAGGGAGACCATCAGCACGGCGTACAGCTGCTGGCTCGACACCAGGAGCCCCCAGGCCCCGGTGACCGCCCAGGCGCGGTCCCTGCGCTGCTGTTCCTCGCCCGGGCCGTGGGCGATGCGGCGCAGGGCCCAGACGCAGGTGGGGGTGGCTATGGCGAGCGCGCCGAACATCGGGAGGGTGTAGTACAGGCCGGGCCAGGGCCCGGCGGTCGCGCGCATCCCGTTGCAGGTGAGGGTGAGGACCCTGCCCGTGCTGAAGATGCGGGCGGGATCGACGGAGGCCGTGGCGGCCGTGATCACGAGCAGGACGGCCAGAGAGACGCCCTGGAGGGCGATCAGGGGCCCCATGCGCGGCGGGACGTGGTCCCTGACCAGGCGCGGGGCGAGACTCGCGGTGCGGACCGCCTCCTGGGGGCGCAGGGTCAGTGCGTCGGCGAGCAGTACTCCGGCCACGGCGCACAGGCCGAAGGCGGTGAGGCAGAACACCACGCGCTGCTCGAACTCGACGTCCCCCAGCGTGGACAGCGCCTGGGCGACCACGAGACCGATGGCCAGCCCGGACCAGCGGGCGTAGTGGTCGGCGTGGTCGAGGAGCCGGTGCTGGAACGGGGCGGTGTCGAGCATGCGGAGATCCCCCCGGATCATCTTGTATCAAGCGGTGCGTACAAGATGCCGTGAGCCGGGATCTTGTGTCAAACACTCGATACAAGATGACGCGGATGCCGGTCAGCCGACCGTGATCGAGTCCAGCTGCGCCCGCAGGTAGACGTGCGAGTCCACCGGCGGGTGCGCCACCCGGCCGACCGGCGCGGGCACGGACTCCACGATCGTGCCCGGGGTGCACTCGCCGAAGTAGACCAGCGACATCAACTCCTCGCCGGGTTCGTCGGCCGGGGGCGGCAGCACCCGGTGACGCCCGGAGCGCCAGCGGTCCCCGGTCCAACGGGCCAGCAGATCGCCGACGTTGATCGTGAAGGCGGCGGGGTCGTACGGGGCGTCCTCCCAGCCGCCCTCGTCCGTGAACACCTGGAGGCCGCCCTTCCCGGCCTGCCGGTCGAGGATCGTGACCGTGCCGAAGTCGGTGTGCGGGCCGATGCGGAACTGGCCCGGCACCGGGTCGCCGATGACGTCCGTGCCCGGGTACCAGTTGATGTTGAAGCCGTAGGTGGGGTGGCTCATGTGCCGGGAGAAGAAGTCCGGCTCCAGACCGAGCGCCTCGCCGAGGAGCGTCAGCAGCAGGTTCTCCAGCTCGCCCATGCGCGCCAGGTACTCCTCGCACAGCGCCCGCAGTTCCGGCACCTCCGCCGGCCAGACGTTCGGCGCGTACCACTCGGCGTTCACGACCGGGTCCTCGAACGGCTCGTGCGTCGCGAACGTCAGGGACTCCTTGAGGTCCGGCGGTGTCTCCGTCCCCTCCGCGTACCCGTTGGCCTCGGCCCCCGGCCCGAGCCAGCCCCGCCCGCCGACCTTCACCTCGTACGCCCGCTTGGCCTCGACGGGCAGCACGAAGAAGGCGCGGGCGGCCTCCCGGACGCGGGCGCGCAGGGCCGGGTCCACGCCGTGGCCGGTGACGAGGAGGAATCCGGCGGTCTGGAGCGCCTCGTCGACGGTGCGGGCGATCCGGGCACGGGCCCCGGGGTCGCCGTCGCTCCAGGGGCGCAGGTCGATGGTGGGGATGCGGGGCCTACCGGCCGCTGCCGTCGCCGATGTCGCTGGGGTCACCGATGTCCTCGTTCCATAGGGCCGGTTGGTGCCGGATGAAGTCGCGCATCAGGGACACGCACTCCGGGTCGTCAAGGAGCACGATCTCCACGCCGTGCGTGGCGAGCCAGTCGTGTCCGCCGTCGAAGGTCGTGGCCTCCCCGACCACCACCCGCGAGATCCCGAACTGCCGCACCAGCCCGGAGCAGTACCAGCACGGCGACAGCGTCGTCACCATCGTCGTGCCGCGATACGTCCGCTGCCGCCCCGCCGCGCGGAACGCGGCCGTCTCGGCGTGCATGGAGGGGTCTCCGTCCTGGACGCGCCGGTTGCGGCCGCGCCCGAGCAGAGTGCCGTCGGGCCCGTAGAGCGCGGCCCCGATGGGGATGCCGCCCTCCGCCAGCCCGGTCCGGGCCTCCTCGACGGCGGTGGCGAGCCATGCGCGTGCCTGTGCCTGGTCCATGACCCCACTCTTCCCGGGGGACGCCTCCCTCACCTGCGCGGCGCTCGACTACGGCGGCGGGAGGAGGGGGCCGAGGGGGCCGAGGTCGATGTTGAGGTCGTCCAGGGTGAGGCCGTAGCGGTCGCAGAGTTCGGTCATCCGTTCGTGCAGGACCATCAGGGTCATCCCGAGCCGTTCCTCCTGGTCCTCGGTGAGGCCGCCCCGGTCGACGCGGTGCAGGGCCTGGCGCTCCATCAGCTGGCGGAGCAGTTCGACGATGGTGAGGACCAGGCGGACGAGGTCCCGCTCGACCGTGTCGGGGTCGGTGCGCAGGCGCCGGGCGACAGGTCCCGCGCCTCCCCGCCCGGCCGGCGGGGGGAGGTCGTCCGGCCGTGCGGGGAGCAGCGAGAACGCGCGGCTCGCGGCGTCGGCGACCTCGCGGAGACGGTCGGTGCGGGGGCCGCCGTCAGACCGGGGGTCCGGGACCGTCATCGACGCCGCCTCCTTCCGGATGTGTCAGCCCGGGTTCCAGGGACGTCCGCTCGGGTTCCAGGGACGTCCGCCCGGGTTCCAGGGAGCGCCCGGGTTCCGGGGACGTCCGCTCGGGCAGGTCCAGCGCCCACTGCTCGTCCATCTGCTCGCGTACGGCGACGATCACCGCCCGCAGCGACACCCGCACCAAGTCGATGTCCGCCACGCTGAGGACGAGGTCCCCGGTCAGGACGACACCGCCGCTCAGCAGCCGGTCGAGGAGGTCGATCAGCGCGACCTGCCGTCCGCTGAGGGGGCGGTCGTCGTCGGCGTACGCGGCATGGCCGTCGGGGTCGCCGTACATGCTCATCGTCGACGGAACACCTCCTCGGGAAACGGGAGCTCAGGACCGGTTCTCGTCGGCGTCGTCACCGGCCGGTCCGCGCCGCTTCCGCGGGGGTTCCGCCCTACGGCCCTCCGTACGGCTCACCTTGCGGCCCTCCTCGCGACGCTCGGCCGGTCCGGCCGGTTTCGACTTCCTCGCGGGCAGCTCCGGCGCGGGCGTCTCGACGCGTTCGCGCAGCTCTCTCACCTCGGCGCGCAGGCGCTCGTTCTCGTCGGCGAGCGAGCGCCGGCCGTCGGAGCGGGACGCGCGGGAGGAGAGGGCGGGGTCGTGCTCCCACCAGTCGATGCCGATCTCCTTGGCCTTGTCGACGGAGGCCACGAGCAGGCGCAGTTTGATGGTCAGCAGCTCGATGTCGAGCAGGTTGATCTTGATGTCTCCGACGATGACGATGCCTTTGTCGAGCACGCGTTCGAGGATGTCGGCGAGGTTCGCGCTGGAGCCCTGGCCGCCGCCGTACGCCGGATACGGGCTTCGCGTCGGCGAGGGAACGGGGGAGTCGGACGGGGTCACGGCTCGCTCGACCTCCTCCTCGACTTCACCGGCTTCTCTTCGTCGTCCTCCTCGCCCTCAGCCGCAGCCTCGTCGCTGTCCTCGTTCTCGTCCTCGTCCTCGTACGCGTCGTCGCGCTCGTAGTCGTCCGCGGCCTCGTCGTCGTCCTCCCACTCGTCCTCCTCGTCCTCCTCGTCCTCCGCCCGGGGCTCCTCGTCCTCGTCGGAGCGGTCCTCGTCGTACCGGTCCTCCGCGTCGTCCTCGTCGTACCGGTCCTCCGCGTCGTCCTCGTCCTCGTCCCGCTCCTGGACCTCCCCGTCACGGATCTCTCCGCGCCAGCCGCCGGTGGCCTCGCCGCGCATCATGATGAACGTGCGGTACAGCTTGAGGTCGAGGCGGGCACGGCGGCCCTGGGACCGGAAGAGGCCGCCCGTCTTCTCGAAGAGTCCCTTCGGGAAGTACTCCAGGACGAGCAGCACCTTGGTCAGGTTGTCCCCGAGGGGGTGGAAGGTGACGACGCCCCTGGTGGTGGCCTTGTCGCCCTCGGAGGTCCAGGCGATGCGCTCGTCGGGCACCTGCTCCGTGATGGTGGCGTGCCAGTGCCGGTTCGACTTGGCGACCTTGACGTGCCACTGCGTGGCGACCTCGTCCTTCTGCTCGACGCCGATCACACCCTTGGCGAACCGCTGGAACTCCTCGAACTGCGTCCACTGGTTGTACGCCTCGCGCACGGGGACGCCCACATCGATGTCCTCGATGATGGTGTGCCCCTTGCCGCTGCCGCCCGAGGGATCCTTGCCGTGCCCCTTGGCGAGGGCCTCCTTGGCCTTCTCCTTGACGTCCCCGGCCTTCTCGCCGACGGTGTCCTTCGCCTTGCCCGTGACACCCTTCGCCTTGTCGACCACCGCGTCCTTGGCGTGGGACGCGGTCGACTTCACCGCTCCCGCGCTCATGTCGCCCAGTTTGCGCGCGCCCGTGCCGAGGCCGTGGCCCACGCCCTGGAGCATCACCGAGAGCCGGGCCTGGATGTAGTCCTCCAGCTCCTCCTTCAGCCGGCTCGTGCCCGCGTTGCCGTTCGCATGCCCGTTCCCACCGGCCTCCTCGTCCGTCCTGCTGAGGGTGCCGGTACCAGCCCCGCCTTTCGCCGCTCTGCCCTCAGCCATCGTCCTGCCTCCTCGACCGTGAACCACTGCCGCTCCTGGAGCGGCTCGCGGCGGCGGTCTTCTTCGTCGCGGTCGCGCGCGGTGCGCTCTTGCGCGTCGTGGACCCGCCGCGCTGAGTCGTCGAACGTCCGCCGCTCCTGCGGGCGGCGGTGCCGCCGCCGGATCGCTTGGCCGGCCGTTTCCGGCCTTCTCCGCCCTTCTCGCTCTCGTCCGCTTCGGCCTTCTCCTTCTGCGCGTCCTTCTGCGCGTCCTCCTGTCCGTCGTCCTGTCCGTCCTCGTGTCCGTCATCGTGGTCCTCGTCGGGGCCGTTCTCCTCGTCCGCTTCGTCCCGGTCGCCGTCTTCGGCCCCGGCGTCGGCATCCGTATCCGTATCGGCGTCCGCGTCCGCATCCGCTTCGTTCTGCCCGCCGTTCCCCTCGGCCCGCTCCCGCAGTCCCGCGGTGCGGTCGTGCAGGGTTCCTGCCAGGCTGTCGGCCTTCGACGACAGCACGGAGGTCGCCGCGGCCTTGCCCGCGCCCGTCAGTTCGGTGCGGATCTGCCGGGTGAGGTCGCCGAGGAACGGGGCGTCGACCGCCTTGCCCAGCTGTCCGGGTCTGACCTGGGAGCCGGCCAGCAGCGCGCCCAGGCCGAGGGCGAGTTTGGCCTTCTTCGTCCGCCCCAGCAGATACCCGCCCAGGACGGCGGCGCCGATCGTGGCGTTGTTCATGACTGTGCCTCTCTCTGCTGGAGCCGGTAGGCGCTGATCTCCTCCAACCGGTGCAGCAGCTCCTCCTCGCGCCGCGTGAACTCCTCCTCACCGATCTGCCCCTCGCCCCGCGCGCGCTCCAGCTGCACCAGCTGCTCCTGGACGGGAGCCGGGTCGTAGTACTCGTCCTCGGCGGCCTGCCGCACCTTGTCGACCACCCATCCGACGCCCCGGACGGGAGCGAACGGCAAGGTCAGAATGGTTCCGACCAGTCCCACCACAACGCCTCCTCAGGGAACGCGTTCACACGAAGCTGTACGGCGGCAGCGGTCCGCGCAGCCGCAGTTCGACCCCCTCTCCCAGGGCCTCGGCCAGCTCCCCGCCCGCCTCGGCGAACTCCTCGGAGCGCTCCGAGTCGACCAGGAAAGAGGCGTTCACGAAGTACTGCTGGGACGGCGGCGAGAGCTGCTCGGCCAGGATGTACGGCCGCAGCGCGGCCAGGGCCTCCTCGCCCAGCGCCTGCTGCCGGGCCTGCACCTCCCCGGCCACGAGTTCACCGAGGGCGAGCCGGTCCTCGTACGTACCGCCGCCCTCGCGGATCGTCTCGTTCAGCTCACGGGCCTGCGGGGACTCCGTCAGGATGGCGCGCAGCAGGGCGTCCTCGTCCGCCACGCCCTTGACGTTGAACTCCGCGCGCCCGGTGAGCTCGTCCAGCCGCTGGGCGTACGCCTCGGCCCGCTCCCGGAGCAGAGCCTCGACGGCGGACTCGTCCTCGGCGACGAACCCGAAGCTCAGGGGGAGGATGGTGCCGTCGGACCACAGCTGTTCCTGGACCTCGTGATGGGCCTCCACGTCCCGGCGGCTGACCGAGAGCACTTCGGGAGCCTCGCTGACGACGGCGGCCAGGCCGGCGCTGTTGACGGTCCGCAGCTCGGCGGGGTCCTCGCCGACGCCCCTGACGTCGTCCAGGCCCAGCGGATGCGCTTCCTTGGTGATGGCGTAGACGTACACCGACATCGGCTCGCTCACTCCTCACGCTCTCGGGAGGAACGGCGGCTCGCGGCCCGCGCGGAGCGCACGCGCTGCCTCTCGCGGCCGGACTCGCGGTCGTCGTCCCCGCGCCCCTTGTGGAGCGAGTCGGAGACGGCCTCGACGGCGCCCGTGAGCGCCCCCTTGCTCTTGCCCTTGGCGCCCGACTCGACGGTGTTCCCGACGATGTCCGTCAGCTGGGAGGGGGCCTTGCGTCCCGATTCCAGGTCCAGCCGGTTGCACGCCTCGGCGAAGCGCAGGTACGTGTCGACGCTGGCCACCACGACCCGGGCGTCGATCTTCAGGATCTCGATGCCCACCAGGGAGACCCGTACGAACGCGTCGATGACCAGGCCCCTGTCGAGGACCAGTTCCAGCACGTCGTAGAGGTTCCCGGAGCCACCGCCGCGGGCGGCACCGGCGCCGCCCTCGCTCTGCGGCACCACAGTCACGATCTCTTCCCTTCCGGTACGGGAAGCCGTACGCCGGAGGGCTTCGGGCCGCGGCCGTGTCGAGGACCACCGGTTTCCGCGAGCGGTGTCAGCGGTGGCCGCGACCTCGGCGGCTCAGCGGGAGCCCCGGTCGACCTGTGCGCGCGTGTACCGGCGGCCGCGCTCGTACGCCAGCAGCTTGCCCGCGGGATCCAGGGCGACCCGGTAGGCGGCCATCACACTGGTCGTCTGCGGGACGCGCTCCAGCTCCAGGACCTCGACCTGGGCCTCCCAGCCCTCCTCGGTCGGCTTCAGCGCGGAAACGGACTCGGGAGCGCGGCCCAGCAGCTCGGCGAGCTGCTCGATCGCGTTCCGCATGGCTTCGGGCGCGGAGACGCGCTCCTCGGCGGGCTCCGACCGCCGCGGCGAGGAACGGCGCGTCTCCGACTCCCGACCGTCCATCACTGTCACCTGTCTTGTCTGTCACCTGCTTGTCCGTATACCCATCATTGCCCCTTTAAGCGGCATATGTGAATTTCTGGCGCGCTGGGGCGCGAGGAGACCGGCAGCCTCCCGGGCGCGGAGCGTCGACGTGCGGACGCCGAGCAGGGCCGCGACCTCCCCGATCGGCAGGCCGGTGCCCGGTAGGTCCTCCTCGGGCAGCTCCCCGGACGGAGTCCGCGGCGCCTCGCCGGTCGCCCGCAGCGACACCCGCTCCGCGTCAGCGCCGCGCGCGCCTTGTCCGCCGGCGCCGGCCCCCGTCGTGCGCCGGTCCTCGTCGCCCTTCTTCCCTGCGTCAGTCCTCGCTGTCCTTCTTGTCCCGCTTCTCGCCCTGCTCCTCCTCCTGGCGCTTCAGCTCCTCCTCGCGGCGGCGGAGGTCGGCCTCCCAGCTCTTGAGGAGGGACTCGTCCTTCTTGTTGTCCTCGGCGAGGGACTTCAGGAACTCGGGATTGTCGTCGGGGGCGACGTACTCGGTGCGGTGGTTGCGGTGCCACCCGGAGGGCGTGCGGCCGCCCTCGGGGCCGCCCCGCAGCTTTCCGGCGGCGAGCCAGGCGACGGGGCCGACGATCCAGAAGAGCAGGATGATGAAGACCCAGGCGATCTTCGGCAGGTGCTTCGCCTCGTCCTCGGGGGTGTTGAGGCAGTCGATGAACGCGTAGATCGTCAGCGCCAGCGGCACGAGGTACATCAACACCCTGAGCATGGAACAGCCCCCTGGAAGCGGTGGAAGTGACATCGAGGCCGTGCTCGGGGCCCCGTGACGGGGTCAGGGTAGCCCCTCGGGGATACTTGTCCGCATGGCTTACGACGATCTTCGCTCCCTGCTCCGCGCACTGGAGCGCGAGGGCGATCTCAAGCGCATCAAGGCCGAAGTCGACCCCTACCTGGAGGTCGGGGAGATCGTCGACCGGGTCAACAAGGCCGGCGGCCCCGCCCTGCTCTTCGAGAACGTGAAGGGCTCCTCGATGCCCCTCGCGATGAACGTCTTCGGCACCGACCGCCGCCTGCTGAAGGCCCTCGGCCTCAAGTCGTACGGCGAGATCAGCGAGAAGATCGGCGGCCTGCTCAAGCCCGAGCTGCCGCAGGGCTTCGTGGGGGTGCGCGAGGCGTTCGGGAAGCTCGGCGCGATGACGCACGTCCCGCCGAAGAAGGTGAAGGCGGACAGCGCGCCCGTGCAGGAGGTGGTCCTCCAGGGCGACGACGTCGATCTGGACCAGCTGCCCGCGCTGTTCACCTGGCCCAAGGACGGCGGCTCCTTCTTCAACCTGGGCCTCACCCACACCAAGCACCCCGAGACCGGCGTACGCAACCTCGGCCTGTACCGCCTCCAGCGCCACGACAAGCGCACCATCGGCATGCACTGGCAGATCCACAAGGACAGCCGCAACCACTACCAGGTGGCCGCCAAGCGCGGCGAGCGGCTGCCGGTCGCCATCGCCTTCGGCTGCCCGCCCGCCGTGACCTACGCCTCCACGGCCCCGCTCCCCGGCGACATCGACGAGTACCTGTTCGCCGGGTTCGTCTCGGGCAAGCGGATCGAGATGGTCGACTGCAAGACCGTGCCGCTGCAGGTGTCGGCGCAGGCGGAGGTCGTGATCGAAGGCTGGCTGGAGCCCGGCGAGATGCTCCCCGAGGGCCCGTTCGGCGACCACACCGGCTTCTACACCCCGCAGGAACCGTTCCCCGCACTGAAGATCGACTGTGTGACGATGCGGAAGCGGCCGTTGCTGCAGTCGATCGTGGTCGGCCGCCCGCCGACGGAGGACGGCCCACTGGGGCGGGCCACGGAGCGTTTCTTCCTGCCGTTGTTGAAGATCATCGTGCCGGACATCGTGGACTACCACCTCCCCGAGGCGGGCGGTTTCCACAACTGCGCGATCATCTCGATCGACAAGAAGTACCCCAAGCACGCGCAGAAGGTCATGCACGCGATCTGGGGCGCCCACATGATGTCCCTGACCAAGCTGATCGTGGTCGTGGACTCCGACTGCGACGTCCACGACCTCCACGAGGTCGCCTGGCGCGCCCTCGGCAACACGGACTACGCCCGCGACCTCTCGATCGTCGAGGGCCCGGTGGACCATCTGGACCATGCCTCCTACCAGCAGTTCTGGGGCGGCAAGGCGGGCATCGACGCGACGAAGAAGTGGATCGAGGAGGGCTACACGCGGGACGGGGGCTGGCCCGACATGGTCGAGTCCGACCCGGCCACGGCGGCGCTCGTCGACCGCCGCTGGAAGGAGTACGGCCTGTGACCAGCGCATCGGCGGCCATCCCGCAGCAACCGGGCCGCACCAAGGCGTTCCTCCGCCTCGTGATGATCGAGCACTCGGTCTTCGCGCTGCCCTTCGCGTACATCGCCGCCCTCACCGCCATGTTCCGGCTGGACGGCAACATCCACTGGGTGCGGCTGCTGCTGGTCACCGTCTGCATGGTGGGTCTGCGCACCTTCGCGATGGCGGTCAACCGGATCATCGACCGGGAGATCGACGCGCGGAACCCGCGGACGGCCCACCGCGAGCTGGTGACCGGCGCGATGTCGGTCAGGCACGCGTGGACCGGTGCCCTGATCGCGGTCGTGATCTTCCTCGGCTCGGCGGCGCTGCTCAACCCGCTCTGCCTGGCCCTCGCCCCCGTCGCCGTGATCCCGATGGTGGTCTACCCCTACGGGAAGCGTTTCACGAACTACCCCCAGGCGATCCTGGGCCTGGCCCAGGCCATGGGGCCCGTCGGCGGCTGGCTCGCCATCACGGGGGAGTGGTCGTGGGAGGCGGTCGTCCTCGGCCTGGCGGTCGGTATCTGGATCGGCGGCTTCGACCTGATCTACGCCTGTCAGGACATCGACTCCGACCGTGAGTCCGGCGTGCTGTCGGTGCCGGCCCGCTTCGGTGTCCCGGCGGCGATCTGGGCGGCACGGGTCTGCCACGTCCTGACGACCGTCCTCTTCGCCTGGTACGCGATCCTCACCGACGCGGGCGCGTTCCTGTGGCTGGGCCTCGCGATCGTCGCGGGCGCGTTCGTGTACGAGCACACGATCGTGCGTCCGCACGACCTGTCCCGCCTGAACCGGGCGTTCTTCTCGGTCAACGGGTTCATCGGCATTGCCCTGTTCGTGTGTGCGCTGCTCGATCTTCTGGTTCGGGGTCTGACCTTCTGAATGTGGTGCGGCCTACCAGCGAGTGCAGAGAGAGGGAGGCTGGCGTCCGCAACGACTACGAGGACAAGAACAGGCAGTACGCCTCGGGCATCCCGAACTACCTGGTCTTCGACCCGCGGAAGGCGCATCTCGGCACGCTCTGGAAACCCCGGTCCCGACGGCTACCGCGGACGAGACGCCCTTCCGTACGGCGACAAGCTCGCCGTGGAGACCAAGATCGGCCGCCTCACGGTCGATACCAGCCGTCTTCCTGTGGACCCTGGGGCGCTCGGCGCGCCCTGAGCGCGGCCCCGTGCGCCCGCCGCCGGAACACGAACGCTGCCACCACCCCCGCCACCAGCCCGATCAGATGCCCCTGCCAGCTGATGCCGGTCTCGTTCGGCGCGATGCCCGCGAGGATCGAGCCGCCCCAGACCGCCGCGACCAGGACACCCACCGCGACCCCCAGCAGCCGGCGCTCGACGAACCCGCTGACGACGAGGAACCCGAAGAGTCCGAAGACGACGCCGGAGGCACCGGCGGTGTTCGTGTTGTCGGGGGATATGAGCCACACCCCCAGCCCGTCCGCGACGATGATCAGCGCGCAGACGGCGGCGAAGCGCCGCAGCCCACCGAGCGCCGAGAGGAACCCCAGCACCAGCAGCGGCACGCTGTTCGCCGCGACATGGCCGAAGCCGAAGTGGATGAACGAGGCGGGCACGACATCGGCCAGCTCGGGGACCGAGCGGGGGACGATCCCGAACTCGTCCAGCGCGTGCCCCGTCGCCACGTCGATCACTTCGAGCAGCCACAGCAGCGCCACCCAGCCCACCATCAGCTTGGCCGCGGCCTTCGCCCGGCCCCCGCGCGACCACTCCCGCTCGGGACTCAGGGCCCCGCGCACTCCACCCGCCATGTGTCCAACCCCCGACTCGACCCGTCACTCCAGGAAACGGCCATGCCCCCTTGACCGGTTCCCGTCCCGCGCCGCCGGATAGGCTCGGGGTCGTGAACCCAGTCAAGCCAGGAGAGACGCCGCGTACGCCTTGGATCGTAGGGGTGTCCGGCGCGTCCGGCACCCCATACGCCGCGGCGGTGCTGCGCACGCTCCTCGCCGTCGGCGAGAGCGTCGACCTCGTGGTGTCCCGGGCCTCGCGGCTGACCCTGCTCGACGAGACGGGCATCTCCTTCCGGGACGCCCACTGGCGCGACGACCTGCGCGAATGGCTGTCCCGCGGTGCCGACGGCAAGCCCGGCACCTTCGCCGTGAACCTCGACGGCGAGCGCGTGCGGTACTGGAGCGCCGGGGACCTGGCAGCCGGGCCGTCCTCGGGTTCGTACCCCGTCAAGGGGATGCTGATCGTGCCCGCGTCGACCGCGTGCGTCGCGGGCGTGGCCCTGGGGCTCTCGAAGGACCTGCTGCAACGGGCGGCGAGCGTGACGCTCAAGGAGGGCCGCCGCCTGGTGGTCGCCGTACGCGAGACCCCGTTGAACGGGCAGACCCTGCGGCACCTGGTGACGCTGGACGAGGCGGGCGCGACCGTCCTGCCCGCGTCCCCGGCGTTCTACGCGGGAGCCACGCACATCCAGGACCTGGTGGACTTCGTCGCCGGACGGGCGCTGGACGCGGCGGGCGTCCCGCACACCCTGTACCGGCGCTGGGAGGGCGAGGTGGGCGGCGCGCGTCCCGCGCACACGACCACCTGAGCGCCCCACACGCTCACCCCTCGCGACGCACGACCCGTACCACTTCACGCAGCACGACCCCGCACCACTTCACGCAGCACCAGCACGCAGCACGCATTACTTACGACACAACTCTTCAGCGGAAGGCAACCGAACGCATGGACGCGGTGGACAGGCAGCTCATCCAGGCCCTGAGGGAGAACGGCCGGGCCTCCTACGCGGAGCTGGGACGCCTCGTCGGCCTGTCGGGACCCAGTGTCACCGACCGCATCAACCGGCTGGAGGCGGCCGGGGTCATCACCGGCTATCGCGCCACCGTCAACGCGGCCTCCCTCGGCCTCGGCGTGACCGCGCTCATCGGCATCTCCCTCTCCGACGCCGCCGACCACGAGGACGTGGCGACGCGTCTGCGGGACCTGGCCGAGATCGAGGACTGCTGGTTCATCGCGGGCGACGACTCCTTCATGCTCAAGGTGCGCGCCCCCGACGTGGACGGCCTGGAGAAGACCATCCGCCGGCTCTCCGGCACGAAGGGCGTCTCCCGGACCCGTACGACGATCGTGCTCTCCACGAAGTGGGAGAACCGGGTGGGTGAGCTGCCGGAGGAGGAGCAGTAGGGGAGTGGACGTAGGGTTGACGAGGCCCTCGCGGCAGGCAGTGGCGAGGGCGGGTAGCGGGCAGGCAGGTCGGTCGGTGAAAGGTGTGGGCATGGACGTCGGGCTCAAGCGCGAGCTGGAGGAGAAGGTCCGCTCCGGGGAGCGGCTGACCCGTGAGGACGGCATCGCGCTGTACGAGTCGGACGACCTGGCCTGGCTGGGCGGTCTGGCGCACGAGGTGCGGACGCGGAAGAACGGCGACGTCGTCCACTTCAACGTCAACCGCCACCTCAACATGACCAACGTGTGCACGGCGTCGTGCGCGTACTGCTCCTTCCAGCGCAAGCCGGGGGAGAAGGACGCGTACACGATGCGCATCGAGGAGGCGGTGAAACTCGCCAAGGCGATGGAGGGCGAGAACCTCACCGAGCTGCACATCGTCAACGGCCTGCACCCGAACCTCCCGTGGCGCTACTATCCGCGCTCCCTCAAGGAGCTGAAGGCCGCCCTCCCGAACGTCTCGCTGAAGGCCTTCACGGCCACGGAGATCCACCACTTCGAGACGATCAGCGGTCTGACGGCCTCGGAGATCCTGGACGAACTGATCGACGCGGGCCTGGAGTCGCTGACCGGCGGCGGCGCGGAGATCTTCGACTGGGAGGTCCGGCAGCACATCGTCGACCACCGCACCCACTGGGAGGACTGGTCGCGGATCCACCGCCTGGCGCACGAGAAGGGGCTCAAGACCCCCTGCACCATGCTCTACGGCCACATCGAGGAGCCGCGCCACCGGGTGGACCACGTCCTGCGCCTGCGTGAACTGCAGGACGAGACCGGCGGCTTCCAGGTCTTCATCCCCCTGCGCTACCAGCACGACTTCGTCGACATGCAGGACGGCAAGGTACGCAACCGCCTCCAGGCCCGCACCCAGATGGCGACCGGCGCGGAGGCGCTGAAGACCTTCGCGGTGTCGCGGCTGCTGTTCGACAACGTCCCGCACGTCAAGGTCTTCTGGGTCATGCACGGCGTGCAGACCGCGCAACTGGCGCTCCAGCACGGCGCGGACGACATGGACGGCTCGGTCGTCGAGTACAAGATCACCCACGACGCGGACAACTACGGCACGCCGAACAAGCTGACCCGCGAGGACCTGCTGGACCTCATCCGCGACGCGGGCTTCCGCCCGGTGGAACGCAACACGAGGTACGAGATCATCCGCGAGTACGAGGGCCCGGACCCGGCGCGCAGGGAGTCCCCGCAGCCGATGCGGGTCTGAGAGGGCCGTAGGCCCTTGAGGGGCGCGGGGAACTGCGCCCCTTCGGCCCCCGCCGGGCGGATGGCTGGGGCCGAAGGGCGCAGCCCCCGGTGAGGATGGGACGGGTGGGGGCGGCGGGGGCGAATCTCTCTTGAGGTGAGCCCCGTGTAATGGCTACCGTCGCCCCATGCCCCTTACGTTCCACCTGGACCCACCCCTCACCTCCACCCTCCACGAGCACATCCTCACCCTCTGGTCGGACGTCTCCAACGCCGGCGGAGCCGTGGGCTTCGTCCCCCCGGTCACCCCCCAGGACATCCGCCCGGAACTCCTCAAGCACCTCGCCGCCATGGCGGACGGCAGGCACCGCCTCCTCCTCGGCCTCGACGACCACGGCACCCCCGCCGCCACCGCGTTCTTCGCCTTCAACACCCACCGCCTGATGACCCACTGGGTCTGGCTCTACACGGTGATGGTCCACCCCGCCCATCAGGGCAAGGGCCACGGCCGCGAACTCATGGCGGCGGCCGAGTCCGCGGCCCGCGGCTTCGACGGCATAGACGCCATCCGCCTCGGCTGCCGGGGCGGCCACGGCCTGGAGCACTTCTACGCCTCCTGCGGCTACAAGGAGGTCGGCCGGGTCCCCGGCGCCATCCGCGTCGCCCCCGGGGACCACCGCGACGACATCACGATGCTCCTGCCCCTGACCTGAGGCCCGACAACCCCCGTGCAAGATCGCCTGCCGACCGTGCTTCACTGGAAGACGCCCTTCGGCGACACGCCCCTCGGCAGGGTCCGGAACGGAAACGGAAGAGTGGATTGAGATGCTCCGCTACACACTGATGCGCCTCGGTATCTTCGCGGGCTGCTTCGTGGTCGTCTGGGCCCTCGTCTACTCCGGCGTCGCGCCGCGCGGCCTCGGCGCCTCCAACGGCATGTGGATGATCATCCTCGCCCTGCTCGTCTCCGCGCCGATCAGCCTCGTCGCCCTGCGCAAGGAGCGCGACCGGGCTTCCGAGCGGATCGCCCCCCGCCTCGACCGCTCCATCGGCCGGGTCAAGTCCAACCTCGCGGCCAACCGCAGCCAGGAGGACGAGGTCGACGACGAGGCGCGGACGCCGGTGGCGGCCGAGGGGACGAAGAAGGCCGACGCCGTCGAGAGCGCCGAGGTGGCAGGCAACGCCGCGACCGCCGAGAAGACCGCCAGGACCGCCGAGCCGGCGTCGGGTCAGGCCTCGTAGGAGTCCGTCCCGCCGCCGGAACCGTACGCTTGCCCGCATGGGTGCTGTGAAGAGCAAACGGATGCCCCGCGCGGTGCGCGAACAGCAGATGCTGGACGCGGCGGTGCGGACCTTCGGGCAGCGCGGCTACCGGGCCGCGTCGATGGACGAGATCGCCGAACTGGCGGGCGTGTCCAAGCCGTTGGTGTACCTGTACCTGAACTCCAAGGAAGACCTCTTCACCGCCTGCATCCGCCGCGAGGTCACGGCGCTCACCACCGCCGTACGCGCCGGTGTCGATCCCGAGCTGCCCGCCGACCGCCAACTCTGGGAAGGGCTGCGGGCTTTCTTCACGCACACCGCGCGCAACCCGGACGCCTGGTCCGTGCTGCATCTGCAGGCGCGTACGCACGGGGAGCCGTTCGCCTCCGAAGTGGCTGCGATGCGGGAGGAGATGGTGGCGTTCGTGACGGGGCTGATCCTGGTCGCGGCCAGGGAGGCCCGGCGTGACCCCTCGCTGCCCGAGCGTGAGGTGGCGGGTCTCGCCGAGGGCCTCGTGGGCGCCGCCGAGGCCCTGGCGGCCTGGGCCAACGCGACCCCCGGAATCACCGCCCGGCAGGCCGCCGCGACCCTGATGAACTTCGCGTGGGCGGGCCTGGGCGATCTCATGGAAGGCCACCCCTGGGTCCCGCCGCCCGTGGGGGAGTCCGGGGAGTAGCGACCGTCGTCGGCCGCGGGTCCGATGGGGCTTCTCGCGCAGTTCCCCGAAGCCCCTGAGAAGCAGGGCTGCGCCCACCGGGCCGCGGCCGATCAGCGACCTCCCACACCGCCCCCCACTTCCGCAACGTGGGGGCCACCCTCTGCCGCCCCATCCGGTACAGCGACTCCGCCCCGTTGCGGGCCACCCGGCGGACCACGGCCTTGACCCGCCCCGCGTCACCCGCGGTGAGCGGCCCCGGGAGCGGCCGCCCCTGCTCGTCGAGGCCGTGCCGCAGGAGGAGGTCACCTAGGTAGAGCCCCGCGCGCTGGGGCGTGTAGTAGGGCCGCAGCGGCGGCACGGCACCGGCGCGCGGCGCGGCGACCCGGGCGTGCCCGGCGGCCCGTTCGAGCAGCGCCAGCCGTGCCGCCCTGGTGTGCTCAGACAACGAGCGGGTACACGCGGCCGCTCACATGGACCCTCGGCCCGACCCGCCGTCCGCCCGGCTCCGGGGCCTCGCCGCCGCGCAGTTCGAAGCCGCCCCAGGTCTGTCCGTCGGCCGCGTACGTCACCGTGCCCGGCAGTGGCACCGGGGCCCGGAACTCCGCGCGGACGAGGGTCGCCGGGGGCGCGCCGTGCTCGGCGAGGCAGCGGGCCACGGTCCACATGCCGTGCGCGATGGCCCGGGGGAACCCGAACAGGCGGGCGCCGAGCGGATGCAGATGGATCGGGTTGCGGTCCCCGGACACCGCGCCGTACCGCCGCCCCACATCCCCGCCCAACCGCCACTCGACCACCCCGGGCAGGGCCGGCTCCCGGTCCCGCCGCCGCCCCTCACGAGCCGCCTCGGCCCCGGCCCGCCGCTCGTCGCGAGCAGCCCCTGCCCCGTCCTCGCCGTCCACGGCCCGTCCGGCCCCGCCGGTTCCGCCGGTCCTGCTGGTCCCGCCGGTCCGGACCGGCCCGCTCTCGCCGGAGGGCGCCTGCCCGGACCGGTCGCTCTGTGCCGGCCCGGCTTCCGTCTGTCCGTTCCTGCCGGTTCCGCTGCTCCCGCCGGTCCGGACCGGCCCGCTCGCGCCGGTGCTCGCCCGCTCTGTCCCACCGGCCCGCGCGTCCCCGTTCGCGCCGGTCGCGCCCCCGTTCCCGGTCCCGCCGGCCGCCCGACCGCTTCCGTCGCCCCGCCCCCTCGCGTCACCCCTCGCCCGTCCCGCCCCCTCCCCCCGTCCGTGCCGGGCGAGATACGTGCTCCGGGACTCCCACGCGACCCCCACCGCCACCCCGAAGCCGCCCTCCTTCTCGTTCCCGTCGCGTACCTCGGTCACCACCGTCGCCTCGGTACCCCGGCGGTGGGGCGTCAGCTCGTCGACGTACACGGTGATCTCGTACTCCCCGGTGGCGGGCAGCCGTCGGCGTCGGGTGATCTCGATCGATGTGTGGACGAGCCCGAGGAGGGGCAGCGGGAAGCCGCGGCCGGACATGATGCGCATGGCCAGCGGAAAGCCGAGGACGTGCGGGTACGTCAGCGGGACGGCGTCCTCCCCGGTGGGGAACCCGCAGACGCGCTCGTACGCGGCGAGTCGGGCGAGGTCGATCCGGACGCCGGGGAGGACGAGCCGGGGGAACCCGCCGGGAGGCAGGGCCGGGGAGCCCGCGCCCGCGAGCCCGCGGCTCTTGCGCGGCGAGAGGAGGGCACCCCGGGCGAGAGCGGGGCCGAGGGCCGGCGGAGCGGCGAGGGTCTGCGTCGGCTGCATCGAACGGTCTCCCCTTCCTCGCGCGGGCTCCACTCCCCGCGCCGGACCCGCTTCTTACTCCATAGTCAGGTTACCCGAGGTAAGGGTCGGGCGGACCCTTTCATGTCGCAGGACGTGAGCGACCCTCAGGTAACTTGGCACGCCCTTGACCTGCGCGTGAGCCATGTGCCGACGGTCTGCGACACTGCACATCCCCGGCCCCGTTCCGTCTCCGGACCATCGCTACACTCACACGCACCTCACACACCAACCCCGTACGATCCGGGCACGACGAACGCCCAGGAGTCGCCCTTGTCCAGCCTCGAACACACCGAACCCGCGCCGGTGGAGCCCGAGTTGAAGCGGCTGGACGGCGCCGTGCGAGAGGCGTACGTGCCCGCGCTCGCCGAGTCGGCGGCCTACGGCTCGCTCGCGGACATCCCGTTCGACAACGCGACCCACGCGCCCGACTCGGTCGTCCTCAGCCGCAAGCGCGGCGGCGCGGCGGCCGAGCCGAGCGCGGACGGAGACCCGGACCGGGAGCGGGGCGCCGACGCGGGCGAGGGCGAGTGGCGGGACGTGACGGCGGCCGAGTTCGCCGCCGAGGTGCTGGCCCTGGCGAAGGGCCTGATCGCCGAAGGCCTGATGCCGGGCGACCGCATCGCGATCATGGCGCGGACGACGTACGAGTGGACGCTGCTGGACTTCGCGGCCTGGGCGGCGGGCCTGGTGACGGTCCCCGTCTACCCGACCTCCTCCGTCTTCCAGACCCGCTGGATCCTCCAGGACTCGGGCGCGGTCGCGCTGGCCGTGGAGACGGCGGGCCAGGCCGCCGCCCTCGGCCCCGAACTGGACCGCATCCCCGACCTGCGCCACATGTGGGTCTTCGAGAAGGGCCACCTGGACCGGCTGGCCGAGCTGGGCCGGGACGTGTCCGACCAGGAAGTCGCCGTACGGCGCGGGGTGCTGGGCCCCGACACCCTGGCGACCCTCATCTACACCTCGGGCACCACCGGCCGCCCCAAGGGCTGCGCCCTCACCCACGGCAACTTCTGCGCCGAGGTCGACAACGCGATCGACCTCCTCTACCCGATCTTCCGCGCGAAGACGGACGAGGAGGCGTCCACCCTCCTCTTCCTCCCTCTCGCCCATGTGTTCGGCCGCATGGTGGCGATCGGCTGTATGCGGGCGAGGGTGCGCCTCGGCCACTCGCCGAGCTTCCGCACGGAGGACCTCCTCGCCGACCTCAAGTCCTTCCGCCCGACCTTCCTCCTGGTCATCCCCTACGTCCTGGAGAAGGTCTTCAACACGGCCCGCGCCTCCGCCGAACGCATGGGCCGCGCCTCCTCGTACGACAGGGCCGCCGCCGTGGCCCGCCGTTACGGCGAGGCCCTGGAGGCCGAGCAGCACGGCACCGGCCCCGGCCCCTCCGCCTTCCTCAGAACGGCCCGCACCTTCTACGACCCCCTGGTCTACCGCCGCATCCGCAAGGCGCTGGGCGGCAGGGTCCGTTACGTCATCTGCGGAGGCAGCCCCCTCGGCCGCCGCCTGGCCGCCTTCTACGCCGGCGCGGGCATCGACGTCTTCGAGGGCTACGGCATGACGGAGACGACGGCGGCCGTGACGGTCACCCCGCCCAACCTGCCCCGCCTGGGCACGGTCGGCCGCCCCCTGCCCGGCACACGGGTCCGGATAGCCGCCGACGGCGAGATCCTCCTGCACGGCGGCCAGATCTTCCGCGGCTACTGGGACCCCCAGGCCGGCGGAGTCGTCCCCGCGGGCCCCGACGGCTGGTTCGCCACCGGGGACATCGGGCGGCTCGACGACGAGGGGTACCTCACGATCACCGGACGCAAGAAGGAGATCCTCGTCACCGACAGCGGCAAGAACGTGGCCCCTGCCCCGCTGGAGAACTGGCTCCGCTCCCATCCCCTGATCGCCCACGCCATGGTCATAGGCGACCGCCGCCCCTACGTCACCGCCCTGCTGACGCTGGACCCCGAGGGCATCACCCACTGGGCCCTGATGAACGCCAAGCAGGACGTCCCCCTCGACCGCCTCGCCACCGACCCGGACCTGCGAGCCGTCCTGCAACGCGCGGTGGACGAGGCCAACCGCCTCGTCTCGCGCCCCGAGTCCATCCGCAGGTTCACCATCGTCCCCGGCGGCTTCACGGAGGAGGAGGGCCACCTCACCCCGTCGATGAAGCTGCGGCGTGAGGTCGTGGAACGGTCCTTCGCGACGGAGATCGAGGGGCTGTACGAGAAGTAGTCCGCGAAGACGCGACGCCCGCGGAACGGGCCCTACATCCCGGCGGCCGGATCACCTTCCCCCAGCCCGATCCACCAGTGCCCGTCGTCCTTCACCAGCAGCAGCTCCTGCTTCTGGCCGGTCCTGTCGTAGGTGAGCCGGACGGGATTGAAGTAGTCCACGACCCCTTCCGTCACCGTGACGTCGACATGCCCGCGGGCACCCTCGCCGAACTCACGGACCTGGTCGTAGGCGGCGCCCCGGGTCTCCTCGTACGCGGGCCCGGCCAGCTCCATCAGCCCCTCCACGTCACCGGCCTTGAGCCGCTGCACATACGCCCGCACGACGGTGTCGACGTCCTCGGCGGTCTCCCGGACATCGGGGTACCTCGACTTCTCGGCCCGCACGGTCACATCGACGCGGGGGGAGGAGGCGAGCGAGTACGGCGCCCGGAACCAGTTCCCCCACACGACCGCCCCGACCCCGAGCACGACGACCAGCCCTCCACAGCCCAGCAGCACGCCCCGCTTCCTCACCGACCCCACGACCCACCCCGTTCCGATCCGTTCCGACCCGTCGGCCGATGCCGACCCTCCCTAAGAGTCGTCTCGGCCGGGGGAGGTTGTACGTCCTGACGAATTCCCAGCACCACGGCTTGTCGTGCGCGCAGACGCAGCCGATACCGTGCGGTCACATGGAACGAAGACGCATGATGCAGCTGCTGTCCTCGAAGTGGGGCCGGCTCTCGGCGGTCGGCATGCTCCTGGCCGCCGCACTCTGGAGCTGGTCCGCAGTCCGGACCTTCGGAGAGCCGGGCGACGGGGACCCCTTCGCGGACCACCTGTCGCTCGCCGGCTGGGCCGTCTACGCCGCCGCCTTCCTGCTCCTCGGTCTCCACCAGCGTCAGCGGCGGCCAGAGGCCGAAGCCCTGGACGCACGGCGGGTGCTGGACGGCATCCGTTCCCTGCCCACCTCCGCCAACGGCAAGGTCGCCCTGACGTTCGCCGCGCTCGGCGTGGCCGGGTGGACGTACGCGTGGGTGTTCGTGCGCATGCTGGGCCGGGACATGCCGCTGGTCCCGCCCGGCGACGACGGCGGGCTGTTCGTCCGCGCCGGGACAGTCGTCTGCGCCACCGCCGCGCTCTTCGTGGCCACGCACTTCAAGGAGCGCCGCTGACCCGGCCGACCGACGTCGCGGACAGCTCGGCGACCACCTCGTCGTCCGCGTCCCCCTCACCGGAGGGCACCGGAACGAACCCCAGCGAGGTGTACAGGCGCTCGGCGGTGGTGTTCTCCGGGTGGTACGACAGGCGCAGGACCGTACAGTCCGGACGGTCCGCCAGCCAGCGCAGAAGGGTCCGCGCCACCGCCCGCCCGACCCCCCTGCCCTGCTCGGCACCGTCGATCAGCATCCCGCCGACCCAGTACGAGCCGTCCTCGTCCCGCCCCCACATGACGTGCCCCACCACGGTGTCGTCGGCGCGGACCGCGAGCGAGTTCCACACGCCCTCGCGGAGGGACAGCAGGAGGTATCGAGCGGCCAGCGCCGGAACGTACCGCCGCTGGCCGTCCAGGGGAGCGACGTCCGCGACGGCCCGCCAGTTCTCGTCGTCGACCTCGTGCAGGGCGATCCGCCGCCCCACCCCGTCCACCAAACCTTGATCGATCATGCGGGCAGGCTACGGCCGACTCGGCCCGCGAGGAAGGCAGTTCGCGAGGAAGGAGGCCCGGGGGACGCGGGGCCCTCCTCGCGGCCAAGGGCCTCGAACCGCACCTGGGGCGGGGCGTCCGGCTGCGGCGGGTGCCGGAGGAACCGCGGGGCAGCCGCTCGGGGGACGGCCGTCCCCCGCGCTGATCACCCCGCTCCGTCCTCGCCCTGACTCCCCGGGCTCGTTGATTCCCCGGCCCCGTTCGGGAACGGTCCCTCGTCCCGCGCCGTCCTAGAGTGCGCGGTGTCGCACGGGGGGAGGCCGGCAGCAGTGGAGTCGGGAGCGGATCTGTCACGGAGCGGCAGCGACGACGTCGACAGCGTCGAACGCCGAGACGGCACGGGAGGCACGGGCACGGTCCGCCCCCCGCGCTCGCGCGGACCGGTCGCGGCCCTCGTCGCCCTGCTCGTCGTGGGCGTGCTCGTCGCCGCCGGGGTGTACGTGGCGAACCGGGACGGGACGACCGGCGTGTCGCCGGCCCACGGGCCGACCTCCTCGGCGGCCGGTGAGTCCTCGGGAGGCGCCGGCGCGCGGGACGGCGCGAACGAGGTCACGGTCCGTGTCACCGCCGAGGACGGCCGGAGCTGGGTCTCTGCGAAGGACTCGGCCGGCGAACTTCTCTACGACGGACTGCTCCAACCGGGTGAGACCAGGACCCTCTCCGCCGAGGAGTCGATCGACCTGGTCCTCGGCGAGGCGAGCGTCCTCCGCCTCGTCGTGAATGGGAAGAGGATCGACAGCGACTTCGCCCCAGGCAAGGTGATCCGCCTTACCTACACCACGGACGACTGACCCCACCAAGGACGACCGGCCCTGGCGAACCCGGGAGCGCCGGCCCGGACAGCCGACGCCGGGAAAAAGGCAGGAGCCCCTGCGCCGAAAGGCAAGGGGCTCCTTGGGTACTGCAATCAGACGTCGTCAGAGGGGCATCCCTCGATCAGACGGGCGTGACGTTCTCCGCCTGCGGGCCCTTCGGGCCCTGCGTCACGTCGAAGGAGACCTGCTGGTTCTCCTCCAGCGAACGGAAGCCGTTCGCGTTGATGGCGGAGTAGTGGACGAAGACGTCCGGGCCGCCACCTTCCTGGGCGATGAAGCCAAAGCCCTTTTCGGCGTTGAACCACTTCACGGTTCCGGTAGCCATAAGCCCTCCTTGGGCCCAAAGGGTTGCCCTGCTCCAGAACCCTGCAAGTGTGAAAACAAGATGCCGCACAACTGCATACGTCTGAAAAGACGAGAGCCCGCGGTTACATGCTCCGCAGGCTCTGTACTGCAAGGGAAACCAAACTGCAACTTGCGGCGAGCCTAGCACGCAGGCAGGGGAATGCAATAGAGGGCAAGATCACGTCACCCGGATGTTTGATCGGCCCGACTCGGGGGTTGACGCATCGCCTCTTCCGCACCACCGGGCCCACCGGCGACACGCCGCCGAAAGCGTTGACACGTGGTGTCCATCCGGCTTCGGGAGCCTCTCCCGGCCCCCGGAGCCCGCACCGTACCCCATGAGGGCTAGCCTCGCGATGTGGACAATTCTCGCAACCGGCCGCGCGTCGGCCACATCCAGTTCCTGAACTGCCTGCCTCTGTACTGGGGGCTCGCGAGAACGGGCACGCTCCTCGACTTCGAGCTGACCAAGGACACCCCCGAGAAGCTCAGCGAGCAGCTGGTGCGCGGAGATCTCGACATCGGGCCCATCACGCTCGTCGAGTTCCTGCGCAACGCGGACGACCTGGTCGCCTTCCCCGACATCGCCGTCGGCTGCGACGGGCCGGTGATGTCCTGCGTCATCGTCTCCCAGGTACCCCTCGACCGCCTGGACGGCGCACGCGTCGCGCTGGGCTCCACCTCGCGCACCTCCGTACGCCTGGCGCAGCTGCTGCTGGCCGAGAGCGTCGGGGTGCGGCCGTCCTACTACACCTGCCCGCCCGACCTCCCGCTGATGATGCAGGAGGCGGAGGCGGCGGTACTGATCGGGGACGCGGCGCTGCGGGCCAATCTGCTCGACGGCCCCAACTTCGGCCTGGAGGTGCACGACCTCGGCGCCATGTGGAAGGCCTGGACGGGGCTGCCGTTCGTCTTCGCGGTGTGGGCGGCGCGGCGGGACTACCTGGAGCGGGAGCCGGAGGTCACCCGCAAGGTGCACGAGGCGTTCCTGGCCTCCCGGGACCTGTCCCTGACCGAGGTGGCGAAGGTCGCCGAGCAGGCCGCCCGCTGGGAGGCCTTCGACGAGCGGGTCCTGGAGCGGTACTTCACCACCCTGGACTTCCGCTTCGGCGTGCCGCAGCTGAGCGCCGTCGCCGAGTTCGCGCGGCGGGTCGGCCCCACCACGGGATTTCCGGCGGACGTGAAGGTCGACCTGCTTTCCTGAACATTTCCCCCGGAGTTCCCGGCGAACTTCCCAGAATTTCGTTTGACGAATTCCCCGGTCTGTGGCATCGCCCGCCGACCGGCCGCCGCCGCTCGCATTCCCCTCCGGGCGTACGGCACTACGCTGCTGGGGAGTCGTGCGTCGTGGAGGGTCCGTACGGGGGACGTACGGGTGGCGCGCGAGACGTACGGGGGAGGTGCCGCCCATGCAACCGCTCGATACCGGCGAGCCCACGGTCGTGGGGCCCTACCGGCTGCTCGGCCGGCTGGGGTCCGGCGGGATGGGCCGGGTCTATCTGGGGCGCAGCGCGGGCGGCCGTACCGTCGCCGTCAAGATCGTGCATCCGCACTTCGCCCTGGACGAGGAGTTCCGCGCCCGCTTCCGGCGCGAGGTCGACGCGGCCCGCCGCGTGGGGGGCTCCTGGACGGCCCCGGTCCTGGACGCGGACCCGGAGGCGTCGGTCCCGTGGGTGGCCACGGGCTATGCCGCCGGCCCGTCCCTCGCGCAGGCGATCGCGGACGGCGGCCACCTGCCGCCCCACTCGGTACGGGTCCTGGGCGCGGGCCTGGCCGAAGCGCTCGCGGCGGTGCACGCGCTGGGCCTGGTCCACCGCGACGTGAAGCCGTCGAACGTGCTGCTCACGGTGGACGGCCCCCTCCTCATCGACTTCGGCATCGCCCGCGCCACGGACGGCACGGCCTCGCTCACCTCGACGGGCGTGTCCATCGGTTCCCCCGGCTACATGTCCCCCGAACAGATCCTCGGCAAGGGCATCTCCGGTGCGGCGGACGTCTTCTCCCTCGGCGCGGTCCTCGCGTACGCCGCGACCGGGCAGTCCCCCTTCCCCGGTGACTCCTCCGCCGCCCTCCTCTACAAGGTCGTCCACGAGCCGCCGCGGCTGGACGGACTTGAGGGCGACCTGCGCGCGCTGGTCGAGCGCTGTCTGGCCAAGGACCCCGCCGCCCGCCCGGGCCCCGACGAGGTCGCCCGCACCCTGGCCCCCCAGGGCGCGGCCCGGCTGGTGGCGGCGGGCTGGCTGCCGGGACCGCTGGTGGAACAGGTCGGCCGCAGCGCCGTGCAGTTGCTGAACCTGGAGGCGGTGGCGGAGGAGGTTCCGTCCGGGCCGGTGGGGTTCAGCAGCCCGTCGGTGGGGACGGCCGGGACGGGCGCGTCGGCGGCGGGGAGCCCGGCCGGTGACGCGAAGGCCGATGTGCCCGCCGCGAGCGGGGTGTTCGGGCCGCCGCCGGTGATGTCGTCGCAAGCGTCACAGTCGGCCCAAGCCTCACAGCCGTCGCAGGCTGTGCACGGGTCACAGGCGCCGCCCGTGACGCACGTACCGGGGCAGCGGACCGAAGGTGCGGCGCCGGACACGGTCCCGCCGGCGCCGGGCAAGCTCTCCCTGAGCGTGGCGGCCACCTCCACGACCGCCGCGAACGGGCGGGGCCGGAGGGTGAGTTGCTCGGTCGCCCTGGCGATCGCGGGAGTGTTCGCGCTGGTGGGCGTGGGAATGCTGGTCGGGCCCGGGACGCTGTGGAGCCGGGAGGAGAAGGGCGACGCGGCGGGCAAGGCGCCGTCGGCCGAGGCCAGTCCGAGCAGCGGGGCCACGTACACGGAAGCGCCGGGGGAGGACGCGGCGGGCGAGCTGCCCGCACGGTACCTGGGCACCTGGGAGGGCGACGGCTACGCCCTCTCCGGCAGCCTCCCCGCCGGCACCTTCACCGTCACCCTCGAACAGGCCGCGGTGGGCGACGCGTTGGGCACGTTCCGCTCCGTCGACCTCCTCGGCGGCACCTGCGACGACAAGCTCGTCCTCAAGAAGGTCACCAAGAAGAACATCGTCGCCACGAGCATCGCCGACACCAAGAACAACCCCGGCACCTGCACGAGGAACACCCACGAGATCACCCTCACCCCGGTGGGCAAGGAACTCGCCTACACCTCGACCAACGCGGACGCGGGCAAGCCGACGGCCCGGTTGGCGAGGGTGGAGTAGCGGTTCCCCGCGCGACAAGCCCCCACCGGACCCGCAGCGGGGGGTCGAAGGGGCGCAGCCCCTGGAGGAGGGACGGGTAGCGGAGGCGGGGGCGAGAACACCCCGGTTCACCCCCGCCCCGCCCCCTCATAGGCTGCCTCCGTGGATCCGGACCCCTGGCTGATCGCACTCACCCTGGCCGCCACCCTCTGGGGCGCGGCCGCGGGCACCCTGCTTCCCCGCCCCGCCTACCGCTTCACGGCCGACGAGGACACCCCCTGGCACCAGGCGTGCCCCGCCGGCCACCGCATCACCGGCCCGGCGGCCGGCTGGCTGGGCCCCGCACGCTGCACGACCGCCCCCACCGCCCCACCCTCGACAGTCCAACCCCCCACCTGCGCCTACGGCCCTCGCACCCCCGCCGTCGTGACCATGACCGCCCTCGTCTGCGCCTCCCTCGCCCTCGCCACCGGCTTCCGCCCCGAACTCGCCGTATGGCTGCTCCTCGCCCCCCTGGGCGTCCTGCTCGCCCTCGTGGACCTCGGCGCGCAACGTCTCCCCGACCCCCTGACACTCCCCTTCGCGGGCCTGGCGCTCGCCCTTCTGGGCGGGGTCGCGTTCGTGCCCGAGCACGCGGGCGAGTGGCGGACGGCGGCCTACGGCGCCCTCGCCCTCGGCGGCTTCTACTTCCTCTTCTTCCTCCTCAGGCCCGTCGCCCTCGGCTTCGGCGACGTGAAACTGGCCCTGGGCCTCGGCGCCGTCCTCGGCTGGTACGGCTGGGGGGCGCTGTACCTCGGCACGTTCGCCGGCGCGCTCATCGGCAGCGCGTACACCCTGGTCCTGGCGGTCCGGGGCCGCGCGGTGCGCGGGCAGCTGGTGGCCCTGGGACCGTTCATGATCGCCGGTGCGTACGTCGCGCTGCTGCTGGAGGCGTACGCGGCCTGAACAGGTCCCTGTGCCGGAGTTTTCCACAGGCGGACGGGCTGACGTCGGGTGATCCCCGGCCCTGGCGTAGGCTGGCTCGGTCTGTTCAACCCTTACGAAAGGGACGCTCCCGGTGACCGAGAAGGCCGACCTCCAGTCCGTTCTCGACCGTGCCGCCGCGGGTGGGCGGATCACGCCAGAGGAGGCGCTCGACCTCTACCGCGACGCCCCGCTGCACGCGCTCGGCGCCGCGGCCGACGCCGTCCGCCGGCGGCGGTACGCGGGCACGGAGCACATCGCGACGTACATCATCGAACGGAACATCAACTACACGAACGTCTGCGTCACGGCGTGCAAGTTCTGCGCGTTCTACGCCCCGCCGAAGGCCAAGGACAAGGGCTGGACGCGCGACCTCGACGACATCCTGCGCCGCTGCGCGGAGACCGTCGAGCTGGGCGGCACGCAGATCATGTTCCAGGGCGGACACCACCCGGACTACGGGGTGGAGTACTACGAGACGCACTTCGCCGCCATCAAGAAGGCCTTCCCACAGCTGGTCATCCACTCCCTCGGCGCGTCCGAGGTCGAGCACATGGCCCGGATCTCGAAGGTGGGCGTGGAGGAGGCGATCACCCGGATCCACGCGGCCGGCCTCGACTCCTTCGCCGGCGCCGGTGCGGAGCTGCTTCCCGAGCGCCCCCGCAAGGCCATCGCCCCGCTGAAGGAGAGCGGCGAGCGTTGGCTGGAGATCATGGAGATCGCGCACAACCTGGGCGTCGAATCCACGTCCACGATGCTCATGGGCACCGGTGAGACCAACGCCGAGCGCATCGAGCACCTGCGGATGATCCGTGACGTGCAGGACCGGACGGGTGGCTTCCGAGCCTTCATCCCGTACACCTACCAGCCCGAGAACAACCACCTCAAGGGCCGTACGCAGGCCACGCTGTTCGAGTACCTGCGCATGATCGCCATCGCCCGGCTGTTCATGGACAACATCGCCCACATCCAGGGCTCCTGGCTCACCACCGGCAAGGAGGTCGGCCAGCTCTCCCTGCACTACGGCGCGGACGACCTCGGCTCGATCATGCTGGAGGAGAACGTGGTCTCCTCCGCCGGTGCCAAGCACCGCTCCAACCGCATGGAGATCATCGACCTGATCCGCAAGGCCGGCCGCGTCCCGGCCCAGCGGACCACGACCTACGAGCACATCGTCGTCCACGAGGACCCGGCGAACGACCCGGTCGACGAGCGCGTCATGTCCCACATCTCGTCCACGGCCATCGAGGGCGGCACGGCCCACCCCGAGCTGAAGCTGCTGAACGCCAACTAGGGCCGCCGTGCTGACGATTCACGCCGCCGACGAGGTGCGGCGCACCTGGGACGACCCGGAGCCGATCAAGGACGGCGCCGTCGTGGTGGACGGCGCCCGGATCCGGGCCGTGGGGCCGTCGGAGGCCGTCCGGCAGCGGTTCCCGGACGCCCGGGTGCGGCGGTGGCCCGGTGTCCTCGGGCCCGGCCGGGTGCACGAGGGCCCGCTCCCGGACGCCCCGTCACCCCGCGAACGGGTCCACGCGGTTCTGAAGTCGGGCGCGACGGCGGTGCTGGGACAGCACGCGGACACCCCGGAACTCCGTGCGGCCGCCGAGCGCAACCACGTGGTCGTCCTGCCGCACCCGGCACCCCCGGCCATCGTGGAGGCGGGCCGGGCGGACCTGGTGGTCTTCGACGACTCCGGCACCTGCGTGGCCACGGTCTGCGCGGGGCGCCTGGTCCACCGCCGCCGCTGAGCCGCCTAGCGACTGAGCCGCTGAGGGGCACCGCCGATCCCGCTGTCAGGGGCGCGGGGAGAACGCCTCCCCGAACGCCCCGTCCTCCTGCTCGACCCCACTGCAGTCGACCAGCGCGTCACGCGCCCCGCCCCCGCACTCCCGGTCCCGGAACGTCGCCCACATCGACACCCAGGCCACCCCCTTCTCCCGCGCGAACTCCCGCACCTGTGCCGCGTCCTCCAGGGTGAACGTCTCGTTGTCGATGTCGTTGACGCCGAGCATCGAGGTCAGCGCCAGTGCCCCCCACGCCGTCGACCCGCCCGTATCGAAGACCGCCCGCAGCTGCTCGTGCGCCGACTCGGCCGCCCGCTCCGCGTAGTCGCCCATGTCACCGTCGTACGAACGGGCGTAGTTCATGGTCATGATGTTGACCGTGGTGACCTCCACGGCCTCGGCGGCGGCCGATTCGAGCAGCGCCACGCCGTGGTCGTCGAGCCCGGACGGCATGACGGGGAGGGTGAAGGTGACGGTGAGGCCGGGGCGGTCCCGCTGGAGCAGCGCGATCGCCTCCGAGCGCAGGTCGACGGAGACGGTGTCCTTCAGCGCGTCGCCCTCGACGTCGAAGTCGGCCGCGGTCGAGCCGGCCGCGTCCAGGGCCGCGCCGTACGCCGCGGCCAGCTCGGGCGCGCTGTCGCATACCTCGGCCAGCTCCGGCCCGGAGGCGCCGCCGAAGGAGACCCGCACCGACGCTCCGGAAGCGGTGAGCGCGGCGATCCGGGACCTGACCGCCGGGTCGTCGACGGCCTTGGTCCCGTTCCACGCGGGCGTGCACGCGTCGCCGTCGGCGATCACGAACGCCAGGTTGTAGGCGGCGGCCGACCCGGCGCCGTCGAGGGGGGAGGCGGCGGTGGCGCTCACGTACGGTGCGTACTCCGTTTCCGTGGGCGTACCGGGTGCCGCCGAGCCCTCGGGTGCGGACGCGGACCCGTCGGTCCCCGTGGTGCAACCCGTGCAGGCCAGGACCGCCAGACATATCAGTCCGGCGGCCGTTCTCAGGGAATTCCTCACGGTACTCACGAAAGGAAATGAAGCACACCCGGCCGTGCTTCACGCGTGCTTCCCCGGAATTGCGGAACCGAAGCCAGGTCACGGAACGGTGACCGGCAAAGGGTTCACCAGTCGGGCAAACATCCCTTTACCGTCACCCCGTCCCGCCCCGAAAGCAAACGCCTTCGCTTCGCGTTCGTTCATGGAATCCGTGAGGAAACGGACGGGACGCGGTGTTTCCCGTGGATGTCCCGCAGGGGAAGTCGGGAATTGCCCGAACAATGACCACAGGCGTGTCCGGACGATGACCACTCATGTCCGGGAGCGTGCACGGCGAGTCCGTCGACGAAAAGCGCGTCGCCGAGGCGCGCACGATCGGCCCGGGTGCCGTGGGGGCGTCCGGCCCGTACTGCCACAATGGGCCCGTGACCCGCGCATCCCTGGACAAGCAGCCGCACGAAGTCGCCTCGATGTTCGACCGAGTGGCGAAACGGTACGACCTGACCAACGACGTGCTGTCCCTCGGACAGGACCGGCGCTGGCGCAAGGAGGTCGCGCAGGCGGTCGACGCCCGCCCCGCCCAGAGGATCCTGGACCTCGCGGCCGGCACGGGCACCTCGTCCCAGCCCTTCGCGCGGACCGGCGCGTACGTCGTCCCGTGCGACTTCTCCCTCGGCATGCTCCGGGTGGGCAAGGAGCGCACCCCCTGGCTGCCGTTCACCGCCGGCGACGCCACGAGGCTGCCGTTCAAGGACGACACCTTCGACGCGGTGACCATCTCCTTCGGCCTGCGGAACGTGCAGGACACCGACACCGCGCTGCGCGAGCTGTACCGGGTGACCAAGCCCGGCGGACGTGTCGTGATCTGCGAGTTCTCGCACCCGACCTGGACACCGTTCCGGACCGTCTACACCGAGTACCTGATGCGCGCGCTGCCGCCGGTGGCCCGTGCGGTGTCCTCCAACCCGGACGCGTACGTCTACCTGGCCGAGTCCATCCGTGCCTGGCCCGACCAGGCGGGCCTCGCCGAGCGGCTGCGCAAGGCCGGCTGGGACAAGGTCGCGTGGCGCAACCTGTCGGGCGGGATCGTCGCGCTGCACCGGGGGTTCAAGGCCCTCGCATAGGGCCGTGAGGGCGCCCGTCACGCCCTGATTTCACCCGTACGAGGGATGCCCGCGAGGGAATCCTGTTGACGGGAACCGGTCAACAGAAACTACCGTCCGTTGATACGTCGGTACGCGCCGGTGATGTCCCAGGACTCACCGGCGCCCTCCCGGCCACGGCGCATCACGGCCCGAGTTCTCTGGATGACGGAGCGTTCCATGACGTCCTACTGCCCGCACTGCGGAACACCCGGCCCCGACGAGGCGCGCTTCTGCATGAAGTGCGGAGGGGAACGCCCGCCGATCCCGGCGGCGCCGGGCACGGGCACCGGGGCGACTCCGGCACCCCCGGCCGCCCCACCGGCGGCTCCTCCCTCGGTTCCTCCCTCGGCTCCGCCGGGCGCTCCACCCCTCGGCCCACCCCCGCCGCCACCCGAGTACGCCCCCATCCCCGCCCGGCCCTCGCCCGTCGGCGCCTTCCTCGGCCGGGCCTTCCGGGGTGACTGGGCCGGTTCGGCGCTGGCCGCGCTCTGGCCGGTCGCCTTCCTCCTCGTCACGGCCGTCGCCCTGGCCGTCCCGTCGTACGGCCAGGGCGGCGAGGGGGAGGAGGACTTCGTCGGCTTCGGCGACCGTCTCGCCCTCGCCCTCGCCGGCGTCCTCCAGGGCCTCGGCGGCGGCTTCGAGATCTCCGAGACCGGCGGCGGCGACTACTCGGGCGAGTTCCGCTCCGCCGAGGGCGCCCTCGCCGTGTCCCTGGTCCCGCTCACGGTGACCGCCCTCTTCGTCGGGGCCCTCGTCATCGGCGTACGGCTCCTCCGCACGCGACTGGCGACACCGGGCGCGAACGGGGGCGTGTACGGGAGCGCGTACGGAGGTGTGCCGGGCGGCACGTACGCCGGAGGGTTCGGCGGCACGTACGCCGGGGTGCCCGGGGCGGCGGTGGCCGGTGGCGGCCGTACCGCCGGCCTCGAAGCGGCCGTGCGGGTCACGCTGCTGGTGACGGCCGCCGTCGTACTGCTCGCCCTGTTCGGGCAGCCCGAGATCGCGGTCGTCGAGGTCTCGACGTCGGTCTGGCGCACGGCCCTCGGCGCGCTGCTGCTCACCGCCGCCGTCTCGGCCGGTCTGCTGCAGCGCGACGACCTGGCGGCCTGGCTGGCCGTCCGCCCCGGCCCCCGGGCCCTGTTCCGGGCGACCGGGACGGCCGTACGCGCCATGGTGATCGTCCTCGTCCTCTGCTCGCTCGTCGCGTTCGTCGTCCTCGCGGCGAACGACGAGTGGCAGGCCGAATGGGACGAGGAACTCAGCCCGCTCCTGCTCGTCCTGCTCGTCCTCCCCAACCTCGCCGTCCACCTGCTCGGTCTCTCCTGGGGCGCCTCCGTCCAGGGCGAGGCGGGCCGCACGGGTCTCGGGGAGAGCGCGTCGTTCGGCAGCGACTCGTCCGGGGACCACGGGCTCGGCGAGTCGAACCCGTACGGCGGTGGCTACGAGCACCGGGCGTTCGGGCTCTCCGAGCTGGGCGACGCCGTCAACTCCTGGGCGGTCGTGGGCGTGTTGACGCTCGGCGCGGTCTGCGCCCTGACGCTCGGGATCATCGCGGCCCGCCGCTCCACGGGCCGCGGCGAGCAACTCCTCGCCGCCGGTGTCTTCTTCGGCCTCTTCCTCCTGCTCGCCGGGGTCAGCGGTTTCGGCATGGAGGCCTCGGGCTCCGCCACGAGCGAGTTCAGCAGTGAGTTCTCGGCCGCGGGTCAGGCGGATGTCGGCCTCGACATCGCCGAGGCGCTTCTCTTCGGGCTCCTGTGGATCTTCGGCGCGGCCTTCCTCGCGCCCTATCTGCTCCAGATGGCGGGAGCACGCACGGCGGTCGTCGCCCCTCCGGTCCCGGCCATGCCGAGCAACGGCCCGGCGGCGCACGGCGTCCCGCACCAGCCCTCTGTCCCGGCCCCGGCGGCGTACGAGCCCCCGCTGGTCGAACTCGGCCACCACCACCAGCCGCCGCCCGCGGCCCCTGCCGGGCCCCGCGGCCGGGCCCTCGTCTGGGCCGTCACGATCGTCGCGGCCCTCGTGGTCGGCGGGGGAGGCGCGGCGGCGATCCTGCTCTGGCAGAGGTAGAGGGGCCCGGAGGGAAGTGGCGGCGACCCGCGCCCCACAGGGGCGCGGGGGCGCCCCGGGCCCCGGAGGCTCACCCCGGGCTACCGACGGGCCGCGAAGGGGTCCCCCGGTTCGTCCAGCGCCCTGCGCAACCCCGGCGGCGGCCCGCCGTGGCGCGGTTCGCGCACGCCGCCGCCGTCGTCGCCCGACTCGAACCACACGGTCACCGCGGCCCCGCGCGGCACCTTCACGCCCGGCGGCGGGTACTGCCGTACGACGTGGTCCACGGCGGCGAGCCGGAGGTCGGGCCGGTCGGGCGCGACGAGGGTCAGCCCGTCCGCCTCGGCCGTCTCACGCGCGTCCACGGCCATCAGACCGACGAACCGTGGCACACGCACTTCGAATGACTTGGGTGTTATGCGCACAGATGTTCACCCCCAGCGGTACCGGCAGGGTAGCCGCCGAGCGGGCCCGACCGGAAGCACTGCGTGGCAATCTGCCGCACATCGCTACTCTGGGTGACGCGTTGACGAAATCCCGAACGAGGAGCCCCTCCAACGGCTCCCCCTCACAGCGCCAGCCGGTAGCAGTGCCCCTCCTGCCGCGTGACCGGTGTCGTGTACGTCTCCGCCAGCTCCATGCCCAGCCGCCGGGTCACCGCTATGGACCGCTCGTTGCGGGCGTTGACCATGGCGACGACGCTGCCCACGCCCGCCGCCCGCACCCGCTCCAGGGTCTGCGCGGCGGCGGCGGTCACATACCCCTTGCCCCAGTGGGCCCGGCCGAGCCGCCAGCCGATCTCGATCTCGCCGGTCGGCCCCCACTCGCGGGGCCACGGCTGGGCGCCGGTGAAACCGATGGCCCGGCCCTCCTCGTCGAGCATCGTCCACAGACAGAAGCCGTGTTCGGCGTCGTGGCGGCGCTGGCGCGCGGTGAGCTCCTCGTAGACGGACAGCTCGGCGGCCCGGCCGCCGTGGAACTCCATGACCTCGGGATCGTCGAAGATCCGGTGCCAGGCGAAGGCGTCCTCGTCGGTGGGGACGCGCAGCCGTACGTCGGGCAGAGCTCGGTTCACAGGGCAGCCCTTCAGCCGATGATCGATACCGCTGAATAGACTGCCCATGTCCGACCCCGGTCGGCACATGTTTTCCGGCCGTCCGGTTGCCCTGACTGCCGGGCGGCTTTGCTCCGATCCTTCTACTTCTTGGGGAGAACCCGTCGTGACCGAGCCCCAGCCCCTTACCGAACACACCGCCGATGTGATCGTCGTCGGGGCCGGGCCAGCCGGTTCCACCACCGCGTACTACCTGGCCAAGGCCGGCCTGGACGTACTGCTCCTGGAGAAGACCAGCTTCCCGAGGGAGAAGGTCTGCGGCGACGGCCTCACCCCGCGCGCCACCAAGCAGCTGGTGTCGATGGGCATCGACATCTCCGAGGAGGCCGGCTGGCTCCGCAACAAGGGTCTGCGGATCATCGGCGGCGGCGTCCGCCTCCAGCTCGACTGGCCGGATCTCGCTTCCTACCCGGACTACGGACTGGTCCGCAAGCGCGACGACTTCGACGAGCAACTCGCCCGCCAGGCCCAGAAGGCGGGGGCCCGCCTGTACGAACGCTGCAACGTGGGCGCGCCCGTCATCGACGACCGCACCGGCCGGATCACCGGCGTGCACGCCAAGCTCGGCGAGGAGAAGCGGGACGTCACCTTCCACGCCCCCCTGGTGGTCGCGGCCGACGGCAACTCCACCCGCCTCTCCCTCGCGATGGGCCTGCACCGCCGCGAGGACCGTCCGATGGGCGTCGCGGTCCGTACGTACTTCACCTCCCCGCGCCACGACGACGACTACCTGGAGTCCTGGCTGGAACTGTGGGACAAGCGCGGGCCGGGCGAGGACCGTCTGCTTCCCGGGTACGGCTGGATCTTCGGCATGGGCGACGGCACGTCCAACGTCGGTCTGGGCGTCCTCAACACCTCGGCCGCGTTCAAGGAGCTGGACTGGCGCGACGTGCTGAAGGCCTGGTGCGCGTCCATGCCCGAGGAGTGGGGCTACACCCCCGACAACATGACCGGGCCCATCCGCGGCGCCGCCCTCCCGATGGCCTTCAACCGCCAGCCCCACTACACCAAGGGGTTGCTGCTGGTGGGCGACGCCGGCGGCATGGTGAACCCGTTCAACGGCGAGGGCATCGCCTACGCCATGGAGTCCGGGCAGATCGCCGCCGACGTCATCGTCCAGGCCCACGCCCGCGCCACCCCCGGGCAGCGCGAACTCGCCCTCCAGCGCTACCCGCAGGTCCTCAAGGACACCTTCGGCGGCTACTACACGATGGGCCGCGCCTTCGTGAAGCTCATCGGCAACCCGAAGATCATGAAGCTCGCGACGCAGCGGGGTCTCACCCACCCGCTCCTGATGAAGTTCACCCTGAAGATGCTGGCCAACCTCACCGACCCCACCGGCGGTGACGCGATGGACCGCATCATCAACGGCCTGAGCAAGGTGGCCCCGAAGGCGTGACCGGGGCGGTGTGACCGGGACGGACTGACCGGGCAGTGCGGGCCGGTCGATCTGTCCTGCCCGGCCCAGTCCTGACCGGGGTGGCGGCGCCCGCCGTCCGCCCCGGTCGCGTCCGCGCGCGTGCGGAGGTGTACCGGTCTCGGACACGGGAACCCGTCAGGCGCGACGACAGGGCCCCGCGGCGGTCAGGGCTGTCCCGCAACACCTCGTGCGGCCGGGGGCGGCCCAGTGGGGCTTCTGGGGCCTTCCTGAGGGCAGCCCGGAGGGCCGCTTCCCCTCGGGGAGAGCGGCCCTCTCGAAAAAGCGTCTGGGCGAGCGTGTGGAGGCGTGGCCTCAGAGCACGCGCACCGCGCCCGTCGCCGGGTAGCCGGAAAGGTCCTGGATGACGACGCCCTTGGAGGGGTTCGCCGCGTCCAGGTACTGGCCGTTCCCGATGTAGACACCCACGTGGTACGCGGAGCCCTTGGCGCCCCAGTACAGGATGTCGCCGACCTGCAGGTTGGACAGCGAGACCTCGGTGCCCTGCATCGACTGGTCCTGCGAGACCCGGGGGAGGGACACACCGACCTGCTTGAAGGCGGCCTGCACCAGCGAGGAGCAGTCCCACGCGTTGGGGCCGGTGGCGCCCATCACGTAGGCGTCGCCGAGCTGTGCCTTGAGGAAGGCGATGACCGTGCCGACGCTGCCGGTGGCGGCGGGCGTCGTCGTGGTCGTCGTCGAGTTGGTGGTGAGGGTGGCCCGCTCGCTGTCGCGCGCGGCACGCTCGGCCTCGGCCTTGCGCTCGGCCTCGGCGGCGGCCTTCTTGCGGGCCTCTTCCTTCTTCGCCTTGACCAGGTCCTTCTCGGCCTGCTTGGCAGCCTGTTGGGCGGCCGTGTCACGCTCGGCCTGCAGCTGGTAGTCGGCCGCCATCGCCTGCGTGGCGTCCGCGGACTGCGCGGCCTGCGTGGCCAGGTCGGCCGTGAGGGTGGGCAGTTCGAGCGTCTGCGTCACCGGCTCCGCCGCGAAAGCCGACGTGGACGCGCCGGCCACTGCCACGGTGCTGAGAACGCCACCGGCGACTCCGGCGCGCATCGCGATCGAGGACGCGTTGCGGCGGGGTTTCCGGTGGCTGCGTATGTGAGCGGTGTGGGACATGGGTACAAGCGGTACCAGCGACTCCTCCATACCTTCAAGAAACGTGTGCTGCGCCACAGTTGTTCAACGGAGGCCCCAAATTCCCTGTGCGTCACTCTTTATTGACGCCGTAACGGGCATAGCGGACACGGCCCATCATGCCTGTGATCATGCGCTTTCGTGAATACGTCCGAATTGCCCTGCGCTTACCACCGATCGCAGCGAGTGGCCAAGGCTCGTGGATTTGATCTCGGTTCGGTGTGGCGCAGGTCACAGAACTGTCACCCGTTGAGGCGGCGTCCCGCGCGGGAGCGTCCACCCCGGGCGCTCGTGAACGCGTGCACGCGTCCACATCCGGGTGCCTGGCTCCCTCCGGGGTGTGAACGCCGCGCACTACCAAGGGGCCCCGTCCAGCACCAATTTGCATGCAGCGGAAATCTCTTGATATGGAGACGACCCTCGTGACCAGCGGTAATGAATGAAAATGTCACTTCTGGTGATCAGTCTGGCGCTTCCGGTATGAAGATCGACGCCCGTCCGACATCATGATCCATCGTCAGGTGGTGGAGATCACAAACTCGGTGCCGCACCCCGTGTCGCAGATCACAGACCGGCAGGCATAGGATGCGGGGCAGTTGGGCTTGTGACCTGCTTCACATGTTCGCGATCTTCGTCGGGACGGGCGGAGTTCGTGGGACCGGTGGGGTCGGTGAACAGGGCCGACGCCATCCGCCAGCAGTCAGTGCCGACTGAGAGGAGCGAGGAGCGGTGAACGCCTATGCGCCCATCCTCGTACTGGGAGCCCTCGGGGCAGGCTTTGCGATCTTCTCCGTGATCATGGCCTCGCTGATCGGCCCGAAGCGCTACAACCGGGCCAAGCTCGAGGCTTACGAATGCGGGATCGAGCCCACCCCCACGCCGGCCGGCGGAGGGCGTTTCCCCATCAAGTACTACCTGACGGCGATGCTCTTCATCGTCTTCGACATCGAGATCGTCTTCCTCTACCCCTGGGCCGTCACCTTCGACGCCCTGGGTGTTTTCGGGCTCGTGGAGATGCTGCTCTTCGTGCTCACCGTCTTCGTCGCCTACGCGTACGTCTGGCGCCGCGGCGGCCTGGAATGGGACTGAGGGGCCTTTAGACCATGGGACTCGAAGAAAAACTGCCGAGCGGTTTCCTGCTGACCACCGTCGAGCAGGCCGCGGGCTGGGTACGCAAGGCGTCCGTCTTCCCCGCCACCTTCGGCCTCGCCTGTTGTGCCATCGAGATGATGACCACGGGCGCGGGACGCTACGACCTGGCGCGCTTCGGAATGGAGGTGTTCCGGGGGTCGCCGCGCCAGGCGGACCTGATGATCGTGGCCGGCCGGGTCAGCCAGAAGATGGCGCCGGTGCTGCGGCAGGTCTACGACCAGATGCCCAATCCCAAGTGGGTGATCTCCATGGGGGTCTGCGCGTCGTCGGGCGGCATGTTCAACAACTACGCGATCGTCCAGGGCGTCGACCACATCGTCCCGGTCGACATCTACCTGCCGGGCTGCCCGCCGCGGCCCGAGATGCTGATGGACGCGATCCTCAAGCTCCACCAGAAGATCCAGACGTCCAAGCTCGGCGTGAACGCCGAGGAAGCGGCCCGCGAGGCGGAGGAAGCGGCACTCAAGGCGCTCCCCCTCATCGAGATGAAGGGGCTGCTGCGATGAGCGACGCGAACGGCACCAACGGCGCCGGGGAGACGAACGGGGTGAACCCCGAGAAGGACCTCGCCGCCTCCAACCTCCCCGGCCAGCGCGGCGACGGCGGCGAGGAGATCCGCGTCCAGCGCGGCATGTTCGGCGCGAACAACGGCGGCGACACCTCCGGCTACGGCGGCCTGGTCCGCTCCATCCGCCTCCCCGGGGAGGCGAACCGCCCCTACGGCGGCTGGTTCGACGAGGTCGCCGACGAGCTGGAGGGCGCCCTGGAGGAACAGGGCCTGGTCCCCGAGAACGTGATCGACAAGACGGTCGTCGACCGCGGCGAGATCACCTTCCACATCGAGCGCGAGCACCTGCCGACCGTCGCCCGGACCCTGCGCGACGACCCTGCCCTGCGCTTCGAACTGTGCACCGGCGTCTCCGGCGTCCACTACCCCGGCGACAAGGGCCGCGAGCTCCACGCCGTCTACCACCTGCGCTCGATCACCCACAACCGGTTGATCCGCCTGGAGGTCTCCGCCCCCGACGCCGACCCGCACATCCCGTCGCTCGTCCCCGTCTATCCCACCAACGACTGGCACGAGCGCGAGACGTACGACTTCTTCGGCATCGTCTTCGACGGCCACCCCGCACTGACGCGGATCATGATGCCGGACGACTGGCAGGGCTTCCCGCAGCGCAAGGACTACCCCCTCGGCGGCATCCCCGTCGAGTACAAGGGCGCCCAGATCCCGGCTCCGGACCAGCGGAGGTCGTACTCATGAGCACGCAGCACGCATCCGCGGATTCCGCCGCCTCGGCGCGCGAGACCACCGAGGGCACCGTCTACACGGTCACCGGCGGCGACTGGGACGAGGTCGCCCAGACCGCCGCCCGGTCCGACGACGAGCGCATCATCGTCAACATGGGTCCCCAGCACCCGTCCACCCACGGTGTGCTCCGGCTGATCCTGGAGATCGACGGCGAGACCGTCACCGAGGCCCGCTGCGGCATCGGCTACCTCCACACGGGCATCGAGAAGAACCTCGAATACCGCACGTGGACCCAGGGCACCACGTTCGTGACGCGCATGGACTACCTGACGCCGTTCTTCAACGAGACGGCGTACTGCCTCGCCGTGGAGAAACTCCTCGGCATCGAGGACCAGATCCCCGACCGCGCCACGATCATCCGCGTGCTCCTGATGGAGCTGAACCGGCTCTCCTCCCACCTGGTGTGCATCGCCACCGGCGGCATGGAGCTGGGCGCCACCACGATCATGATCTACGGCTTCCGTGATCGTGAACTCATTCTCGACATCTACGAGCTGATCACCGGCCTGCGCATGAACCACGCGTACATCCGGCCCGGCGGACTCGCCCAGGACCTGCCGCCCGGCGCGGTGGACCAGATCCGCGAGTTCGTGAAGAAGATGGACAAGAACCTCCCCGAGTACGACAAGCTCGCCACCGGGAACCCCATCTTCAAGGCCCGTATGCAGGACATCGGCCACCTCGACCTGTCCGGCTGCATGGCCCTCGGCGCGACCGGCCCGATCCTGCGCTCCGCCGGCCTCCCGCACGACCTGCGCAAGGCGCAGCCGTACTGCGGGTACGAGACGTACGACTTCGACGTCCCGACCGCCGACACCTGCGATTCCTACGGCCGCTTCCTGATCCGGCTCGAGGAGATGCGCCAGTCCCTCAGGATCGTCGAGCAGTGCCTGGACCGGCTGGAGCCCGGCCCGGTCATGGTCGGCGACAAGAAGATCGCCTGGCCCGCCCAGCTCGCCCTCGGCCCGGACGGACTCGGCAACTCCCTGGACCACATCAAGAAGATCATGGGCACCTCCATGGAGGCCCTCATCCACCACTTCAAGCTGGTGACCGAGGGCTTCCGCGTCCCGCCGGGACAGGCGTACGCGGCCGTCGAGTCACCCAAGGGCGAACTCGGGGTGCACGTCGTCTCCGACGGCGGCACCCGGCCCTTCCGGGTCCACTTCCGGGACCCGTCCTTCACCAACCTGCAGGCCATGGCGGCGATGTGCGAGGGCGGCCAGGTCGCCGACGTCATCGTCGCCGTCGCGTCCATCGACCCCGTGATGGGAGGCGTCGACCGGTGACCACCACCCCCGAGGGCGTCAGCCTGGGCATGCCCCAACTGCCCGCGCCCGACTTCCCGGACGACGTTCGAGCGCGGCTGGAACGGGATGCCGCCGAGGTCGTCGCCCGCTACCCGGACTCCCGCTCCGCCCTCCTGCCGCTGCTGCACCTCATGCAGTCGGAGGAGGGGCACGTCACCCGCACCGGCGTGCGGTTCTGCGCCGACGTGCTCGGCCTGACCACGGCCGAGGTCACCGCGGTCGCCACCTTCTACTCCATGTACCGGCGCAAGCCGTCCGGCGACTACCAGGTGGGCGTCTGCACCAACACCCTGTGCGCGGTGATGGGCGGCGACGCGATCTTCGAGGCGCTCCAGGACCACCTGGGCGTCGGCAACGGCGAGACCACCGACGACGGCAAGGTCACCCTGGAGCACATCGAGTGCAACGCGGCCTGCGACTTCGCGCCGGTCGTGATGGTCAACTGGGAGTTCTTCGACAACCAGACCGTCGACAGCGCCAAGCGCCTCGTCGACGACCTGCGCGACGGGGCCGAGGTCGAGCCCACGCGCGGGGCGCCGCTGTGCACCTTCAAGGAGACCGCGCGGATCCTCGCCGGCTTCCCCGACGAGCGGCCCGGCGCCGTCGAGGCGAGCGGCGGCGCCGGCCCCGCCTCGCTGGTCGGCCTCCGCCTCGCCAGGGGCGAGACCGGACCCGCGCGCGTGGTCCACCCACGGGACGGCGGTCCGCACGACGAGCCGCGCGACAAGGTGCACGAGCCGTCACCCACCGAGCACCTCAGTTCGCACGACGCGCCGCAGGACACGTCGGCCTCGGACCCTGCCCACCCGGCCGGGCCTGCAGCCGAGGAGGGGGAGTGATGACGTTGGCACCCGAGATCAAGGGCACCAGCCCGGACAAGCTGCTCGCACCCGTGCTGTCGGCCTTCTGGGACGAGGACAGGGCGTGGTCCCTCGACGTCTACCGCAGGCACGACGGCTACGAAGGGCTGCGCAAGGCGCTGGCCATGTCACCGGACGACGTCATCGCGTACGTCAAGGAGTCCGGGCTGCGCGGCCGGGGCGGCGCCGGATTCCCGACCGGGATGAAGTGGCAGTTCATTCCCCAGGGGGACGGAAAGCCGCACTATCTCGTCGTCAACGCCGACGAGTCGGAACCCGGGACGTGCAAGGACATCCCGCTCCTCTTCGCCAACCCGCACAGCCTGATCGAGGGCATGATCATCGCGTGCTACGCCATCCGGTCCTCGCACGCCTTCATCTATCTGCGGGGTGAGGTCGTCCCCGTCCTGCGGCGGCTGCACGAGGCCGTCCGTGAGGCCTACGCCGAGGGCTTCCTGGGCGAGAACATCCTGGGCAGCGGACTCGACCTCGACATCACCGTGCACGCGGGCGCCGGCGCGTACATCTGCGGTGAGGAGACCGCGCTGCTCGACTCGCTCGAAGGCCGCCGCGGCCAGCCGCGACTGCGTCCTCCCTTCCCCGCCGTCGAGGGCCTCTACGCGTGCCCCACTGTCGTGAACAACGTCGAGTCCATCGCGTCGGTTCCCGCCATCCTGCACAAGGGCAAGGAATGGTTCCGGTCGATGGGCAGCGAGAAGTCCCCCGGCTTCACGCTCTACTCGCTCAGCGGCCACGTCGCGAGCCCCGGCCAGTACGAGGCACCGCTCGGCATCACCCTGCGCCAGCTCCTGGAGATGAGCGGCGGGATGCGCCCCGGACACCGCCTCAAGTTCTGGACCCCGGGCGGCTCCTCGACCCCCATGTTCACCGACGAGCACCTCGACGTGCCCCTCGACTACGAGGGCGTGGGCGCCGCCGGTTCCATGCTCGGCACGAAGGCACTCCAGTGCTTCGACGAGACGACCTGCGTCGTGCGGGCCGTCACCCGCTGGACCGAGTTCTACGCCCACGAGTCCTGCGGCAAATGCACCCCCTGCCGCGAAGGCACCTACTGGCTGGTCCAGTTGCTGCGTGACATCGAGGCCGGCAAGGGCGTCATGAGCGACCTCGACAAGCTGAACGACATCGCCGACAACATCAACGGCAAGTCCTTCTGCGCCCTCGGTGACGGCGCCGCCTCGCCGATCTTCTCCTCCCTCAAGTACTTCCGCGCGGAGTACGAGGACCACATCACGGGCCATGGCTGCCCGTTCGACCCGGCCAGGTCGACGGTCTGGGCCGACAAGGACAAGCACGCGGAGGTGAACGCATGACCGTGACCACGAGCGCTCCCTCCGGGGGCGGCGAGGCGGCGGTCCCGCCGGAGGACCTGGTCTCGCTGACCATCGACGGCATCGACATCAGCGTGCCCAAGGGCACCCTGGTCATCCGGGCCGCCGAACAACTCGGCGTCGAGATCCCCCGCTTCTGCGACCACCCCCTCCTCGACCCCGTCGGCGCCTGCCGCCAGTGCATCGTCGAGGTCGAGGGCCAGCGCAAGCCCATGGCGTCCTGCACGATCACCTGCACGGACGGGATGGTCGTCAAGACCCACCTCACCTCCCCGGTCGCGGAGAAGGCCCAGCAGGGGGTGATGGAGCTCCTGCTCATCAACCACCCCCTGGACTGCCCGGTCTGCGACAAGGGCGGCGAGTGCCCCCTGCAGAACCAGGCCGTGTCGCACGGCCACTCCGAGTCCCGCTTCGAGGGCAGGAAGCGCACCTACGAGAAGCCCGTACCGATCTCCACCCAGGTACTGCTCGACCGTGAACGGTGCGTGCTGTGCGCCCGCTGCACCCGGTTCTCCAACCAGGTCGCCGGCGACCCGATGATCGAACTGGTCGAGCGGGGCGCGCTGCAGCAGGTCGGCACCGGAGAGGGCGACCCCTTCGAGTCGTACTTCTCCGGCAACACCATCCAGATCTGCCCCGTCGGCGCGCTGACCTCGGCGGCGTACCGCTTCCGCTCCCGCCCCTTCGACCTCGTCTCCTCGTCGTCGGTCTGCGAGCACTGCTCCGGCGGCTGCGCGACCCGCACCGACCACCGGCGCGGCAAGGTCATGCGGCGCCTCGCGGCCAACGACCCCCAGGTCAACGAGGAGTGGATCTGCGACAAGGGACGGTTCGCGTTCCGCTACGCGCAGCGCCCGGACCGGCTCACCACCCCCCTCGTCCGCAACGCCGAGGGCGTGCTGGAACCGGCGTCCTGGCCGGAGGCCCTGGAGGTCGCCGCCCGCGGACTCCTCGCCGCGCGCGGCCGGGCCGGTGTGCTGACCGGCGGCCGGCTCACCGTCGAGGACGCCTACGCGTACAGCAAGTTCGCGCGCGTGGCCCTCGACACCAACGACATCGACTTCCGCGCGCGCGTGCACAGCGGCGAGGAGGCCGACTTCCTGGCCGCCCGCGTCGCCGGCCGCGGCCGGGACCTCGACGGCACCGGCGTCACGTACACCGCCCTGGAGAACGCGCCCGCCGTCCTGCTGGTCGGGTTCGAGGCCGAGGAGGAGGCGCCCGGCGTCTTCCTGAGGCTGCGCAAGGCTTGGCGCAAGCACAAGCAGCAGGTGTTCTCGCTGGCCACGCACGCCACCCGGGGCCTCGCGAAGGCCGGCGGCACGCTGCTGCCCGCCGCGCCCGGCACCGAGACCGAGTGGCTGGACGCCCTCGCGAGCGGCTTCGGCCTGGACGAGGACGGCACCAAGGCGGCCGAGGCGCTGCGCACCGAGGGCGCCGTGATCGTCGTCGGGGAGCGGTTCGCGGCCGTGGCGGGCGGCCTCACCGCCGCCGTACGGGCCGCGTCCCTCACCGGCGCGAAGCTGGCGTGGATCCCCCGCCGGGCCGGGGAGCGGGCCGCCGTCGAGGCGGGCGCGCTGCCGTCGGCGCTGCCGGGCGGACGCCCCGCGACCGACCCGCGCGCCCGTGCGGAGGTCGCCGCCGCCTGGGGTGTCGCCGAACTCCCGACGCGCTACGGCCGGGACACCGGGCAGATCGTCGAGGCCGCCGCCACCGGAGAGCTCGGGGCCCTGGTGGTGGCGGGTGTCGAGGTCGCCGATCTGCCCGACCCGGCACGCGCGCGTGAGGCACTCACCGCGGTGGGCTTCCTGGTGTCGCTGGAACTGCGGCCCAGCGAGGTCACCGACCGGGCGGACGTCGTCCTTCCGGTCGCCGCCGTCGCCGAGAAGGCGGGCACCTTCCTCAACTGGGAGGGCCGCGCCCGGATGTTCGAGGCAGCGCTCAAGCCCGACCAGATGACCCGCCGGGTGGCACCCGCCGACGGACGGGTCCTGCAGATGCTGGCCGACGCCATGGACGTCCACCTGGGACTGCCGGATCTGACCACCACGCGCGCGGAGCTGGACCGCCTCGGCGGCTGGGACGGCGCGCGGGCCCACGAGCCGGTGGAGGTCGCGGCCGGACTGCCGCGCCCGGCCGCCGGGGAGGCCGTCCTCGCCGGACACCGGCTGCTGCTCGACCAGGGCCGCCTCCAGGACGGCGACGAAGCCCTCGCGGGCACACGGCACGCCGCCCACGCGCGCGTGTCCGCCGCCACCGCCGCCGAGGCGGGCGTCAAGAACGGCGACGTCCTCGCGGTCAGCGGCCCCGCCGGGGTCGTCGAACTGCCGCTGCAGATCACCGAGATGCCCGACCGCGTGGTCTGGCTGCCGCTGAACTCCACCGGCTCCGGCGTCGCCTCCGACACCGGGGCGCAGCCCGGCGCACTGGTCCGTATCGCCCCCGCGACGCTCGCCGCCGAGGCCCCCGAGGAGGTGGAGGCATGAGCGCGTACTACCTCGCCGCGGAAGACCTCTCGATGTTCGGCCGCGACCCCTGGTGGCTGGTCGTCGTCAAGGCGGTCTTCTGCTTCGCCTTCCTGATGGTGACCGTGCTGTTCTCCATCGTGTGGGAGCGCAAGGTCGTCGCCTGGATGCAGCTGCGCATCGGCCCCAACCGGCACGGGCCCTGGGGCATGCTCCAGTCCCTCGCCGACGGCATCAAGCTGATGCTGAAGGAAGACGTCATCGTCAAACGCGCGGACAAGGTCGTCTACGTCCTCGCGCCGATCGTCGCGGCCATCCCGGCCTTCATGGCGATCGCGGTGATCCCCTTCGGGCCGGCCGGCAACGAGATCTCGATCTTCGGCCAGCGCACCACGATGCAGCTCACCGACCTGCCGATCGCGATGCTCTACATCCTCGCGGTCGCCTCGGTCGGCATCTACGGCATCGTCCTGGCGGGCTGGAGCTCCGGCTCCACCTACCCGCTGCTCGGCGGCCTGCGCTCCGCCGCCCAGATGATCTCGTACGAGATCGCCATGGGCGCCGCGTTCGCCTCCGTCTTCCTCTACTCGGGGTCGATGTCGACCTCGGCGATCGTGGAGGCGCAGCAGGACCGCTGGTACATCGTGCTGCTGCCGGTCTCGTTCCTGATCTACATCGTGACCATGGTCGGTGAGACCAACCGCGCCCCCTTCGACATGCCGGAGTCCGAGGGCGACCTGGTCGGCGGCTTCAACACCGAGTACTCGTCGATCAAGTTCGCGATGTTCATGCTCGCCGAGTACGTCAACATGGTCACCGTCTCCGCCGTGTCGGTGACGCTCTTCCTCGGCGGCTGGCGGGCCCCCTGGCCCATCAGCACCTTCTGGGAGGGCGCCAACCACGGCTGGTGGCCGATGCTCTGGTTCGTGGTGAAGGTGCAGCTGCTGCTGTTCTTCTTCATCTGGCTGCGCGGCACCCTCCCGCGCGTCCGCTACGACCAGCTGATGAAGCTCGGCTGGAAGGTCCTGCTGCCGGTCTCCGTGGTCTGGCTGATGCTCGTCGCCACCGTACGGACCCTGCGCAACGAGAACTACGACTTCGCCGAGATCGCCCTGTACGTCGCCGGCGCCGTCATCGTGCTGTTCCTGCTCTCCGTCGTCGCCGACATGTTCCGCGACCGGCGCGAGGCCCAGGACAAGCCCGCCGAACCGGCCGCCTTCGACCCGATGGCCGGCGGGTTCCCCGTACCGCCCCTGCCCGGACAGACCCTCCCGCCGGTGCCGCGCAGGCGCCCGCGCCGGGAGCGGGAGCTGATTGTCAGTGGCGGGTCCGATACCGAGAGTGACGGATCTTCGAATGGGAGGGAGGCGTCCGATGGCTGAGGAGCCGAAAGAGAACAAGCAGGGTTTCCAGAACCCCGTCGCCGGCTTCGGCGTGACCTTCAAGGCCATGTTCAAGAAGCGGCTGACCGAGCAGTATCCGGAGCAGCAGAAGACCACGGCCCCGCGGTTCCACGGCCGGCACCAGCTCAACCGCCATCCGGACGGCCTGGAGAAGTGCGTCGGCTGCGAGCTGTGCGCCTGGGCGTGCCCCGCCGACGCCATCTACGTGGAGGGCGCCGACAACACCGACGAGGAGCGCTACTCGCCGGGCGAGCGGTACGGCGCGGTCTACCAGATCAACTACGCCCGCTGCATCCTGTGCGGCCTGTGCATCGAGGCGTGCCCCACCCGCGCGCTCACGATGACCAACGAGTTCGAGCTGGCGGACAGCAGCCGCGCCAACCTCATCTACACCAAGGAGCAGCTGCTCGCCGGGCTGGAGGAGGGCATGGTCGACTCGCCGCACTCGATCTTCCCGGGCACCGACGAGCAGGACTACTACCGGGGGCTGGTCACCGAGGCCGCGCCCGGCACGGTGCGGCAGACGGCCGTCTCCCGGGGAGAGAAGCCCCAGGAGGCCGCCTCCACCTTCGGTGAGGACGAGCCGGCGTCGCAGAAGGCGGGCGACCGATGACGCACCAACTCGCCGCCTACACCACCTCCACCGGTGAGGCCTTCCAGTTCTGGGTGCTCGGCACGATCGCCGTGATCGGCGCCCTGTGCACCGTCTTCATGAAGCGGGCCGTGCACAGCGCGCTCTGCCTCGCGGGCACGATGGTGATCCTGGCGGTGTTCTACCTCGCCAACGGCGCCTACTTCCTGGGCATCGTGCAGATCGTCGTCTACACCGGCGCGATCATGATGCTGTTCCTGTTCGTGGTGATGCTCGTCGGCGTCACCGCGGCGGACTCCCTGAAGGAGACCATCAAGGGCCAGCGCTGGCTGGCCCTGCTGTGCGGCGCCGGCTTCGGCATCCTGCTGATCGCGGGCATCGGCAACGCCTCCCTGACGGAGTTCAACGGCCTGGGCACGGCGAACGCGGGCGGCAACGTGGAGGGCCTCGCGGCCCTGATCTTCACCGACTACGTGTTCGCCTTCGAGCTGACCGGCGCCCTGCTGATCACGGCCGCCGTGGGCGCCATGGTCCTCACCCACCGGGAGCGCACCGAGCGCGCCAAGACCCAGCGCGAACTGGCCGAACAGCGCGTCCGCGAGGGCAAGCACCTCCCGCCGCTGCCGGCCCCGGGCGTCTACGCCCGGCACAACGCGGTCGACATCCCGGGTCTGCTGCCCGACGGCACCCCGTCCGAGCTGACCGTGGCCAAGACCCTGCGGGACCGGGGCCAGGTCCGTGACGTGTCGACCGAGGCGCTCAACGACCTCAAGGCCCTGGAGCAGCGCGCCGAGGACCGCTTGGAGCGCACCTCCGGCGGAAACGGCGGCAAGAGCGGGGAGGCATCGAAGTGAATCCCGTCAACTACCTGTATCTCGCCGCCCTGCTGTTCACGATCGGCGCCACCGGCGTCCTGATCAGGCGGAACGCGATCGTGGTGTTCATGTGCGTGGAGCTGATGCTCAACGCCTGCAACCTCACCCTGGTCGCCTTCTCCCGGATGCACGGCAATCTCGACGGCCAGATCATCGCCTTCTTCACGATGGTCGTCGCCGCCGCGGAGGTCGTGGTCGGACTCGCGATCATCGTGTCGCTGTTCCGGTCCCGCCACTCGGCCTCGGTCGACGACGCCAGCCTGATGAAGCTGTAAGGGGTCGGAAGAATCGTGGAGAACCTGATTGCGCTGCTGATCGCGGCGCCCCTGCTCGGAGCCGCGGTCCTGCTGTGCGGCGGCCGGCGGCTCGACGCCGTCGGCCACTGGATCGGCACGGCGCTCGCCGCCGCCTCCTTCGTCCTCGGCGTCGTCCTCTTCGCCGACATGCTCGGCAAGGACGCCGAACACCGTGAGATGAGCCAGTTCCTGTTCAGCTGGATCCCCGTCGAGGGTTTCCAGGCGGACGTCGCCTTCCAGCTCGACCAGCTGTCGATGACGTTCGTCCTGCTGATCACCGGAGTCGGCTCGCTCATCCACGTGTACTCCATCGGATACATGGAGCACGACGAGCGCCGCCGCCGCTTCTTCGGCTATCTGAACCTGTTCCTCGCGGCGATGCTGCTGCTCGTCCTCGCCGACAACTACCTCCTGCTGTACGTCGGCTGGGAGGGCGTCGGCCTCGCCTCGTACCTGCTGATCGGCTTCTGGCAGCACAAGCCCAGCGCCGCCACCGCCGCGAAGAAGGCGTTCCTGGTCAACCGCGTCGGCGACGTGGGTCTGTCGATCGCCATCATGCTGATGTTCACCACCTTCGGGACCTTCGCCTTCGGGCCGGTCCTGGCGGCCACCGGCGAGACGAGCGAGGGCACCCTCACCGCCATCGCGCTGATGCTGCTGCTGGCCGCCTGCGGCAAGTCCGCCCAGGTGCCGCTGCAGTCCTGGCTCGGGGACGCGATGGAGGGCCCGACCCCGGTCTCGGCCCTCATCCACGCCGCGACCATGGTCACCGCCGGTGTCTACCTGATCGTCCGCTCCGCGAACATCTTCGACGGCGCCCCGGACGCGCAGCTCGTCACCACCGTCGTCGGCGCGGTCACGCTCCTCTTCGGTGCGATCGTCGGTTGCGCGAAGGACGACATCAAGAAGGCCCTCGCCGGCTCGACGATGTCGCAGATCGGGTACATGGTGCTCGCCGCGGGCCTCGGTCCCATCGGCTACGTCTTCGCGATCATGCACCTGGTGACGCACGGCTTCTTCAAGGCCGGGCTCTTCCTCGGTGCCGGCTCGGTCATGCACGGCATGAACGACGAGGTCGACATGCGCAAGTACGGCGGCCTCCGCACGTACATGCCGATCACGTTCATCACATTCGGCCTCGGCTATCTCGCGATCATCGGCTTCCCCGGCCTGTCCGGCTTCTTCTCCAAGGACAAGATCATCGAGGCGGCGTTCGCCAAGGGCGGCACCGAGGGCTGGATCCTCGGCGGCGTGGCCCTGCTCGGCGCGGCCATCACCGCGTTCTACATGACGCGCGTGATGCTGATGACCTTCTTCGGCGAGAAGCGCTGGCAGCCCGACGAGCACGGCCACGAGCCGCACCCGCACGAGTCGCCCAGGGTCATGACGATCCCCATGATCGTCCTGGCCGTCGGATCGGTCTTCGGCGGCGCGTACTTCAGCATCGGCGACCGGTTCCTCCACTGGCTGGAGCCCGTCACCGGCCACAAGCACGGAAACCCGCCGATCGGCGCCGCAGCGGTCACCACGGCCACGGTCGCCGTGATGGTCATCGGCGTCGGCCTGGCCTGGCTCCAGTACGGGCGCAAGCCCGTCCCCGTCGTCGCCCCGCGCGGATCGCTGCTCACCCGGGCCGCCCGGCGCGACCTCCTCCAGGACGACTTCAACCACGTCGTCCTCGTCCGGGGCGGGGAGCACCTCACGCGCTCCCTCGTCTACGTCGACCACACCCTGGTCGACGGTGTCGTCAACGGCACGGCGGCCTCGATGGGCGGCCTCTCCGGGCGGCTGCGCCGGATCCAGAACGGCTATGCCCGGTCGTACGCGGTCTCGATGTTCGGCGGTGCTGCGATCCTCATCGCCGCGACCCTGCTGATGAGGGCGGTCTGATACCGATGTCCTTTCCTCTGCTGACAGCGACGGCGGCGCTCCCGGCCCTCGGGGCGATCGCCACGGCCGCCGTACCGGCCCAACGGCGCAACGCCGCGAAACTGCTGGCGCTGACCGTCTCACTGGCCACGCTCGTGCTCGCCGCGATCATCGCGTTCCGCTTCGACCCGGACGGCGACCGCTACCAGCTCACCGAGTCCCACGCCTGGATCGCGGACTTCGGGGTGCGGTACGAACTGGGCGTGGACGGCATCGCGGTGGCGCTGATCGCGCTCACCGCCCTGCTGATCCCGTTCATCATCCTCGCGGGCTGGCACGACGCCGACCCCGTGGAGACGGGCAGCAAGCGGTGGCGGCCCACACAGGGCTACTTCGCTCTCGTCCTGGCCGTCGAGGCGATGGTGATCATCTCCTTCGAGGCCACCGACGTCTTCCTCTTCTACATCTTCTTCGAAGCCATGCTCATCCCGATGTACTTCCTCATCGGCGGCTTCGGGGACCGTGCCCACGAGCACGGCGAGGCGGCGGCGGCCACCCAACGCTCGTACGCCGCCGTGAAGTTCCTCCTCTACAACCTGGTCGGCGGCCTGATCATGCTGGCCGCGGTGATCGGTCTGTACGTGGTCGCCGGGAACTTCTCGCTCCCGGAGATCGCCGAGGCCCGCGCCAACGGCACGCTGGAGATGGCCACCAGCACCGAACGGTGGCTGTTCCTCGGCTTCTTCTTCGCCTTCGCGGTGAAGGCCCCGCTGTGGCCGCTGCACACCTGGCTGCCCAACGCCATGCAGGAGTCCACCGCCCCGGTCGCCGTCCTCATCACGGCGGTCGTCGACAAGGTCGGCACCTTCGCGATGCTCCGCTTCTGCCTCGGACTGTTTCCCGAGGCCAGCGAGTGGGCGACGCCCGCGATCCTCGTCCTGGCGCTGATCAGCATCATCTACGGGGCGCTGCTCGCGGTCGGCCAGCGCGACATCAAGCGGCTGGTGGCGTACGCGTCGATCTCCCACTTCGGGTTCATCATCCTGGGCATCTTCGCGATGACCAGCCAGGGGCAGTCCGGCGCCACGCTCTACATGGTCAACCACGGCATCTCGACCGCCGCGCTCATGCTGGTGGCGGGCTTCCTGATCTCCCGGCGCGGGTCCCGGCTCATCGCCGACTACGGCGGCGTGCAGAAGGTCGCGCCGGTGCTCGCCGGCACCTTCCTGATCGGCGGTCTCGCGACCCTGTCGCTGCCCGGACTCGCCCCGTTCGTCAGCGAGTTCCTGGTCCTGGTCGGCACCTTCGCGCGCTACCCGGTGATCGGGATCATCGCCACCGTCGGCATCGTCCTCGCCGCGCTCTACGTCCTCGTTCTCTACCAGCGGACGATGACCGGCCCGGTGAAGGCAGAGGTCGAGGGGATGCCCGATCTGCGGGCACGGGAGCTCGTGGTGGTCACCCCGCTGATCGTCCTGCTGCTCGTCCTCGGCGTCTACCCGAAGCCGCTCACGGATATCGTCAACCCGGCGGTGGAGCACACCATGTCCGACGTCCAGAAGAAGGACCCCCAGCCCGAGGTGGAGGCGGCCAAGTGAGCGCATCAGCCGTCCACAGCCTGTGGACAACCGCGGCCGACCCGATCACGAAGATCGACGCGCCGAAGATCGAATACGGGCAGCTGTCGCCCACCCTGATCGTCATCGGAGCGGCGATCCTCGGGGTGCTGATCGAGGCCTTCGTCCCCCGCAAGTCCCGCTACTACGCGCAGGTGTTCCTCTCCGTCGTCGCCCTCGCCGCGTCCTTCGCCGCGGTCGTCGCCCTCGCGGCCCGCGGCTACGGCACCACCAAGGCCGGCATCGCCGCGATGGGCGCCATCGCGGTCGACGGACCGGCCCTGTTCCTGCAGGGCACGATCCTCCTGGCCGGCATCCTCGGCGTCTTCACCTTCGCCGAACGGCGCCTCGACCCCGAGACGCACGGCAACAAGGTCGACTCCTTCGCCGCGCAGGCCGCCTCCGTGCCCGGCAGCGACAGCGAGAAGGCGGCCGTCAAGGCCGGGTTCACCACCACCGAGGTCTTCCCGCTGCTGCTGTTCGCGATCGGCGGCATGCTGATCTTCCCGGCGGCCAACGACCTGCTGACCCTCTTCATCGCCCTGGAGGTCTTCTCCCTCCCGCTGTACCTGCTGTGCGCCGTGGCCCGCCGCAAGCGGCTCATGTCGCAGGAGGCCGCGGTCAAGTACTTCCTGCTCGGCGCCTTCGCCTCCGCCTTCACCGTCTTCGGCATCGCCCTGCTGTACGGCTACGCCGGCTCGGTGAAGTACGCCACCATCGCCCAGGTCGTCGACGGCACCATCGGGGACATCAACCCCGCCCTCGCCGACACCATGGGCAACGACGCGCTGCTGCTCATCGGCGCCGCCATGATCGTCATGGGTCTGCTGTTCAAGGTCGGCGCGGTGCCGTTCCACATGTGGACGCCCGACGTCTACCAGGGCGCGCCCACCCCGGTCACCGGCTTCATGGCCGCGGCGACCAAGGTGGCCGCCTTCGGCGCGCTGCTCCGGCTCCTGTACGTCGTCCTGCCCGGCCTGCGCTGGGACTGGCGGCCGGTCATGTGGGCCGTCGCCGTCGTCACCATGCTGGGCGGCGCGATCGTCGCCATCACCCAGACCGACATCAAGCGACTGCTCGCCTACTCGTCGATCGCCCACGCCGGGTTCATCCTCGCCGGTGTCATCGCGGCCTCGCCCGACGGCGTCTCGTCCGTGCTGTTCTACCTGGGCGCCTACTCGTTCGTCACGATCGGTGCCTTCGCCGTGGTGACCCTGGTGCGGGACGCGGGCGGCGAGGCCACCCACCTGTCCAAATGGGCCGGGCTCGGCCGCAGATCGCCCCTGGTGGCGGCCGTGTTCGCGGTCTTCCTGCTGGCCTTCGCGGGCATTCCGCTGACCTCCGGGTTCGCGGGCAAGTTCGCCGTGTTCAAGGCGGCGGCGGAGGGCGGCGCGGGTGCGATCGTCGTGGTCGGTGTGATCTCCTCGGCCATCGCCGCGTTCTTCTACATCCGCGTCATCGTGCTCATGTTCTTCAGCGAGCCGCGCCCGGAGGGGCCGACCGTCGCCGTGCCGTCGCCGCTGACCATGACCGCGATCGCGGTCGGTGTCGCCGTCACACTGGTGCTCGGCATCGCCCCGCAGTACTTCCTGGACCTCGCGGGACAGGCAGGGGTGTTCGTGCGGTAGCGCTCCGCTCGGGGTGTTCGGACACGGCGGGACCCGGCTCCTTCAGGGGCCGGGTCCCGCCGTCCGTACCGGGCCGGAAACCGCCCCGCACGGGTGGAGCCTGTGGATAACTCTGAGGCTGTCGGTGCGGGCGCCTATGGTGGCAGGGGCTGGAGGAAGCACGGACGGCCCGAGCGCGCAGGCGCGGTACGCGAGGGCGTGGGCCGCGAGGACGCAGGGACGCAAGGGCACAGGGCGCGGGACGCAAGGGCGCGGGGGACGGGCGATGATCGGGACGGGCGGAACGAGTGTGATGGCGGACGAAGGCAGGACCACCGAGACGGACAGCGAGGCGCTGGCCGTACTCCACCGGGTCTTCGGGTACGACGCCTTCCGGGGCGAGCAGGCGGCGGTCATCGAGCATGTGATCGCGGGCGGCGACGCCGTCGTGCTCATGCCGACCGGCGGCGGCAAGTCCCTCTGCTACCAGATTCCGTCCCTGGTCAGACCCGGTACGGGCATCGTGGTCTCCCCGCTGATCGCGCTGATGCAGGACCAGGTGGACGCACTGCGGGCGCTCGGCGTCCGCGCCGGGTTCGTCAACTCCACGCAGGACTTCGACGAGCGGCGCCTGGTGGAGGCGGAGTTCCTCGCGGGGGAGCTGGACCTGCTGTATCTCGCTCCCGAGCGGCTGCGGCTCGACGCCACCCTCGACCTGCTGGGGCGCGGCAAGGTCGCGGTGTTCGCGATCGACGAGGCGCACTGCGTCTCCCAGTGGGGCCACGACTTCCGCCCCGACTACCTGTCCCTCTCCCTGCTCGGAGAGCGCTGGCCGGACGTGCCGCGCATCGCGCTCACCGCCACCGCGACCCGCGCGACGCACCGGGAGATCACCGAGCGGCTGGCCATGCCCCGGGCCCGCCACTTCGAGGCCAGCTTCGACCGGCCCAACATCCAGTACCGGATCGTGCCCAAGGCCGACCCGAAGAAGCAGCTCCTGTCCTTCCTGCGCCAGGAACACCCGGGCGACGCGGGCATCGTCTACTGCCTGTCCAGGAACTCGGTGGAGCGCACGGCGGAGTTCCTGAGCAAGAACGGCGTGGAGGCGGTGCCGTACCACGCCGGACTCGACGCCGGCACCCGCGCCGCCCACCAGTCGCGGTTCCTGCGCGAGGAAGGGCTCGTGGTCGTCGCCACGATCGCCTTCGGCATGGGCATCGACAAGCCCGACGTCCGGTTCGTCGCCCACCTGGACCTGCCGAAGTCGGTGGAGGGCTACTACCAGGAGACCGGCCGCGCCGGCCGCGACGGACTGCCGTCCACGGCATGGATGGCGTACGGCCTCAACGACGTCATACAGCAGCGGAAGATGATCCAGGGCAGCGAGGGCGATGAGGCGTTCCGCCGCCGGGCCGCCAGTCATCTCGACGCGATGCTGGGGCTCTGCGAGACCGCCCAGTGCCGCCGGGGCCAGCTGCTGCAGTACTTCGGCCAGGAACCGCAGGCCGAGGGCTGCGGCAACTGTGACACCTGCCTCGTACCGCCGGAGACCTGGGACGGCACGGTCGCCGCGCAGAAGGTGCTCTCCACGGTGGTGCGGCTGCAGCGGGAGCGCGGGCAGAAGTTCGGCGCCGTGCAGATCGTCGACATCCTGCTGGGGCGGCGGACCGCGAAGGTCATCCAGTTCGACCACGACCAGCTCTCCGTCTTCGGCATCGGCGAGGAACTGTCCGAGGGCGAATGGCGGGGCGTCGTCCGGCAGCTGCTCGCGGAGGGGATCCTCGCGGTCGAGGGCGAGTACGGCACGCTCGTGCTCACCGAGGAGAGCGGGGCGGTGCTGCGGCGGGAACGGGACGTGCCGCTGCGCAAGGAGCCGAAGAAGCCGGTGACCACGCGGTCGGGTTCCTCCGGCTCGGGTTCCTCCGGTTCCGGCCGGGGCGACCGCAAGCCGAAGGCGGCGGTCGAACTCCCCGACGAGCTGCTCCCCGTCTTCGAGGCCCTGCGCGCCTGGCGCGCCGACCAGGCCCGCGAACAGGGTGTCCCGGCGTACGTCATCTTCCACGACGCCACCCTCCGCGAGATCGCGGCCAGGGCCCCCACGTCCGTCGCCGACCTCGGCACGATCAGTGGAATCGGCGAGAAGAAGCTGGCCACGTACGGGGAGGGGGTGCTGGCGGTGCTGGGTTCGGCGGGCGGTGCGGCCGGTGCGGCCCCCGCTCCCGAAGGGGCGAGGGGCCCGGCGCACGGGGTGGACGCCGGGCACGCGGACGCGGACGCGGACACGGACACGGGCGGTGGCGTGGACTGGCCCGACGACGAGCCGGAGCCCGAACCGGACGCCTGGGCCTGACGCTCCGGGACGGGGGTGCCCCCCCGCGCCGCGGAGCCACCCCGCCGTTGCGCCGCCGGGCCGTCCGTCAGGTGCGCCGCAGCGACCGGATGCGCTGCTGTGCCTTGTTCACGGCACGTTCGAGTTCGATGCGGGCGTGCTCCTGCCGCATGGCGTGCTCCAACTGGCTGAGATGTTGCGGGTACGGCACGCGTGCCATGACGGTCGGTTCGGGGAGAGCGGTGGCGACGTAGAGGTCGATGTGCTCGACGACGGCGTGGAGTTCGGGGCGGAGGACGTCCAGTTGGTCGGCCGAGGCCCTGAGGAGGTGCCGCAGCCGTTTCAGCGGCGCGAGGTCGGCGGCCTGGCAGGGCTTCTGGGCGAGGTCGCACAGCGCCTCGAAGGTCTCCTTGACGTAGCTGAGGGCGTCGTCGAGGTCCTTGGCGGTCTCGTCGTGGTCCCGGGTCCGCTTCATCCACGCGAAGACCAGCGCGTGGTGGCGGACTCCGAGGTAGCCGATGGTGAGCGTGAGTGCCCCGACCAGGGCTGCCACCAGGAGGGAGCCCGCACTGGTTCCGATCGCCAGGGCGGTCGAGCTGAGGGTCATCGTGGTCCGATCCGTTCGGGCGCGGGCGCACGTGACCCTCATGGGTCCCTGCGACGCCGCAGGAATCTGTCGTGGGTGGGGCGGGAGCCGATGGGCGCGCGGTGGAGCGCGGGTACGCCTAGGCGGTCGAGACGAGGTCGCGCAGTGCGGAGAGGTCGGTCACCACGAACTGCCGGTACTTGCTGGTGATCACGCGGTGGGTGTCGCGGAGGAGACGGAGGACGTTCTCCACGGTGGACATCCCCATCAGCAGGGCGTCGGCGATGTCCCGTTGGGTCGGTCCGAGAATGGTGTGGTGGCCTGGTTCGACGCCGCTCCTGGTACCGGCGACGGCGGCGAGGTGCAGCAGCAGGCCCCCGACGCGTTGCAGCGGCGTACGGGTGGCGGTGCCGTAGATCATCTCGTCGCTGCGGTTACGGTGCTCCAGGCTGCGCAGCAGGGCGAGTTGGGCGTCGGGCTGTTGATGCAGCAGGACGTTCATGCGCGGTACGGGGCAGGGCATGACCCAGGTCGTGGTGAGGCAGACGGTGTCGACCGAGGCTTCGGGTTCGATGAGCTTGGCCTCGCCCAGGAACTGGCCCACGCCACGGAATCGGGCGATCCGCGTGCCGAGCGGGCGGCGTTCCTGGAGGACGCAGCCGCCGAGGACGATGTACACATGCTGGTCGCCCGGTCCGAGGGACAGCTCCTCCCCCCGTTCGTGGACACGTGCGTCCAGGCCCCAGGCCCGCACGAACAGTGGCCAGATGTCGGAGGGGAGGAGGTTCAGGAAGCTGCCGTCGGGCATCCTCTGGCGGCCGTTGAGGACGTCGACGGTGCGGAATGTGTCGACCTTGGGAGGCACGTCAATCCTCCGTCCCGGACGTGGTGCCGGACGGTACGGAGGAGTGCGTGGGCGACAGCGCGTGACGGTGACGGTCCGTCAGCCGGCGGATGCCGACGCCCATGGGCATGGGCCTGCGCGGTGTGCCGACGCCATCGGGGACGGCGGTCTGCATCAGGGTCTGAATCCTTCCCGGGGGGAGACGAAGGAGGTCCGGGTGCGCCTGCCGATGACAGACGCACCCGGGTTGGTGGGTCCAGCGCCCTCTCCATCGCGTGATCACCGACTGGTTTAGGTCCGGTAGCGACACGAAGACGTCAGGTCGACAACGCTACCTCTCTGTGAGAGGAAATCGCCAGTCGCACATGCGCGGGAGTACGGAATTCGGCACCGCTCTTGGTATCCCGCCCGAGGGGAAAGTGAAACCCTCACGGTGGGGGTTTGCGCCGAGTTCGCGCAACCGACTGCTGTCACGGTCAGTGTTCTTCGCTTTACGCCAAGTTGACCGTGCGCCTTCGGAAAGTCCGGTGCGGGGGTGAGGATAATTGCGTCGTGCACCGGTGGGGCGAGGTGTGGGGAGGGGGCTGCAAAAGCACGGAGGCCCCGGGGAACCACCCCCGAGGCCTCCAATGAAAGGGCCTGGACCCACCAAGGCTCAGACCTGCTGCCAGTAAACACCATGAGCTGCGAAAAGGTAACTCTGGCAAGGGAGGTGCCGTCCACATCTCCCTCCAGCGAGGGGTTCGAGGGCCTGATGTCCCGTCTCTGAGAGTGGAGACGAGACGTGCCGTACCGATGGCCGTTTCGTAGACATATTCGCTCTGTGCCCCTTTTGTGGGACCACTTGACGGCGTTCATCTTTCGTACGGGCGCGAGAAAAGTGAGCAGGGAGCGCCTCTGGGGCGCTGTTTGACCGGACAATCCCTGGTGGGCCCGCGCGCCAAGGCGGGCCATCAAGTTTTCAACTAACGGGAAAGCGTGCAATAAAGCGCGCAAAACTGCGTCGCTTAATCATTCTTGCAGGCTCCGGTGGTGTGGTGATGCGGGGCGTTCCTCATGGCTCCGTGGTGAATATCGGGCATGCCGGTCGTTGCGTGCGCGTGTATTGCCCGTGTGAAAGTCCAGTGCCCGCCGGCCGGGTGTCACCTGGAGAATTGATTATCGACTAATCAATAAGGGGAGGTGTCCTGCGTTTCTGGCCGCCGCTGGGCCGACCGCGTCTTACGCCCCGTCAACCATGTTGACGGGGCGCGTAGTTGACTCTCCTCGGATGCAACACAACGCGTAGCGCGAATGGAACTCTGCGTGAAGTCAGAGCGCGCGGGACGCGTAAGCCCTGACGTCGGCGTCGGTGTCCTTCGTGGCGGTGGTGAGGGCTGTGCGGGCCTCCTCGGTGGTGGTGTGGCGGGTGAGGGAGAGGACCGTGGCTTTGCGGACGTCGGCGTTGGGGTCGGTGAGGGCGGCGGTCAGGGCCGGTACGGCCACGGGGGAGGGCGCGGTGGACAGGGCCGTGGCGGCGCCGGCGCGGACCTGCCAGGCGGCGTCGGTGAGGGCGGTCACGGCGCGGGCGGCGAGCGGAGCGGGGCAGCCGACGGCGCCCAGGGCGGCGTAGGCGGCGGCGCGGACCAGGGGGTCGGGGTCGTCGGTCAGAGCCGTCAGGGCGGGGAGGACGGCCGGGGGCAGGGGGCGTGAGGAGTCCGCCGTGACCGTGGCCAGGGCCTTGGCGATCGTGACGCGGACCTCGCGGGACGGGTCGGTGGTCGCGGCCCCGGCCAGCTCGGCGGCGGCGTCGACCGAGACGAGGGCGCGTACGGCCTCGATGCGGACGGAGATGTCGGAGTCGGCCAGGGAGGTGGCGTACAGGGCGGTGTCGCCGAGGTTCAGGGCACGCAGCACGTCCAGGGCGGCGGCGCGGACGGCCGGGTCGGGTTCGGTCAGCGCGGCGGCGAGGCCGTCGCGCAGGGCGGGCTCGGGCGGGAGCATCTCGACGAGTTCGCGGAGCGAGGCCGCGGCGGCGGCGCGGACCTCGGCGGCGGAGTCGCGCAGCGCCTCGGCGAGGGCGGAGCCGGTGCCGGGCGGAAGCGTCTCGGTGAGGACGGCGACCGCTTCCCGGCGGACGGCGGGCGCCGGGTCGGCCAGATAGGGCTGGAGAGCGGCGAGTTCGGGCTGCTCCTCGGCGAGGGCGACCAGTTCGAGGAGGCGGGTGGAGGAGGTCGGGGGGGTGGCCTCGATCTCCGGCTCGGGGCCCGCCCCTTCCTCCGGAACCGCCCCCGCGGCACCGGCGGCCCCCGCGGCCACCGGCGCCGCCTCCCGGGACCCCGCCGTCGCCACGTTCTCCGCGTGGACCTCGCCGAGGTGGCGGGACGGGCCGCCGACCGGGGTGAACTCCTCGACGGGGACGAGGTAGGGGGCGACGGGGCGGGCGGTGAACTCCATCGCCCCGCACGGGGACTTGCGGAGGTCGAGGTGGTGGAACCAGGAGGTGTCGTCGCGGTGGGGATGGTCGAGACGGTCGTGGTAGAGGCCCCAGCGGGACTCGGTGCGGGCGAGGGAGGCACGGGCGGCCATCTCGGCGCAGTCGCGGATGAAGGAGACCTCGGCGCAGCGCATCAGCTCGTGCGGGGTGCGGGCGCCCATCTCCGCGATGTCGTCGCGCATGCGCTCGAACGCGTTGAGGGCGAGCGAGAGCCGGGAGCCGGACTTCGGGGGCGCCACGTAGTCGTTGACGAAGCGGCGGAGCTTGTACTCGACCTGGGGCTGCGGCGGACCGTCCGGGTTGCGCAGCGGACGGTAGATCAGGTCGTGCGCCTCGCGGAGCTGGTCGGCGGGCAGCTCGCCCTCGTACGGGCTGTACCGGGAGGCGTCCGCGCCCGCCAGGTCGCCGAAGACGAAGGCGCCGATCATGTAGTTGTGCGGCACGCAGGCGAGGTCACCGGCGGCGTACAGGCGGGGGACGGTCGTGCGGGCCTGGTCGTCCACGCGTACGCCCGAGGCGGAGTGGCCGCCGCACAGGCCGATCTCCGAGATGTGCATCTCGATGTCGTGGGTGCGGTAGTCGTGGCCGCGGCCGGCGTGGAAGGTCCCGCGCGTGGGGCGTTCCGTCGTGTGCAGGATCGACTCCAGGGCGGAGACGGACTCCTCGGGGAGGTGGCTCAGCTTCAGGTAGACGGGGGCACGGTCGGAGGCGATCTCGGCGGCGAACTCGGCCATCATCTGGCCGGACCAGTAGTCGGAGTCGACGAAGCGTTCGCCGTGCCGGTTGACCTGGTAGCCGCCGAAGGGGTTGGCGACGTAGGCGCAGGCGGGCCCGTTGTAGTCCTTGATCAGCGGGTTGATCTGGAAGCACTCGATGCCGGTGAGTTCGGCGCCCGCGTGGTACGCCATGGCGTAGCCGTCGCCCGCGTTGGTGGGGTTCTCGTAGGTGCCGTAGAGGTAGCCGGAGGCGGGCAGTCCGAGGCGGCCGCAGGCGCCGGTCGCGAGGATCACGGCTCCGGCGCGCACGGTGACGAACGCGCCGGTACGGGTGTGGAATCCGACGGCCCCCACCGCCCGCCGGTCCTCGCCCTCGCCGGCCGTCAGCACGCGCACCGGCATCACCCGGTTCTCGATGCGGATCCTCTCCCGCATCTCCCGGCGCCGCAGCTGCCGGTACAGGACCTTCTTGACGTCCTTGCCCTCCGGCATCGGCAGCACGTACGAGCCGGAGCGGTGGACCTGGCGGACCGCGTACTCGTTGTGCTCGTCCTTCTCGAACTTCACCCCGTACGACTCCAGCCGGCGGACCATGTCGAAGCCGCGGGTGGCGGTCTGGCGGACCGTGGACTGGTCGACGATGCCGTCGTTGGCGCGGGTGATCTCGGCGACGTAGTCGTCCGGCTCGGCGCGGCCCGGGATGACGGCGTTGTTGACGCCGTCCATGCCCATGGCGAGGGCGCCGGAGTGGCGTACGTGCGCCTTCTCCAGGAGCAGGACGTCCGCGCCGTGCTCGGCGGCGGTCAGGGCCGCCATGGTGCCGGCGGTGCCGCCGCCGATGACGAGGACATCGCAGGTCAGCTCCTCGGCGTCGGCGAGCGCCGGGATCGTGAGGGGGGTCTCCACCGTGTCCACCGGGGTGCCTTTCGGGTGTCTGGTCGCTCGGGTGCTCGGGTGCTCGGGTGCTCGGGTGCTCGGGTGCTCGGGTGCTCGCTTGCTCGGGTGCTCGCTTGCTCGGACGCTCCGGTACGCGATCGCTCAGTCGCCGAGCGAGGTCAGGACGTCGCGGCGCAGGGCCGCGCGCGCCGGGTCGTCGTGGGCTGTGCGGTCGCGGGGGCGCGGCACGTCCCGTACGGCGGTCAGCCGGCCGGAGCCGAGGAGGGCGACGCGGTCGCCGAGGAACAGGGCCTCGTCCACGTCGTGGGTGACGAAGACGACCGTGGCGCCCGTGCCCCGCAACACCTCCACCAGCAGGTCCTGCATCCCGGCGCGGGTCTGGGCGTCGAGCGCGCCGAACGGCTCGTCCATGAGGACGGCGCGGGGGCGCCCGGCGAGCGCGCGGGCCAGCTGTGCGCGCTGGCGTTGTCCGCCGGAGACGCGGTGCGGGAGCTGCCGGGTGTACTCGGCGAGCCCGACCCGGGACAGCCACTGCTCCGCCTGGCTACGGCGTTCGGCGCGAGGCAGGCCCCGGATGGCGAGCGGGAGTTCGACGTTGGCGCGCAGCGTGCGCCAGGGCAGGAGGGCGTCCTCCTGGAAGACGAGGGCGCGCTCGGCGGAGGGCCCGGTCAGCGGGGCCCCGTCGTGGGTGATCTCTCCGGCGAGCGGCGGCAGCAGGCCCGCCAGGGTGCGCAGGAGGGTCGACTTGCCGCAGCCGGACGGGCCGACGACGGTGAGGATCTCGCCGGGGGCGATGTCCAGGCCCACGTCCGTCAGGGCGACGGCGTCGGGCCGGCCGAGGTCGGCGCGGTTCAGGGCGAGGCGGGTGCCGCGCCCGACGGCCCCCACCGCCCGCCGCTCCTCACCGGCCGGTGCCGGTGTCGCCGTGCTCTCCCCGGCGTCCGGTGCCGGTGTCCGCGTGCTCTCCCCGGCGTCCGTCGCCGGTGTGCGCGGACGGACCTGGGCCGGGGTCTCAGACGAGGTGCTCATCACGTGCCTCCTCGAGGTCGGCCGCGGCGGGGGCGGTGGCCTGCGGTACGGCGGTCCGCGGGGCGGTGGTGGGCCGGTCGGTCGGGCGCGGTCCCCGGGGGCGGGTGGCGGGGGCGGTGGACGTCCGGGGCAGCCAGTGGGTCAGGCGGCGGCCGACCAGTTCCACGGCGGTGGACGTCAGCCAGCCCAGCACCCCGATCGTGGCCATGCCGACGAAGACACCGGGGTAGTCGACGACCGTGTAGTCCTGCCAGGTGCGGTAGCCGACGCCGTACTGCCCGGAGATCATCTCGGCGGAGATCACACAGATCCACGACACCCCGATACCGACCGACAGGCCGCCGAAGATGCCCGGCAGCGCGCCCGGCAGGACGACCGAGGCGAGGATCCGCCACCGGCCGCCGCCCATCGTGCGGACCGCCTCCTCCCACACCGGCGTCAGGGCGCGTACGGCGTGCCGGGTGGAGACCAGGACCGGGAAGAAGGCGGCGGTGAAGGTGATGAAGACGATGCCCTGCTCGTTGGAGGGGAACAGCAGGATCGCCACCGGGACGAGGGCGATCGCGGGGATCGGGCGGATCACCTCCAGGACCGGCCCGAGCAGGTCCGCGGCGAGGCGGGACCGGGCGACGAGGATGCCCGCCGCCACCCCCAGCACCGCCGCCAGCAGGAAGCCGGTGAGGATGCGGGTGAGGCTGTCGGTCAGGTCGGTCCAGTAGTCCGGCCCGGTCACCCGGTCCGCGAAGGCGTGCGCCACGTCCGTGACGGTGGGGAACTGCGAGAAGCGCAGCCACACGTCGACGTCCAGGCTGGTCAGCAGCTGCCACAGGGCGAGGGCCCCGACCAGGGACAGGGCGCGCAGGGCGTGGCGGGCGACGGGGCGGGGGCCGGGGCTCCGCAGACGCCGGGCGCCCGCTTTCGCGGGGCGGCTCACGACGCCCGCTTCAGCGCGGCGGCGTAGGTGATGACCTCGGCGCCGTCGTGTCCGGCGACGTACGCCTTCGCCGTGGCGGGGGCGACGAAGGGCAGCAGCCGGTCGCCGTCGGCCACCCACACCGCCTTGTCGGCGAACCACTGGGTGCCGGTGGTGGCGTCCGGGACGTACGCGGCGCGGATGCCGTCCTTGTGCCCGGCGACGTAGGCGAGGAGGTCGGCGGGTGTCTTGAACGACGTGGTCTCCTCGGCGTTCTTCGGCCAGACCTCGCTCGCGGCCGGGGCGGGTTCCGCCGCGAGCTGCTTCTCGTACGAGGCGCCGAGCGCCTTGCGCACGTAACGGTCGTCGACGAAGGAGTCCACGTCCACGTCGCCCGTCAGCTTCGCGGCCTTGAGGATCGGTACGTCCTTCTTCAGGGCGGCGATCAGAGCGGGCTTCAGCGCGGGGTCGAAGGTCGCGATGCCGTGGGCGCCGTTGTAGAGGTAGACGACCTCGGCGGGCAGGCCGGTGGCGTCGGCGACCTTCTCGGCGGCCTCGACGGGGTGCTCGTGGAGGTAGTCCGTGGCCTTGGCCTGGGCCTTGAGGAAGGCTTCCAGGACGGCCGGCCGCTGCTGCGCGAAGTCCTCGCGGGCGGTCACGCCGTGGAAGGTCGGCAGATCCAGCTGGGCCCCGTCGTACAGGGCCTTCGCCTTGCCCTGGTACGTGAGCAGGCCGGGCCAGGCCACGAACTGCGACAGCGCGTCGGTGCTGCCGCCGGAGAGCGCGGAGGCGCCGACGGCCGGCTGCTGGTTGAGCTTCTCGATGTCCTTGTCGGGGTCGAGGCCGGCGTCGCGCAGCGCTCGTACGAGGGTGCCGTCGGCCGCAGACCCGATGCTCGTCGAGACCTTCTTGCCCTTCAGGTCCGTGAGCGTGCCCAGCTTCGAGTCCGGGGCCGTGACGATGGTGTTGAGGCCGCCCCGGAGGTTGTAGCCGGTGGCCGCGACGAGCCGGGTGGGCTTGCCGAGCTGCTTGCCGCGGGCCGCGTTGAGCAGCAGCGGGAAGTCGCCCATCGAGCCGATGTCTATTTTCCCGGCGGTCATCTGGGCGGTGATGGGGGCGCCGGTGGCGTAGTCCTGCCAGTCGACCTTGTACGTGGTCTTGCCGCCGAGCGCGTTCAGCTCGTCCTCGAAGTAGCCGAGGGAGCGCAGGAGGGTGCCGGCGGTGACGGTGTTGATGGTCTTGGACTGGTAGCCGACGGTGACGGTGACCGTCCCGCCGTCCGCCGCGGTGTCACTGCCGTTGCCGCAGGCGGTCAGCGTCAGGGGCAGCAGGAGGGCTGTGGCCAGGGTGACTGCTGTGGTGGCTGTGGTGGTCTTCATGGGAGTTCGGGCCTCTCACCGGAGCGTTCAGCGGAGCAGGTAGGGCATGTTGACCGTGACGGCGCCGGTGGGGCAGCGGGCCGCGCACGGGCCGCAGTACCAGCACTCGTCGACGTGCATGTACGCCTTGCCGTTGCTCTCGTCGATGGCCAGGGAGTCCAGCGGGCACATGTCCACGCAGAGGGTGCAGCCGTCGATGCACTTCGACTCGTCGATGGTCACGGGCACGTCGGCCCGCTGGGGCGCCAAAGGCATGGCTGTCTCCAGGGAGGGGCGGAACAGGGGCTGTTGCGGGGGGTTGTCAGAGGGAGCGGTGCAGCAGACCGCTCATCGAGATGCGGTCGCCCCGGAAGCGGATGAACTCCAGGTCGACGGGCCGGCCGTCGGCGAGGTGGGTGAGCCGTTCCAGCATCAGGACGGCCGAGCCGCGCGGGGCTTCGAGCACGGCGGCGGAGCGGGTGTCCGCGTTCACCGCCTCCAGGGTGATCTCGGCGTGGCCGAGGCGGTGGCCGGTGATCGTCTCCAGGAGGCGGAAGACGTCGGTGTTCTCCAGGTCGGCGCCGAGGAGTGCCGTGCCGAGGTCCAGGGAGCCGAGGGCGAGGGGGATGTAGGTGAGGTCGAGGGAGAGGGGGAGGCCGTTCAGCCGGCGCAGGCGTTCGATGTAGAGGACGTCGGTGCCGGGCGGGAGGTGGAGGCGGTCGGCCACGGGGGCGGGGGCCGGGGCGGGGCCCATGGTGCGGACCTCGTTGGTGACCGTGCCGTGTTCGCGGAGGGTTTCCGCGAGTCCCTTCAGACGGTCGAGCCCGTGGGGGTACTTCCGGGCGACGACGACGGTGCCGACGCCGGGGAACCGTTCCACCAGGCCCTCGGCGCGCAGCAGGTCCAGGGCCTCGCGGACCGTGTTGCGGGTCGCGCGGTAGTCGGTGGCGAGGGTGGACTCGTGGGGGAGGGGGCCGTCCCCGAAGCCGCCGGTGAGGAGCTGGCGGCGCAGGAGGTCGGCGAGCTGCCGCGCCTGGTCCGCACGCAGCCGACGGCGCGCACGGTGGGCGGCGACGGTGGTCGCGCCCTGGCCGGCGTGCTCTCGGACGCGGTCGGTGGGTGGCATGTTTCGAACCATACCGAAATGGTGGGGAAGGAAATGTTGCCGGAGTGTTGCGCCATGTCGCCGACCGGGTCGGGCTGCTCTGAACTGGGGTTTTCCGGGCGCATGAGGAAGATCTGCCACCGGGTTGTCCAGGGGGTGGGATGAGAGGGTCAGTGGCTGGGACCCGGGGCCGGTGGCCGGAACGCGTCGACACGCATGGCCGACGTCGTATGGCGGGCGGGCGGAGGCAGCGGCCGCGCGCCTCCGAGGGGCGCGGGGAACGGCGCGAGCATCCGCGGCGAGCGCGGCGCTGCCGACGAGGTGCCGCCCTTACGGCGAGGCGCCGCCCCCAGCCGCCGGAGCACCGAGCGCACGCGATCCGGTCCGTCTACCCGCCGCCCCCGGCACCACCCCGTCCCGCCTCCGGCGTCCTCTAGTCCCGGGCCCGGATCCGTCCGCTGACCTCGCCCAGCCCCACCCGTGTCCCGCCCGGGCCCGGTGCCCAGGCCGTGAGGGTGACCTCGTCGCCGTCCTCCAGGAACGTGCGCTTGCCGTCGGGGAGGTCCAGGACGTCCCGCCCGTTCCAGGTGAGTTCCAGCAGCGAGCCCCGCTGGCCCGGCTCCGCTCCGCTGACGGTGCCGGACCCGTAGAGGTCGCCCGTACGCAGGGACGCTCCGTTGACCGTCATGTGGGCCAGCTGCTGCGCGGCCGTCCAGTACATCGTGGAGAACGGCGGCTCCGAGACGACCTGCCCGTTGATCGCGACGCTGATCCGGAGGTCGTACCCCCCGAGGTCGACGTCCGGCCCTGAGTCGTCCAGATAGGGCAGGAGGGGGTGCGTGCGCTCCGGCGGTGACACCCGCGCCTCGTCCAGCGCCTCCAGCGGAGTGATCCACGCCGACACCGACGTCGCGAAGGACTTCCCGAGGAACGGGCCGAGCGGAACGTACTCCCAGGCCTGCAGGTCGCGGGCGGACCAGTCGTTGAGCAGGCAGAGCCCGAAGACGTGGTCGCGGTAGTCCCGCAGCCCCACCGGCCGCCCCATCTCCGAGGGGACGCCCACCACGAAGCCGACCTCCGCCTCGATGTCGAGGCGTACCGACGGGCCGAACACGGGCGCCGGATCGGCGGGTGCCTTGCGCTGCCCGGACGGCCGCACCACCTCCGTGCCGGAGACGACCACCGTGCCGGACCGGCCGTGGTAACCGATCGGCAGGTGCTTCCAGTTGGGGGTCAGCGGGTCCGGGGAGTCGGGCCGGAAGATCCGGCCCACGTTCCGCGCGTGGTTCTCGGAGGCGTAGAAGTCGACGTAGTCGGCCACCTCGAACGGCAGATGAAGGCGTACGCCGGACAGCGCGTGGAAGTGTGGCGCGATCGTCTCCCGGTGCGAGGGCACCGTGAGCCACGCGGTCAGCGCCCGGCGGAGGTCCGACCAGGCGGTACGGCCCGCCGCCAGCAGTGGGTTGAGCGTGGGGTGGGCCAGCAGCGCCCCGTACGGGGAGCCGAGGGCGTGGGCCGCCGCGGCGGCGTCCAGGACGTGGTCGCCGAGGCGGACGCCGACCGTACGGGCGTCGGAGCCGGCGGGGGAGAAGACGCCGTAGGGGAGGTTGTGCGGCCCGAAGGGGTGGCCCTCGGGGACGTCGAAGGGATCACCTTCGGGGACATCGAAGGGGGGCATCGGGTGCTGCCTCGCTCTCGTGCTTTCCGTCGTTCCTCTGGTCGCGGCACACGTTACGGGGCGGTGCCAAGATCGGGGAGTGTCTGAAGAGTTCGCAATGTCCCCATAGAGGGGAGAGCGGGAGAAAGGTTCCGGCTTGGTCCTCCCCGGGTGGCTCGGGTGGCGCGGGTGGCCTGGAGGGCTCGGGTGGTTCGGGTGAGCCGGGGCGGGGGTCGAGTCCGGGTACGGGTCCGCGTACGGGGGTGGACCCCGCGGTCCTGGCGGTGGCCAAGACCGGCGCGCGGGTGCGTGTGGTGGCGCGCGGCCGGGGCGTGGTGGCCGTCGGCGCGCCCCCGCGAAACCGGCCACGGCTACGCCCCGGCCGCCGCCCGGACCGGCCCGGCCGTGGTGGCGGGAGGTGGCGCGGGTCGTGCGCGCCGAGTCGTGGGTGTGGGCCCGCGGTCGGGGCGCGGGGCCTTGACGGCGTACGGACGGAGGTGTGGACGGAGGTGCGAGCGGACGTAGGGCGGACGTACGGAACTGCACGGGATCGCCGGCGGCGGGGTTGCGGGGTCGCGGGGGTGCCGGTGGTGGAGGCAGGGTGCGGGACGGGGTCCGCGTCATTGCGGCTGACACGGCATCCCCCCGGCGACGCAGGGGCGGGAGGGCGTGTCCGTGATCGGCGGGAGGCGGTGCCCGGGCCCGCAGGCCGCGAGCGCGCCGCTGAACTACCGTTCGGGCAAAGGATGTTGACGTGGGGGCCGGTCACGGTGGTCGGGATGCCGGACGTCGTCCGGTTCCCGTCGAACCGATGGGGTGTGGCATCCGTATTCTCTGATCATGGCCGCTCCCACCGCATATTCACTCATCGCCACTGACCTGGACGGAACGCTCCTGCGCAGTGACGACACGCTCTCCGACCGGTCCCTCGCCGCGCTGGCGCGGGCCACGGGGGCGGGTGCCCGGCACCTCGTGGTGACAGGACGGCCGGCGCCCAGAGTGCGCCCACTGCTGGAGGATCTCGGCGGCAGGGGGCTCGCGGTGTGCGGACAGGGCGCGCAGTTGTACGACCACGGCGCGGACCGGCTGCTCTGGTCCGTCACCCTGGACCGGGAGCTCGCCGAGACCGCGCTCGGCAAGATCGAGGCCGAGGTCGGACAGGTGTACGCCGCCGTCGACCAGGACGGGGTCGACGGCCTCACCCTGATCGAGCCCGGCTACCTCATGCCCCACCCCACGCTGCCCGCGGTCCAGGTGCCGCGCCGGGACGATCTGTGGTGCGAGCCGATCAGCAAGGTGCTGCTGCGCCATCCCTATCTGTCGGACGACGAGTTGGCGTCGGCGGCGCGGATGGCGGTCGGCTCGCTGGCGACGGTCACCATGTCGGGGCCCGGCACCGTCGAACTCCAGCCGTGCGGCATCACGAAGGCGACGGGCCTCGCCCTGGCCGCCGACCATCTCGGGCTGACCTCGGACCGGACCATCGCCTTCGGTGACATGCCCAACGACATCCCGATGTTCGACTGGGCCGCGCACGGGGTCGCCATGGCCAACGCCCACCCCGAACTCAAGGCCGTCGCCGACGAGGTGACCCTCTCCAACGAGGACGACGGCATCGCGGTGGTGCTGGAGCGACTCTTCCCGTGAACGGGCTGTTCCCCTGGGCCCGCCGGCCCAGGGGAACAGATGGAGAAGGGGGAGCCGCAGGGCTCAGTAGGCGCCGAAGACGTTGTCGATCGAGCCGTACCGGTCGGCGGCGTAGTTGCACGCCGCCGTGATGTTCGCGACCGGGTCGTACGGGTCGTACGGGGTGCCGGAGACGTGGTACGCGGCGAACGTCGGGTCGATGACCTGGAGGAGGCCCTTCGAGGGGGTGCCCGCGGCGGCGTTGGAGTCCCAGTTGTTGATCGCCAGCGGGTTGCCCGAGGACTCGCGGATGATGTTGCGGTAGATCCCGTTGTACGTCCCGGGGATTCCCTTCTGCGCCATGATGTCCAGCGACTCGCGGATCCAGCCGTCGAGGTTGTTCGCGTACGTCTTGGCCGAGGCCTGCGTGGCCGTGGACGTCTTGGACGCGGTCGACGACTTCTGGGCCGTGGCCGCCTTGGTCCCGTTCAGCTTCAGCTTCAGGCCCGGCCGGATGAGCGCCGGGTTGTCGCCGATGGCCGCGCGGTTGTTCTTGTAGAGCTGCTGCCAGCCGCCCTTGGTGTGGTGCTTGCGCGCGATGGAGGAGAGCGTGTCGCCGGAGACCACGGTGTACGTCGTGGACTTGGGCAGCACCGCGGCGGGCGCGGCCTGCGGGGCCGACTGCACGGAGGTGGCGGCCTGGGCCGGGGCGGCGGCGTTCGCGGTCGTGGCGACCGTGAGCGGAAGGGCCAGCGCGGCCCCGCCGGTGCCGGCGGCGACGATGCCGCGGGTCAGCGCGTTGCTTCGGGGACGACGGTGTTTGCCTTGTGCGGGCATGCTGAATTCCTCTCCGTCGCCTGCGAGGTGAGCTGTCGGGTTCGGGCTGGAGATGCCCGGCCTCGCGCGTCGTCCCGGCGGTCGCTGTGCGTGCCGCGTCCGCCGGGCGTACTGCGCGTGGCTTCACCCCTAGCCGGTCCGATTGGGGGTCATCGGACCGACGGCTTACCTGGGTCCCCCGCTCCTGCCGTGCGTGGATGAGTGGTGATGGGTGGGGAGTCCGGGGCGGCGGCAGGATTCGGCGGTCCGTCCGGACGAGGTGTGAACGTATGCGAGAGCACACGACTGGAACAAGTCCCGGTTTGGCGCTTTGATCCAGTTGACCTTGAGTTTGCTGTGATTCGACCCAAGATCGGCTATCTGTTTCGCGGCTCAACTTGCCTAGCGCAAAGGGAAAGTCGACGGCGCGGGGTGTGGGTCTCGCGCGGAGGGTCGACGGCGGCTGGTGACTCAACTCACGGGAGGAGTCGGGTGAAATGAAAGTAAGCGGCAAATCGGTCAACTCGGGCCAAGGGGAAAGGGTGCAAAAGGTTAGAAATGGGTGGTCGAGTGCGTGGGGAATCGGCCGGCTCGGGGTGGGACGCGGTGGGGCGGGGGTGAGGGCTGGGGTGCGGGCGAGGCGGTGAGCGAGGCGCGGAGGCGTTCCGCGGGGGAGGGCGGGTATCCGTTCGCGGGTGGGCGCGGGCGGGCGCGCGAGCGGATGCGTGGGCGGGGGTGCGGAGCAGGGTGCGGGCAGGGGTGCCGGTGGGTGCGCGGACAGGTGCGGCATGCGCGTCGATGGATATCGGCGTGTATCAGTTGATCAAGAATGGGAGGAGTGCGGTCCCATACCACTCGAGGCGAAGCCGTGGGCGCTCGCGGTGATCGAAAGGTGACCGGATACGCTGACTCGGGTGATGACAGCGACAGATCGACAAACCGTGTCATCGACCGTGAGAGCGACCTAGACCGACCGTGTGACCGTCATCAGACGTCAGCAGACAGGAGAACCCTCGTGACCGTCGTCGAGCCGTTCGGGCTGAGCGCGCGGGACCAGGCTCTCGAAGCCGATGTCCAGGCCGGAATGGCGGCCGTCGAGGAGGGTCTGCTGGAGGCGACCAAGAGCGAGGTCCCGTTCATCCAGGAGGCCGCCCAGCATCTGCTGCGCGCGGGCGGCAAGCGGTTCCGCCCGCTGCTGGTGATGCTCGCGGCGCAGTTCGGCGACCCCTACGCGCCGGGTGTCGTGCCCTCGGCGGTGGTGGTCGAGCTGACGCATCTCGCCACGCTGTACCACGACGACGTGATGGACGAGGCCGAGGTGCGCCGGGGTGTGCCGAGCGCCAACGCCCGCTGGGACAACTCCCTCGCCGTCCTCACCGGCGACTTCCTCTTCGCCCGCGCCTCGCACGTCCTCGCCGACCTCGGTCCCGACGCCGTCCGCATCCAGGCCGAGGCCTTCGAGCGGCTGGTCACCGGGCAGATCCTGGAGACCGCCGGACCGCGTGACGGGCGCGACCCGATCGAGCACTACCTCGATGTCCTCGGCGGCAAGACCGGATCGCTGGTCGCGGTCGCCGGGCGGCTCGGCGCGCTGATGGCGGGGGCCGACGAGACCGTGGTCGACGTGCTGACCCAGTACGGGGAGCGGCTCGGCGTGGCCTTCCAGCTCGCGGACGACGTCCTCGACGTCGCTTCCGACTCGCACGAGTCCGGCAAGACGCCCGGCACGGACCTCCGTGAGCATGTGCCGACCATGCCGGTGCTGCGGCTGCGCGAGCGGGCGGGGCGGCTGGGGCTGGCGGACGACATCGCCCTGTGCGAACTGCTCGACTCCGACCTGACCGACGACGCCCGCCTCGCCGATGCCCTGGCCCGCCTCCGCGTCCACCCCGCGCTGGAGCAGGCCCGCCGCGACACGGTCCGCTACGCGGAGGAGGCTCGGGCCGCCCTGGCACCGCTCCCGGAGTGCGACGCGAAGGCGGCCCTGGTGGAACTGTGTGACGCGGTGGTGCACCGGGCTGGCTAGCCCCCTCGCGGGTCCCCGGCCGACGCGTCGGCCGGCTCCTCCGCGTCGGCCGGCTTTTCCGCGTCGGCCGGCCCCTCCGCGGCGGCTGGGTTCGTGCCGGTCGGCCGGAGGCGGGGCCTCATACCGGTCGCCCGTCGGCCGCCGACGCTCGGCGGACGTTCGCGGTCGGCTACCCCCGGCCCGCCTCGGCCCTGCACTCCCGGCCCGTCCCCCTCGGCATGGGCCACGCGGTGCCCCCTGCCCGACACCGGGCCCGCCGCCGCAGGCCGGCCTTTCCCGAGCACCCTGCCCGTGCCGGCCGGCAGGCGTGGGTCGGGGGCCGTCGGGGTACTCCGGAACGCACCGCCGGTGGCGTGTCCCCCCGGACGACCCCTACGGGTCGGGTGGACGCTCCGGCCCGTTGTGTCATCCCGTAGCAGTACGCCGAGTTGAGCCCGGAGTCTGACGCTTCTCCCCGGCCGATTTGGTCAGATGGGTATCACCACTCCTCACCGATTCGGGTGAGAATGGCGGCTCCGAGAAGATGCCGCCGCCGACGACGGAGGTAAGGCACACATGGCACCGTACGAAACCGACGACAGCGCCCGGTCCGGCGACGCCGCCGTGCTCGCGGCCGAGGCCGAGGAGATGCGTTCGGCACGGCGACGCAAGGCCGCGCGGTACGTCGTCCCGGTCACCGTGCTGGGCGTCGCCGCCGCGACCATTGGGCTCGTCCCGGCCTTCGCCGGCTCCGGTGACCCCGATCTGCCGAAGATCAGCGCGCAGGAACTCATCGAGAAGATCGCCGCCTCGGACGTGGAGCAGGTGTCCGGCACGGTGAAGATCACCACGGACCTCGGCCTCCCCGACCTGGGCGGCCTCGCGGACGGCCTCGTCTCGCAGGCACCCTCCGGGGGAGACGGCGGATCGGCCGCCGACCCCTCCGCCAAGCTCCTCGAACTCGCCGCCGGCACCCACACGTTGCGGGTCGCCACCGATGGCCCCGACAAGCAGAAGCTGTCGCTGCTGGACGACGCCGCCGAGTACAGCGTCATCCACAACGGCGACGACCTGTGGGCGTACGACAGCGCCTCGAACGAGGTGTACCACGCGACCGACGCCGGCGAGGGCAAGGACCAGCGGGGGCCCAAGGGCGCCCCCGACGCGTCCGAGGACGTGCCGGCGACACCGCAGCAGCTCGCCGAGGAAGCCCTGAAGGCCGTGGACGACACCACGTCCGTGACCGTCGACGGGACCGCGCGGGTCGCCGGGCGGGACGCGTACAAGCTGGTGATCGAGCCCAAGCAGTCCGGTTCGACCGTCGGGGCGATCTCGATCGCCGTCGACGCGAAGACGGGGCTGCCGCTGAAGTTCACGCTCACCCCGGCGAGCGGCGGCTCGGCCGTCGTGGACGCGGGCTTCACGAAGGTCGACTTCGGCAAGCCGAGCGCCTCGACGTTCGACTTCACCCCGCCGAAGGGCGCCAAGGTCACCGAGGCCGACGAGGCCGGGAAGCAGGACGGCCACGCGTCCGGGTTCGGCGACTCCGTGTTCGGGGAGCCCGGCAAGGGCGAGGGGTTCAAGGACGGGAAGAACACCGAGTCCCGCAAGGAGAGCAAGGGCCCCCGCGACTCCGGGAAGGGCTCCGAGAAGGGTTCCGGGGAGGAGTTCGCGAGCGGGCTCGACGGGCTGAAGACGATCGGCAAGGGCTGGAGCACCATCGCCGTGTTCGACGGCGGCGAGGGCGGCGGCATGTCCACCGGCGGCGAGTCCTCCGGCGACGCCCGGGTCGACGGGTTCCTGAACTCCCTCGGCGACCCGGTCAAGGGCGAGTTCGGCTCGGGTACGGTCTTCAAGACCCGGCTGGTCAACGTCCTGTTCACCGAGGACGGCAAGGTGTACGCGGGTGCCGTCACCAAGGACGCGCTGGTGAAGGCGGCCGACGCGGCGAAGTAGCGACGCCGGCCGGTGGGCCGGGGACGGCGACACCGCCGCCCCCGGCCCACCGGCCGTACCCGAGGGGAGCCATGACCGACGCAGCCATTCACACCCAGGGGCTGACCAAGACCTTCCGCGGCGGCCAGGTGGCCGTGGACCACCTGGAGCTGACCGTGCCCAGCGGCAGCGTCTTCGGCTTCCTCGGCCCGAACGGCTCGGGCAAGACCACCACCATCCGCATGCTGATGGGCCTGATCGAGCCGACCTCGGGCACCGCCCGGGTTCTCGGCCTGCCCATGCCCCGCTCCACCCGGACGGTGCTCCCGCACGTGGGCGCGCTCATCGAGGGCCCCGCGCTCTACGGCTTCCTCTCCGGCCGCGACAACCTGCTGCGCTACGACTCCGCCGACCCGACCGCCGACCCGCGCACCCGGCGCGCACGGGTCGGCGCCGCGCTCGACCGGGTGGGACTCGCGGCCGCCGCAGGCAAGAAGGCGAAGGCGTACTCCCTGGGCATGAAGCAGCGCCTCGGCCTCGCGGCGGCGCTGCTCCAGCCACGCCGCCTCCTCGTCCTGGACGAGCCGACGAACGGTCTCGACCCGCAGGGGATGCGCGAGATCCGCTCGCTGGTACGGGAGTTGGCGTCCGACGGCACGACCGTCTTCCTCTCCTCGCACCTGCTCGACGAGATCGAGCAGGTGTGCACCCACGCCGCCGTCATGGCCCGGGGCCGGCTCGTCGTGCAGGGACCGGTGAGCGAGCTGGCCGCCGGGGCGCGCGGCCGTCTCGTCGTCATCACCCCCGACACCGCGGACGCGGCCCGGGTGCTCAAGGAACAGGGCCTCGGGGACGTGGTCGTGACCGAGGGCGACGGTGCCGGAGGTGAGGGTGCCGGGGGTGAGGGTGCCGGGGCCGACGGGCTCGCCGTGCGGCGGACCGGCGGGGGAGGCCGGGTGACGGCGGAACCACCGGCCCCCGACCGGGACCTCGCCGAACTGAACGCCGCACTGGTCACCGCAGGCGTCCGCGTCCGCGGCTTCGCCCTCGAACGCGCCTCGCTGGAGGACGCGTTCGTGGCACTCACGGGGGAGGGCTTCGATGTCGCGGGTTGATACGCCGGAGCCGCCTCCGGCGACCACGGCTACTTCTACTTCTACTTCTGCTCCTGCCGTGTCCGTCGCCGCCGTCCGCACGCCCGGCCTCCTCTGGACCTTCGGGCTATTCCGCAGTGAGCTGGTGACCACCTTCCGGCGGTGGCGGACGATCGCGCTGCTGGGTGTGCTCGCGGCGGTGCCGATCCTCGTCGGCATCGCGGTGCGGATCGAGACGGGAGACGGGTCGTCGGCGGGAGGCGGCCCGGACGGCGGTGGCGGGCCCGCGTTCATCGCGCAGATCACCAACAACGGACTGTTCCTGGTGTTCACGGCCCTGGCCGCGACGCTCCCCTTCTTCCTGCCGATGGCCGTGGGCGTGATCGCCGGGGACGCGATCGCGGGCGAGGCGAACGCGGGCACCCTGCGCTATCTGCTGGTCTCGCCGGCCGGCCGCACCCGGCTGCTGCTCACCAAGTACGCGACGACCATGACGTTCTGCCTGGTCGCGACCCTCGTGGTGGCCGCCTCCGCGCTGGCGGTGGGGGCGCTGCTGTTCCCGCTCGGGGACCTGACGACGATCTCCGGTACGCGTATCAGCTTCTCCGAGGGCCTGCTGCGGGCCCTGCTGATCGCCCTGGCGGTGGCCGCCTCACTGATCGGGGTGGCGGCCCTCGGCCTGTTCATCTCCACCCTCACCAACAGCGGTATCGCCGCGATGGCCACCACGGTCGGGCTTCTCATCACCGTCCAGATCCTCGACCAGATCCCCCAGCTCGACGCCCTCCACCCGTACTTCTTCTCCCACTACTGGCTCTCCTTCGCCGACCTCATGCGCGAGCCGGTCTACTGGGACGACCTCCAGCGCAACCTCGGCCTCCAGGCCCTGTACGCGGCGGTGTTCGGGTCGGCGGCGTGGGCGAGGTTCACGGCGAAGGACATCACCGCCTGAGAGCACTTCAGGCGGCAGTGGGCTCGGTGTCGTACGGGAAGCGGGCGTACGGCTGCTCGCCGGGCCCGGTGAAGAACGTCTTCGCGCGGGCGAGGGCCGCCGTGTCGCGGAGCACGTCACCGGGCTTGCTGCCGTTGCCCAGCAGGACTCCGCCGAACCGCATGCCCAGATACGCGGCGGAGTGGTTGAGCGTGCCGATGAGCGGCTCGGCGACCTCCTCCTCGTGGTGCGCGAGCGCGGTGACGCCCCAGAGGGTGCGGCCGGCCATCGTGGCCTTGAAGTCGACCCCGGGGGTGCGCAGCCAGCCGGACCAGTGGTCGAGGTACCGCTTGACCTGGGCGGACACGGAGTACCAGTACAGCGGCGACACGATCACGAGGTCCGTGGCCGCGAGCGTGGCGTCCAGCAGCAGCGCCCTGTTGTCGCCCCGGGGCCGTACGTGGTCGCTGTCGTGCCGCAGATCCGCGAAGTCGGGCAGCGGGTGCTCGGTGAGGTCCAGCCAGTGCTGTTCGACGTCCTCGGGCAACTGCTCGGCGGCCGCGCGGGCCAGCGTCTCGGAGTTGCCGTCCGACCGGCTGCTGCCGAGGACGAACAGGAAACGTCGGGTCATGGTGTCCCCCTGGGTACGTGGCCTCTCCGTACGCGACGCATGGGTGCGCGGCGCGCGGCGATTACATGCTTGGACAATATATGCGTATGCATAAGTTTGCCAAGGGGAACTTCAGGGGGGGCGCCCGCCGTGCCGTACGGCGATTCCCTCAGCCCGCGGCGGGCGTGGGCTCGACCTTGCGCAGGACCACGTACTGGTCGTCGCCGGTGGCCGGCTTCTCGATGCGCTCGAAGGTCCAGGTGGCGTCCCGGACGGGGAACGTGTCGCCGATGCCCAGCTCGAATTCCCGCTCCTCGTCGGTTGCGACGATCAGGTAGACCCTGGTGGGCCGGCCGACGGGGGCGTACAGGTGGCGTACGGCGAACCAGGCGTCCTCGGTCTGGCGCGGAACTCCGCTGCGCAGCGCGAGTTGGTCGATCACTGTGTCACTCCGTTGTCGTGTAGCGGTTCTTGAAGTGTTGCTTGAACTGGCTGACGGTCATCGGGTCTGGGTTCGTGCGATTGTGCGGGTTCCGCAGATGCACCAGACCCCGGTCATCCATCTTGGTCACTTCGTAGGCGTGCTTCGGGAAGAGCTTGTGGGGCAGGGGCGCCGGGTCGTCCTTGGGCGCGTTGGTGCCCACGAGTATGGGACGCCCTTCGGCGAGCTTCTCGCGAAAGGTATCCACCAGCTGGCGGTCCGGGCTGCGGCCCCGCATGTCGTACGTCGTGGGGAAGTCCTCGGTGTAGGCCGTATCACCGGTGAGCTGGGCGAGCAGTTCGGCGCGAACGTTGGGATTGCTGCCCCGGTCCAGCCTCGCGTATCCCGAATCCGGTCTGGGCCGAGAGTCGTCCCATGTCTGATCCACCCCGGCGATCGCCTTCTCGAGGACAGAGGGCCAAGCCACATTGCTGCCGCCCGATGTGGCGTACACCGGGCGCTCCTGGAATCCGGCCTCGACGGGGAGGTCCGCCGTGACAGTGAGGTGCGTGACGGCACCCGTGGGGTGAAAGTGGCGCCAGTCCCCATCGAAGGAATGCTTCGTCTGGTGGAGCGTCACCGCGTACGTGCCGTCGTCGTTCTCGCGAACGCACTGAGAGATCAACTCGGGCCGGTGTCCGGCGACCGCACCCATGGTCGCGATGACTCCGCAGTCGTCGAGCATGCCCTGCTGCGTCTGCTCCCGAGCCGGTGGGCCGTCGAAGAGGGGGAGGCGTGTGCCGTCGGGGCGGTCGAGAGGGGTGCCGTACTCGATCAGGGGCCCCATGCCCGGCAGGTCCACATTGTTGAAGTCCGGTCTGTCGATCGTCGCTTCCTTCGGCACCGGTACATCGGCCGGTTTCCCCACGTGGGAGAACACGTCGTGCGCCCAGTCGAGGAAGCCGCCCTCCGCCGTGTCGTCCGGCTCCTCGGCCTCGAAGGGGTCGGGGGCCTCCGACAGGGCGGCCTGCGTCGCGTCCGTCCGGCTCGGCTGCTCGACGACTGCCGGTTCCGCCGGCACCTCGCTGTCGACGGGGTGCGGTTCGGGTGCCGAGTCCGACTCGGTCGTCGCGGGTGCGGGTGCCTCCGGCGGGGCGGGGGCCGTGTCGTCGGAGGCGGCCGGTGCCTCTGAAGGATCCGGGGCGTCCCCGGGGACGGCCGCCCCCGGGGTGTCCGGGGTCTCCGGGGCGCCGGTTTCGCCGAGATCTTCCGTGACCTCGATCGGTGGGGGCGTGTCCGTGGGCTCTGGCTCCACCGGGGCAGATGCGTCCACGGGAGCCACGGGCTCCGCAGACTGCGTGGGTTCGGTGAGTTCTGCCGGCTGCGCGGGCTCGGAGGGCTCTGGCGGCTCCATGGGTTCGGTGAGTTCTGCCGGCTCCAGGTGCTCCCTCCGCCCGACTGGTTCCGTCGGATCGCTTGGCTCCGTCGGTGCCTCGGGTGGGTCGGGTTCCCCGTGCTCCCCAGGGGCAGGTGTCTCTGCCGGAGTCGGTGCCTCCGTGGGTTCCGGGGCTTCCAGGTCCTCCTGGGCTGCCGTCGGCTCTGGTGCTTCCAGCGGGTCCGGGGGCTGCGGGGGCTCCGTCGGTTCCGGAGCCTCTGTCGGTTCGCCTGTCGGGTCCGGCGCGTCCGTCGGGGCCGGTGCTGTCTCCGGGGGTGGTGGCTGTTCCGTGGGGCGGTCGTTCATGCGGAGGGTCCGGGGGTGGTGTGGGTGCGGTAGAGGCGGACCCACGGGAGGGTCTTGCGCTGCCAGGCGGCGCGGGCCAGGTGGATGAAGACGCAGGCCCGGTAGTCGCGCAGGGCGTCCGGGACGGGGTCCCGGAGGGGGACCGTGTCCGCCAGCTCGGCGACCCAGTCCGCCGTGTCGCTCCACCAGGCCGACTGCTCCGGCTTGGACTTGGGGTACCGAGCGACCCGCTCCTTGAGATCCTTCGCGTTCTCGGGCCAGACGGCAGTACTCGCGCGGGAGCGGAACGCACAGCGGTGGGCACAGCCGTCGCACTCGGGAAAGGGGGACAGGGCGTCGGACACCGGCGTCACCTCCGCCGCGAAATCGCGGAAACGGGAGGCCAGTTCAGGGGAGGTGGCCAAGGGAGCCCGGTGCACGCCCGCCTGCCGCGCCGCCGCCGCGCGGACGTCGGGCACCGTGATCAGAGCCGGGCGGTCGAGGCGGTCGTGGTGGGCGAAGGCGTGAAAGGGCTCCAGGGTGGCCGCGTAGCGCTCCTGGTCCGGGGAGAAGCGCATGGTGCCGCCGATCAGCTCACGATCGGCGGCGGCGGGCAGCCGGTGCATGACCTTGAGGTTGGTGTTCTTGTACGCGTCCTCCACGAGCTTGCCGGGAACCTGCTCGACGATGACCACGCCCTCGCCGTACTTCCGGTTCTCGGCGAGGGTGTTGGCGAAGGCCTGCGCCGCCCGCGCCTGGGCGTTGCCCTCCTTCGCGTCACCGGACTGGGCGAGGGGCCGCCCGAGCAGACGGTGTGCCTCCTCGATCACGGTGACGTGGGAGAGCGAGCCGCCGGGGCGGTTCGCCTTGTAGTGCTCGGTCATCGTCTGGAGGATCAGGGCGGTCACGAGCGACTGTTCCTTCTCGTTGTCGCCGATCGCCGCCAGCTCCAGAACCACCGGGCGGCGCAGCAGTTCCGCCACCGGGTAGGACCGCGTCACGTCCAGCGTGCTGCCGCAGGCGCCCTCGGCCAGCGACTCGGCCCGCAGCCGGGACGCGGCCACGATGTTGTCCCGCACCTCGCCGGAGTAGTCCAGCCGCTCGCACTCCCGGCGCATCTCGGCGATGAAGTCACGCAGCGTGGGCCACTCGTGGTCGGGGCCCGCGATGTCCGTCGGTACGACGCCCTTGCGCGCGTACGTGGCCCGCAGCGCCCGGTTGTAGATGTTCGGCAGCGGGTCCCACAGGCCGAACGCCGCGTCGAAGCAGGCCAGCAGCCCGGCCACGTGGGTGCTGATGCGCACCCCGGCCGGAACCTCGAAGGGGTTCAGGCGCAGGGGAGCCGTGGTCTCGTCCCCCACGGTGAGCACCACGAGGTCCTCGAACCCGGGACGTGTGGCGAGCCAGCGGTAGTCGTCCAGCTCGGAGTTGACCGGCTCGATGACGAGGAACGGAACCCGGTGGTCGCGCCACAACTGCTCGCAGAACGCCAGGGTCGTGTTCGTCTTGCCCGAACCGGTGGTCCCGACGAACAGGGCGTGCCGAGTGAGGTCGTCCAGTCCGATGCCCAGAGGCCCGGCCGGGGTGTCGTGGACGAGCTGGCGGCCCAGGGTGAGCGCGGGGCCGTCCGCGCGGTACGCCGTCTCACCGGCGAGACCGGGGCGCCGAACCGGGAACCCGGTCATGTGGCCGTTCACCGCCAGTGGCAGCCGGAACGCCGCTCCCGCTTCGCGGGCGTCCACCAGCTCCGCGAGGAGCCGCAACTGCGGCGAGAGCGGTTCGGGCAGCCGCCACCCGTGGTCGCCGCCCCAGCGTCCGTGTTCCAGGGTGGTCAACCCCTGCCAGGCGGCCGGGAGTTCACCGGGGCCGGGCCACGCCACGCTGTGCGCCGGACCGCTGAACGTCTCCGTGAGCACGCCTTGCTCACGTGCCCGTTCCTGTGGGGACACCGTCGCGCCGGCCAGCTCGGCCAGCGACTCGGGCAGCCTCGCGGGCGAGGCCAGGGCGATCCGGATGCGGAAGGCGCGGCCGGTGTAGCGGCGCGCGGCGTCGGCGTACACCCGGGACGCGTCCACCGCGAAGGCGTCCGGGGCGAGCTGGGCGCCCGGCGACCACAGACCGTCAGGCACCTGGCCCTGGGTGCCGAGCCGGCCGTACTGCGTGGCGACGCGGTGCAGCAGCGGTCCGAGGTCGTCCGGTACGACGTACGGTTCCAGGCCGACCGTGAGCATCACCGGGTACGGATGCTCGGCCAGCGCCCGCCACAGCGCGTCCCACGGCGGCGCCGACGCGGTGAACGGCTGGGGAGACAGGTAGTACCGCACTCCCGCGTCGGGACGGTTGGGCACCCCGGCGCGGTACCGCTTGCGGATCTCGGCCACACCCGCGACGGGCTCGGGCGTGAACGGGGTCAGCAGCCGTGCCACCTCGGCCGGGTCCTCGACCGGGCTCGCGAGCACATGGCGGGGCAGCGCGGCCAGCCGGGCGCGCAGCGCGAGCGCGGCCGCCTCCGCCCGGTCGCGCGTGGCCGCCGACACACGGCCGAGCAGGGCGCAGGTCATGCCCCGCTCCGCCGGATCGGAGAGGTAGCGCAACTCGACGCGCTCGCCGTGTGCCGTGCCCCACTGGCCGGTCAGCCAGGCCGTCTCGGCGGCGACCGCCTTGATCCGGCGGTCGTCCTCCGCGAGATCCGCGTACTCCCGGGTCTCGGTGAGATCGGCCGCGGCATCGACGCGTACCGCCGTCCAGGCCCAGACGGTCGTCCCGTCGGACACGGTCAGCACGCCGGCCGCCGCCCGGTCAGTGGCGCTCAACTCCCGTTCCAGTGCTGCCCGTTCGTGTCCAGCGGGGCGTGCGGGGCGACGGGCGGTGCCGGCGGCGCCATGGGTATGTGACCCGTCGGACCCGCCGCCGGATACCCGGGCGTGGGCTGCCCCGCCGGGTACACGGGCGGGGCAGGAGGCCCGGGCGGGGCGGCCGGGGCCGAGGCCGACCGGACCGGGGGCTCCTGGCCGAAGGCCGAGGCCAGGGGCACCTCGATGCCCTGGATCGCGATCTCCACACCTTCACGGGCTGCCGAGTGCACCGCTTCCCGCATGGCGCGCGGCCGGTCGGTGCGCAGCATCTGGTTGAGGCTGCCCGCGCGGTTCAGCATCGACGCGACGACATCCTTCACGAAGTGCCCGATCACGACGGCGCCGGAGCGGCTGCGCCACATCGTCCAGCCGACGTAGAGGCTGGTGCCGTAGGCGAAGACGGTCACATAGGCCACGTAGCGGCCACTGGTGACGACCAGTCGGTTGTGCACGACCTCCGGCGCGATGTCGCTGCGGATCCGGGCGGGAACGGCGGTGACGGGGATCCGGCGGCTGGTCAGCGCGCCGTAGATCGTCGCGTACGCGGAGGAGGAGGCCGCGGCCTTGTCCTCCAGGAGGGTCTTCCACTCCGAGATCGGCTCGTTCTGCCGGACCAGCAGGAAGACCACCCAGAAGATGATGACCGAGAGAATCAGACCGGGGCCGACGGCGTCGACGTCGGCCGTCAGGAGGGCGGGCAGCAGACCGAACACGAAGAAGACCAGGAACGACGCCACGGCCGCCTGGAACCACAGCTGTCTGACGGTCCTGAACTCCACGGACTCGTCGAAGCTCAGCTCGACGTCCCGGTACTGCAGTGTCTGATTGCGGTACGCCACGTTCGGGCCCACCGCGCCGGAGGCCGCCCAGCCGACGGGGCTCCCTGTCCCTGTCGTGTCCATCATCCCCGTTCCCCGTGCCACGTTCTCCGCGCGCACGTTTCCCCGTACACAAGTAGCCCGTAAGCCCTGGCGATTGATCACCCTAGACCAAGGGTCTGACAGACAGTCACCGGCCCGGTACGGACGACGTCTCGTCGAAGCGTGCCAGCAGCAGGGCCATGACACCGACGAGCGTGGCCCCGCTGACGATCTCCCGGCGGGCGATGAGTCCCGGCACGTCGGTCAGGGGGATCCACTCCAGGCGGTCCGACTCGTTCTGTTCCGTGGGCTCGCCGACGCGCCGGGCGTCGTCCGTGCGGAACACGAAGTGCCGGGTGTCGGTGATACCGGCCGCCGGCTCGGCGTAGACCAGTTCCCGCAGTGACCCCGGCCGCCACCCGGTCTCCTCCTCCAGCTCCCGCGCCGCCGCCTCGGGCCGTTCTCCGTCCTCGACCAGGCCCATGGGCAGCTCCCAGGCCCAGGTGTCCGTGACGAAACGGTGGCGCCACATCATCAGGACCCGCTGCCGGGCGTCCACGGCCGCGGTGACCGCGAGGTCCCGCAGGCGGACCACGTGGTAGTCGCCGCGGGTGCCGTCGGGTTGCTCGACGTCCAGTGAGCGCAACCGCACCCACGGGGTGTCGTGGATCACGCGTTCACCGTGGACGGTCCCTCTCATGCCAGGTCCTCCGCTCTCGGTCCGGGTGGGTCCGGACGGCTTCGGCGGCTTGCGCCACCCGCAGCAACAGTGCCTCTTCGCCGTGCCGCGCCACCAGATGGAGACCGACGGGGCAGCCGTCGGCGCCGAACCCGGCGGGCATGCTCGCGGCGGGGTGTCCGCTGAGGTTGAACGCCCAGGTCAGGGCCGTTGAATAGCGATCGCCGGGGCCGTCGTGGCCGTGGGGTGCGTTGGGTGTGGTGGGGGTGAGGATCAGGTCGACCTCGGTGAAGAGGGCGGCGAGCCGCCGGTCGTTCTCGGCGCGGAGTTCCTGGGCGGCCCGGAGGGCGGTCACCCCGGCGTGGGACGCCGGCGCGGAACGGAGGGCCGACCAGGCCGGTGCGGGGTTCTCCAGGCGCGGGGGCGCGTCCGGGCGTACGAGCCGGACGAGCCCGGCGTCCGCGAGGCGGAGCGCCGCGCGGTGGGCGACGGCGGCGGGTTCGGGATCGGTGTCGGCGAAGCCGAGGTCGGCCGACCAGACGGCGGTGGGCGGCGGGCACGTGCCCTCGGCGGTTTCGCCCGTCACGCACCGCCAGTACGCCGCCGCGTCCGAGGCGTGGCGGGTGAGGACGCCGGGGGCCGCGAGGCCGGTGCGGTCGGGGGAGGGGAGGCGGCCGTTCGTGGCCTTCAGTCCGATGACGCCGCACCAGGCGGCCGGGATGCGGACCGACCCGGCGCCGTCCGTGCCGGTCGCCATCGGGACCAGGCCCGCGGCCACCGCCGCCGCGGACCCGGCGGAGGAGCCGCCCGGCGTCCGGTCGGCCCGCCAGGGGTTGACGGTCCGGCCGCCGGCCCCGAGCCCCCAGGTCTGCCAAGGGGTGCCGGGGCCGGGCACGGAGGTCGCCCCCACGGGTACGCACCCGGCAGCGACCAGCGCCCGCGCCGCCGCCGAACGCAGCCCGCCCCGCCCCTTCACCCCGATCGGCACCCCGGCCAACGGCAGCCACTCACCACCGGCGACCCGCGCGTCCACCTCCGCGGCCCACCGCAGCGCGTCCTCGGCCCACACCTCGGCGAAGGCGCACAACGTGGGTTCGGCCCGCTCGACGCGGACGAGCGCGTCCGCGACGACATCGACGGCACACAGCGCGCGCGTGCGCACACCTTCGGCGATCCGCACGGCAGGGAGCGTCACGCGGCCGCCTCGGTCCTGGGCATCTGCCGCTCCTTCTCGTACCAGTGGTGTTCCTCGACGGCCTCCGTCGTGTCTCCGGCGGCCTCGTGCCCTTCGAGTGCGTCCGGCGGGCCGTCCCGTGCTCACGGCGTCGATCGGGGTGCTTCAGCCGTCGTACGCCTCCACCACCGGTCCCGCCTTCGCCCGATGGCTGCCCTGCTTGCAGCCGGCGAACGGGCCGGTCGCAGAACGGAGTTCGGTCATGACCGGGCCGAGGTGGTCACGATGCCAGACGGCGGGACCGGAGGGGCCGGCCGCCGGGTCGGTGTACTCCTGCCAGGCCAGCCACAGGGCGTGCAGCCGGGCCACCGCCTCCAGGTGCTCCCACCAGCGGGGGCACCAGGGCTGTTGCGAGGTGACCTCGCGGCCGTAGACGGGCAGGAGGAGATCCGCGACCCACACGGCCAGGTTACGCATCTCCTCGGCGTGGTCCGCTCCGTCCAGATAGAGGATGAACGGCGGCGCCCCGGTCTGTTCCCGGGCGGTGGTCATCGGACGGCCTTCTCCACGGCGCGGGCGGTGATGGCCCTCACCTCGGTCTGGGCGGCGGCCTGGATACGGTCGGCGCCCGGTTCGGCGTACCACGGGCGGAGTCTGACCAGGGCCGGCCTGATGCCGGTGGCCAGGAGCAGCGCGGTGCCCTTGGGGAGGGCGCGGATGCGGTCGGCGGGCAGGATGCGCTCCAGACGGTAGGAGGTGGAGCGGGAACAACCGTCCTTGCCCCTGGAGTAGCTGACCGTCGACACGTCGTGCTCGCCCACCAGCCGGGACACCTTCTCCACGAAGTCGGCGTCGTCGAGGCCCGCGCCGAGCAGCTTGATGGTGGCGGCGCTCCACAGCGCGTCCATCCCGGCCTCGCCCCACACCCGTGTGCCCTGGCGGTAACTCTGCAGCAGGGTCACGACGTTGATGCCGCGCGAGCCCAGGTGCGAGTACAGATCGGGCAGGTCGGAGATGCGGCAGACGTTGGCCGCCTCGTCGAGCACGGCCGTCATCGGCGGATCCAGACGGCCGCCCATGCGTTCGGCGGCGACCACGCCCGCGCGCAGGACGGAGTCCGCGCACGCGGCGATGACACCGGCCGCCGAGCCGCCGCCGTCCTTGGAGAGCAGGTAGAGGGTGTCGGACGACAGCGCGTGCCGTCCGGGCAGGAACCGGGGCAGCCCCGGGTCCGGGCTCACCCAGGCCGCGATCGCCGGGTCCAGCAGACAGGCCACGCACTGCCGGGCCGTCTCGTAGATGCCGTCGCGGGTCTCCACCGCGCCCAGGACGGTGCCCTGGAGCTGGTCGGCGAGGGCCGCCATGCCGGCGTCGCGGAGCAGGTCGACCGGCGTACGGTCGGCCGGGTCCGCCAGCCAGGCCAGTACCTCGTCCACCTGCCGCTCGCCCCGGTTCGCCGCGTGGAACAGGGCTGTGAGGGTGTTCTGGGCGGCGGAGATCCAGAAGTCGCGTTTCGTCGCGTCGTCGTTGACCGCGCCGACGAAGTGGCCGGCGAGGCGGCGGGCGCCCTCGATGGTGGCCGCGTCGGCGAGCATGTCCCACCACAGGCCGCGCGGGGTGTGCGCGATGCCCTGCGGGTCGAACGTCCATACCGTGCCCGCGCGTTCGCGCTCCGCGCGGGTCACGCTGTACACGTCCGCCTTGTTCGAGGTCAGCAGCACGCTGCCCCGGGCGCGCAGGACGCGCGGGACGGCGATACCGGTGGACTTGCCGGCCCTCGGGGCCATCAGGTCCAGTTCCACGTCCTCGTAGCTGCTGCGGAGTTCGGGGCCGGTGGGTTCCAGGTCGCCGAGGAGGTTGCCCGTGTCGTCCGGGGGGAGCTTGCCGGACCTCGGGAGGGACGGGCGGAGTCGGCGGGCGCGGACGGTGGCGCCCTTCGGGAGGAGGGTGGAGAGTTCGCGGCGGGTGGCCAAGCCGGTGGGGTTCCTGCCTCTGCGGCGGATCAGGACGACGGGGGTGATGAGGAGGGTGAGGGTGGCGCCGAACATCAGGCCCATGCCGGTGGTGAGGGCGCCGGTGGAGGTGGTCGGCCAGATCGCCGTCGGGCCCTGGGTGACGAGGGCCTTCATCGTGTCCGGGGTGAAGGGGGGCGGGTCCCAGCCGGCACCGGTGAGGGCCGCGGCGAGGGTGCCGCCCAGCCAGGCGGTGAGGGAGAGGGCGGCGATGAGGAGGGCGGTGATGGGGATGAGCCAGGGCAGGAGGTCGTCGGTGGTGGTGTGGCTGTGCTTGCGTGTGGTCATCTTTCCGTCCCCCGTCAGTCGACCGATGGTTCTTCGCCCCCGCCGCCCCTACCCGTCCCCTCCCCAGGGGCTGTGCTCCTTCGACCCCCTTGGGCGCCTCATGGGGTGAGGGTGGGGGTGCGGGTTCGTGGGCGAGTGCGGGTGGTTCGTGGTTGCTCGCGCGGTTCCCCGCGCCCCTCAAGGCATCAGGCCCGCGAGGAACTGCGCGAGAAGCCCCCACCGGATCCGCACCCGCCCTTGAACCCGCACTCCCGAGCTCATGGGCGCCCGGCCTTCGAAAGCGTCGGCGTCCAACGCGTGTTCGTGTTGTGCAGTTCCCTCTCCGTGTCCGTGATCGACACCTTGATCGGGATACCCGGCCGCCCGCCCACCTTGATCAGGAAACGTCCACGCCCCGGCGGCTCCTCGTTGCCGCCGGTGCTGGCCCAGCCCGGCGGCGACGACCACGACGACACGAGGTCGATCTCCCGCTCCGACAGGCCGACGATCTCGCCGAGTTCCTTCATCTCCGTACGGGGGAGACCGGCGCACACCACCATCCCGGCCCGCTCCACGAAGCCGCGCGCCTTCGCCCGGTCGGCCGCGCTGCCCAGTGCCTCCGCGTCCTTGAGGGTGTGGGTGATCTTCGCGTCGCCGAGGCCGAGGGAGCGGTTGAGGCGGGTGAGGGCGTCGATGCGTTCCACGATGCCGGAGGCGGCCCGCAGGGGGCGCCACAGCTCGTCCAGCACCGTGAAGAACCAGCGCTGCGGAGCCAGTCCCGCGTCCGCGAGGGCATGGGCCGCGGCGACCGTGCCGAGACCGTCCGACCAGGCCGCCAGCATCGCCGCGGCCGTGAGCTGCGTGTCCGCCTCACCGATGCGGGAGATGTCGACGCACACGGCCGGCGAGGCCGGGTCGATGCGGGTGGAGGTCTCGGAGGCGAAGGTGTCGCCGAGAGGACCGTCCAGCACGCCCAGCAGCGAGCGGTGCAGCGGGTCCACCGCCTCCTGGTAGCGGGCCTCGTTCCCCCGGTCCAGGGTGACCGCGCGCACCCGGTCCGGGCCCTCGTCCAGCACCTTCAGCAGATCGGGCAGGAGCGGGGCCCGCCCCGGCTTCGTACGGGCCGTGAGGTGGTGCAGACAGGCCGAGAGGACGGACTGTTCGTGGTCGTCCATCGGGCGGCCCCGGACGATCGTGATGAGCGCCGCGACCATGTTCAGGACACGGCCGTGCGCCTCCGCCGTGAGGATCCGGCCCTGCTCGCCGCCGATGCGCAGCGCCGCCTCGCCCATCGCACCGGGGTCGAGGACGTTGATGCCGCCCACCCCGCGCCCGATGGAGATCACCTGGCCGCCGAGCGCCCGTACCGTGTCGGCGTAGTCCGGTTTCAGGTCGCCGAGGACCAGCGGCGTGACCCCCGTCGCCGCCATGCCGATCAGCATGCGGTTGACCAGGGTGGACTTGCCGAGGCCCGGCATCCCGAGCATGAACAGGGACGGGTTGGAGATGTAACGGGCGCGGGTGAACCAGGAGATGGGGTCACCGCAGACCGTGGCGCCCGTGTGCAGGTGCTGGCCCAGCGGCACCCCGGTCATGGGGGCGCCGGAGCCCGCCGCGAACGGCCACAGGCCGCACGCCTGGACCGTCGTCGCACGCCACATCGCGGGCGGGTCGACATGGCCGACCTGGCCGCCGCCGGGGCCGAACCACCCGCGCGGGGGCGCGTTCTGGGGACGTACAGCAGCGCGCTTGCTCACAGCGCCTCCCGGAGCTGGTACGGAACGAGGGTGTGCTCCCACGGCAGCAGGCCGACGGGGAGCGTGCAGGTGAACGCCGAGGCCTGCATACGGTCGGCGGGACGCATCAGGACGCGCGACGACGCCTGCAGGTTGCGTACGGTGATCGCCGCGTCCGGCAGCTGTTCCTCGCCGTCCACGGTGACCGTCACCATCAGCGAGAACTCCACGAGCCCGGCACCCGCCGCCTCCTCGGCGGCCGTCTGCTCGGCCGCCTGCATCTCGGAGCTGGCCCGGGCCTGGACCAGTCCCCGCTTCGAGCCGGCCATGAAGTGCGCGGTCCGCCGGTCGGCCTCGACGATGCGGGCGGAGGTCGCCGGGTCGATCGGCCGGTAGACCAGCGAGACCCGCTTGCGGCGCGTGCCGGAGGCGGGCTCCAGCAGGCCCCGCAGCACGCTCGACCGGACCGTGCCGCGCGGCGCCAGCGTCAGCATCCACGTCCGCGAGACACCCGAGTCGTGCTTGTACGCCTGCACCGACTCCACGGCGGCCGCCGGTCCCGCGTCCGCCCAGTCGAGACCGGTCGTGGACTGCTCGGCCCGCGCGCTCAGCACGTCCGGGGCGACCGCGGGGTCGTACGCCACCCGGACGACCTCCGAGAGCCGCTCGGCGGACAGCGGGTAGGCGGAGCCGCCGCCGGCCGCGACCAGGCCCGACAGCAGACCCGGCAGCCGCATGGACAGGTCGGTGATGACGTCCTGGACGTCCCGTTTGGGGCCGCCGGTGGGGCCGTAGGTGAGGGCGATGTACGTGTGCATCTCCGAGGAGGCGGCAGGGTAGCGCGCGACGACCTCCTCCATCACCGCGCGGGCCGCCGCCGGGGCGTCCGGCGCGATGCGCGGCAGGACCTCGGCGGCCAGCCGTGTCCCGGTGTCGGGCGCCGTCTCCACGACGACCTGCGCGCCGCGCAGGCCGGGCTCGTGCGAGAGCCGGGCGAGCCAGTCGCCCCAGGACGCCACCCAGATGTCGACCTGCTCGGGGTCGACCAGCGAACCGCCGTCCGGCTCGCAGGCGAGCACCACTGTGCAGAGGTTGCGGCCGGGGTGGTGGAGCACCCCGAAGGCGCGGTTGTAGGCGTCCCGGCCCTCGTACATCTTGGTGCGGGCCAGCAGGCCCGGCGGGTGGTGGCGGCCGCCGGGACGCCGGGAGAGCGGGCCGGAGACGTAGGTGGTGGAGCCGTTCGCCTTGCGCCTGAGCCAACCGATACGCACCGCGACCACCTGGTAGATGTTGCGGCCGTCCACCGTGCGCAGCGCGAGCGGCGCGAGGAAGAGGCCGAGGGGGATGAGGACGAGGATCGCGGCCGACAGCGAGACCAGCGAGGCGAGGAGTGCGACCAGGAGTCCGCCGAAGGCGACGACGGTGCCGAGGAGGCCGAGCGGGCCGAGGCCGGGGCGGCGGGGCCTGCGCCAGTTTCCGTAGGTGGGACGCGTGAGGGCGTCGGTGGACATGGGGATTCCTTCTTCCGGCTGAGGTCGCTGGGTCGAGTGCCGACGAGCTCGGATGGATCTGTGTCGGTCGGGGCCGCGGACCGCCCCGCGCCCCGTCGGGGGCGCGGGCCCGGCCTACTGGTTGTGGCCCTTCATCCCGTCGTTGTCGTCGAGGGAGCCGGCGACCTCGGACGCCGCCTGCATCCCGGTCTGGACGACGACAGCGGCGGCTTGCACCGCGACGGCCGCGCCCGCCGTGGCCGCGCCCGCGGCCGCCGTGCCGGCGGCCGCTCCGGCGCCTCCGGCGGCGCCACCGGCACCGCCCGCCGAGGAACCCGCGCCCGCCGAGGGCGAGCCCTGGGGGCCCGCGGAGCCACCGGCCCCGCCACCCCCACCGCCTCCACCGGCGACGGAGGCGCCCGCGATGCTGACGGCTCCCGAGGCCATGTTGTTGGCGGCGCCCATGGCGACCGTGCCGCCGGAGGTGCCGCCGAGGGCGGCCGTGGCGGGGACGATCAGCTTCAGGAGGGCCGGCAGCGCGAACACCGCCATGATCAGCATGCCCATGCCCGCGATGATCGAGTTCAGGTCCTTGGTGCCCTTGGTCATCGCGGTGGCCGAGTAGATGATCAGGGCCGCCGCCGGCTTGTACAGCAGCCAGGCGGCGAGCCAGCCGATGTGCTTCTTCCACCAGCCCTCGCCCCACCCGGTCATCGAGGAGACGGCGGCCAGCGGCAGCGTGCCGACCAGCATGATCAGGACGCCGATGCGGATGTACATCAGCACGATCTGCACGAAGCTCGACAGCATCACCAGCAGACCGAAGATCAGGACCAGACCCGGCTGGTTGAGCGTCAGCACCCCCAGCATCGTGGAGGCGTTGTCACCGAGGTCGGACCGCGCGTACACGTCCTTGGCGTACGCGTCCGACGCCGCCATGAGGGCCGTGACCACGGGGACGGAGGCCGCGCCGACGAGGATGACCTTCCACATCCCCATGAACGCCTGCTTCATGGACTGGCCCTTGCGGTCCACCGCCATACGGATCGCGGCGATCAGCAGTGAGGCCACCGCCACATAGGCGACGATCCAGTTGACCTCGGCGGTGATCTGCCCGATGGGGCTGCCGGCGGCCGCCTGACCGTGGCCTGCGCCGTTGCCCGCCGGGTCCTGCACGTCGACGCTCAGCCAGACGCCGTTGAGGGCCTTGAGCACCTCCGCCGCGCCGTCGCCGATCGCCTTGGCGAAGACGACCACGGCACCCTCGGTGAACTGCTTGCCGCCCTCTTCGATCACGCAGTCGTAGAGCTTCCAGGAGCAGGCCATCTCACGCCTCCCAGGTGACGAAGCCGTCGGTGCCGCTGACCTGCGACACCCCGCTGTAGACCGTGCCGTCCGGGTCGGGGCTGAGCTTCCAGTCGCCGTCCTGCCAGCGCATGGTCACCGAGGCGGACCCGAAACCGCCGTCGCCCATGCCGCGCACCAGGACCATCACGGTCGCCCGCGTCTCGTCGTACGACAGGACGGTGAAGCCGGCGTAGCCACCGGCGTCCGGCGAGCCCGTGGTGGACTTGTCGGCCTCCTGGGAGCGGCTCGCGACCAGCGCGTCGCGGCCCGCTCCCGGCACGACCTGCTGGTGCACGACCTTGCGCCAGCCGTCGTAGCTGAGGTGGTCGGTGATGGAGTGGGCCGCCATGACGGCCCCCAGCGGGGTGTGCGCGAAGCAGGACCAGACCGGCCCGTCGTACTTCAGCGGGCCCGCCGCCTTCGAGACCGGGACCAGGCCGGTGCCGTTGGCCTTCCAGCGGAAGTCGCGCGGCGCCTCGGTGGGCTTGGCCTGGTCGCGGTCGTCGGTGCGGCAGCCGGCGGGCCGGGTGTCCGAACCGCCCTTCTTCGAGCCGGACCTGCCGTCCGGGGACGCGGTCGAGGTCGGCGCGGGGTCCGGGCCGCCGGACGCGGCGGCCGGCCCCTTCCCGCCGTCGCCCGTCACCGCGAAGAGGACCGCGAGGACGAGCAGCACCACCAGGAACCCGGCCGACAGGATCCAGCCCCGCTGCTGCCAGAACGGCTGCTCCCACTCTCCGCTGCCCGCTGGGGCCCGGCCGGAGTTCAGCATCGTCGCTCCCCCTTTCGACGTGCTCGGACGGCTAGAAGACGAAGTTCACGAGCGGGCCGGCGGTGGCGACCAGGACACAGCCGCCGAGGACCATGCCGAGCCGTCCCATGTGCTCCGAGCCCTCGCCGCGGCGCATGGAGATCGCCATCATCGCGCCGGTGATCAGCACACCCGCGACACCCGCGGCGGTGCCGGCCCAGGCCACGATGCCGAGCACGGTGTCGACCTTGCCGGTGAGTTCGGCGGGCGCGTCGCGGTTGGGGTTGGGGACCGTGCCGTCGGCCAGGTGGAGGGACTGATGCGCTTTGGCGGCTATCGCGTGCAGCATGTGGTTTCTCCCCGTGGTCTCGATCGGTCCGCCGTGGGCGGCGGTCCGACGTCGACCGATGTGAGCGGATGGGACATTGGGATGCTTTCGGGGCCCGTACGACGTGCCCGGGTTCCCGGCCGCCCTGTGAGCTTGGCGACTCCCGTGAGGCGAAACCAAGCGATGTAGTGATCCAGCACTGGCCGGTGACGTGCTCGTGACAGACGGGAAGCTCTCGTCATGTCCGGGACAGTGACGAGCCGTCAGAATGCGCGGGACCTGCGGCGAAGCGGAGTGGTTCGCACCGGTGTTCGCCCCCGAGGTGGTTCACATACGGCAACGGCCCGCCGGTTCACGAGGAACCGGCGGGCCGTGCTGCTGTCCTGCTCACGGTCTTCCCACGCGTCGTGCGCGCCTCCTACAGCACGAACGCCACGATCGGACCCGCCGTCGCCCCGATGACGCAGGCGCCCAGCACCATGGCGAACTGGCTGAGGTGCTCGTCGCCCTCCCCGGACCGCAGGGAGACGGCCATCCGCGACCCGACGAGCAACAGCCCGCACACCCCGGCGGCGGTCACCAGCCAGGCGAGGATGCTCAGTACGTAGTTCAGCTGGTCGGTGACCGCCGCCGGAGGCCCGGCCAGGGTCGTGGCGGCGGCGTGCAGGGTGCTGCTCATGGGGTCCTCCCGGTCAGTCGGGCCAGTGCCGCGCTCTCCCGCGGCGGCGGGCCGGTGAGATCGCCGGTGCGCCAGGCGGGCACCCAGGGCACGCGGTAGACGTCGATGACGGAACCGATCACCTTCATCCGCTGCACGAGCTGCCGGGGCAGCCGGCCGGGCGCGTCCGCGACCAGCACGATCGCGTCCAGGTCCAGTCCGGGAGGCGCGTCGCCCCGCCGGAAGATGTCCAGGGTGTGCGAGACCGCGTCGAGCCCGGCGGCGTGCGTACGTCCCACCAGGAGGACCGACGTCGGCTCGCCCTGCTCGGGGCGTGGCCAGTTGCGGCCCGTGTCGTGGCCGCCGAAGACCGTCGCGAGGGTGGTGGCCCCGGCACCCCCGTGCGTGGCGACCCAGGAGAACCGCCGCGTGCTCGCGGCCGCCCGGGCCCGCGGTTCCTGCGGCCGCGCCTCCGGTTCCCCGACCGGCCCGCGCAGCCAGATCTCCGGCCCGGCCGCCGCCTGTCCCGTGCCCGGCTGCATCACCGCATCACCGCTCTCCACCACTCCCCGTTTCCACCGCTGATCCCAGCAGTCTTCCTGAGTCCCCGCGTACCCGTCGCACGCCGGCGCGGTGCCCGCCGCCGGTTCCGTGCCCGGCGAACCGCTCACCACCGATCTTCACGGCGTACGGACGGCTTGGGAATCGGGGCGTGAGTTCCTGCGACGAGCCTGTGACGCGGCGGTGACGCGCGGAACGAGGGGGACCGGCGAGACTCGTCGGCAGGACTCAAGTGGCAGGAGCATGACCGGACTTCGCCACTGCGGCGCTGAGGGGAGCAGATGTCCAACGGGGGAGGGTCCGTCACGACCTGGGTCGTCGGCGGCTGCGTGGCGGCCGTGCTCATGCCGGTGGTGATGATGGTCGCGGTGAGCGGGGGCGGTGAGGCCGAGGCCGAGGAACAGGGCGTCGGCGGCGGCCTCAAGTCCGGTCAGGTACCGGCGGAGTACGTGCCCTGGGTGCTCAAGGCGGGCGCCATGTGCGACATCATCAAGCCGGCCGTGATCGCCGCGCAGATCGAGGCCGAGTCGGGCTGGAACCCCAACGCCAGGTCCCCGGTCGGCGCCGAGGGGCTGAGCCAGTTCATGCCCGGCACCTGGCCGAGCTGGGGCAGGGACGACGACGGCAACGGCCGTGCCTCCCCGTACGACCCCGGTGACGCGATCATGGCCCAGGGCCGCTACGACTGCGCCCTCGCCCGGCAGGTCCAGGGCTACAAGGACAGCGGCCAGGCGACCGGCGACACCCTCGACCTCGCGCTCGCCGCGTACAACGCCGGGCCGGGCGCGGTGCAGAAGTACGGCGGTGTCCCGCCCTACACCGAGACCCGGAACTACGTCGTCCGCATCAAGTCCCTGATCTCCAAGTACGAGTCGGTGGACGACCCGCCGGGCACACTCCCGGACGGCAGGCAGATGGCGATGCCACTCTCCGGCAACCCGCCCGTGACCTCCCCGTACGGCTGGCGCATGCACCCCATCCTCGGGGTCCGCAAGCTGCACACCGGCACCGACTTCGGCGTGGCCGAGGGCAAGCCGGTCCTCGCCGCCCGCGACGGCGAGGTCACCTTCGCGGGCTGGACCAACGGGTACGGGAACCGCGTCGTCATCTCCCACGGCACCATCGACGGCGACCGCGTCTCCACGACCTACAACCACATGCTCTCCGGCCTCTCCGTCAGCGCCGGCGACGAGGTGAAGGTCGGTCAACGGGTCGGCCTGGTCGGCTCGACGGGCTACTCCACGGGCGCCCACCTCCACTTCGAGGTGATGCGGAACGGGACGTACGTGGATCCGGCGCCCTGGCTGGGGCTGAAGTGAGGGCGCGGGAGACATGGGCGCAGCGCGCACGGCGTTCGCCGTGGACGACGCGATCGGCGGGGAAGGACACCGAAGTGAGGAGGGGGACGAGGGTGAACGCGAAGCACGATGCGCGCGGCGGGCGCGCGGGGCGTGACGAGCGCACCGGCCGGCACGCGACCGCGCCCGTGGCCGGGGGGCGCGGCGGCGCGCGCAGGGCGTGCGCGGCGGTGCTCGCGACGGTGACCGGTGTGGCGGTCCTCGCCGCGTGCGGCCTGGAGGACCACCGCGAGACGGCGGGCGGCGGAACGGCCACGTCCGCACCGCCCTTCACCCCCAAGGCGCCCCTGCCCTCCGGCCGGCCGCTGGGCGCGGACGCGCACGTCCCGAACCCCACCGGTGTCGACGGCACCGACGCGACCGCCGTCGCGGAGGCATGGGTGCAGGTCGCGTACGGCCACGACACGAAGTACGACACCGGCCCGCACGACGCCGTCCTGCGCTCCGCCCGCTGGTTCACCGCCGCCAGGGCGAAGGCCGAGCGCTCGTACCGGCCCGCGAGCGGTGCCGGTGAACAGTGGAACTCCTGGGCCGCGCACGAGGCGTGGACGACCGTCGACGTGGAAGCCGACGACGACGGCGACGCGCCCGCCGACTCGGCCCGGGACGCCTACCGTGCCCTCTTCGTCGACGGCACGGCGCACGGCCGTGACGGCTGGACGGGGACCGGGCCGCAGGCCACGGTGTACGTGAAGCTGGTTCGCCCGGGCAAGGGCGAGCCATGGCGGGTGGACGGGGTGCGTACGGTGGAGGCAGCGGTGTCGGCACCGGACCCGTCCGGCCCGGACTCCGCCGCCCCGTCCACGACTTCTCCTTCTGCCCGACCCGAGTGAGGGAACGATGACTCGACTCAGCCGCGAACAGAAGCGGGAACTCAAGCGCGCGGGACGCGCGCCGGCCGGACTCACCCCGATCGAGGTACGCGTCAGTGCCGAGACCGGTGCGACGGTCGGCGGCATGCCGGTGCCCCCGACCGCCGGGGAGACCCCGCAGAGCGCCGCCCTCGACTACCTGCACCGCCTGGCCCTCGCCACGGGCCACCCCGTCCTCGCCACCGTCCACGACGAGCGCATCGGCTACGTCGTCCCCCTCCAGGTCCACGTCGACGGCTCCAGCCACTACGCCGGGGAACCCGTGCGGGTGGGCGAGCCGCGGGGGTTCGCGGGAGCCGCCACGGGCGAGGCCGTGCCGGGTACGGCCCCGGGGGCCCACCGCGGCGAGGGGACGCCCCGCTGGGCGGCCCCTGAGGTGCCCGAGCAGCCGGCAGCCGCGCCGGGCCCCCGCCGTGACAGGTCGACACATGTCCTGCGCGCGGTGCCCGAGTCGGCAGCCGCCGAGCCGGAACCGCCGCACGGTCAGGGCCAGTTGCCCCACCCGACCGGCACGGCACCCCACGCGCGGTCCGGACCGCGGGGGGCCGCTCCCCAGCACCACGTCCGCCCGGAGCCGCAGTGGCAGCCGGAGCAGGACGGACAGGCCCAGGCGCAGGCCCAGGCGCAGGCCGAGAGTCGGCAACGGCACGAGGTACGGCCGGAAGCGCGAGCCGAGTGGCAGCGGCAGCCCGACGTACGGCCGGAGGCCCAGGCTCAACCGCAGACCCAGGCGCAGCCGCAGTGGCAGGCTCAGGCCGGCCCGGAGCCGTCGGGGTACCCCGGACCGCAGCCGCAGCCGCAGCCGCAGCCGCCCGCGCGGCCGAAGCGGGAGCCGAGGACGCTCCCGCTGGCGGCGGCGAAGCCCGCACCCGCACCCGTACCCGCCCCTGCCCCCGCCGCCACGCCCCCGCACGCACAGGAGCCGGCCGCCGCCGAGTCCACGCCGGACCGACCCTCGGTGCCGCCCGTGGCTCCGCAGGAGAAGCGGGAGCCCCGGACGATGCCGCTCACGGCGGCGAAGGAGAAGCGGGAAGAATCGGCTCAGCCCGCGCCGGGCAGGGTCGCGCCGTCGACGTTCGTGCTGCGCGCGGTGCCGGAACCGACGGAGGGCCCCCTGGCCCGCCCGCAGGCGCGGCCACCCCGCACGCCGGACCTCCCGCCGACCCCGCCGGGCGGCACGGCGGACCCGGACAGCACCCCGCCGGCACCCGAGCCGGCCTACGACGCCGCCCCGGCCGCCGGAACCGTCTCGCCGCCGACGGGCGAGTTCGGTCCGCTCATGGACGCGGAGTCGTCGGCGCCCCCGGCGGGGACGACCTCCCCGTCCTGGCACCCGGACCAGTCCGCCACCCCGCCGAGCGCCCCGCCGCCGGCCCCGGCCTCCCTGGAGCCGCGGCCGTGGCCCCCGGGTGGGTCCCCGGAGCGCGCGGGGGACATGCTCCAGGCACCGGACGCCATGGCCGACCCGGTGCCGGGGCACGCTTCGCTCACCCCGCAGCCCTGGCCCCCGGCCCCGGCCGACGGCCCCGCCCCGGAGCAGACCTACGAGCCGTCCGCGCCCGGTGACTCCGTGCCGGACGCGGGGCCCGCCTCGCTGGAGCCCCAGCCCTGGCCGCCGGCACCGCCTGCGATGCCACTCCACACGGCGGCGACCGCGCCCGCCCCGGAACCCGTACCTTCCGCGCCGGTCCTGCCGGAGGAGTCCGCGACGGACGCCTACTCCGCTCCCGAGTGGGTGCTGGAGGAGGACCCGGGCCCCAAACCCGCGCCGGTACGGGAGTTCGACGGCGTCGCCGAAGCCGTGCTGGAGTTGGAGGGGACGAGTGCGGGCACGGCCTCCCCCTTCGCGGAGCCCATGTCCCACATCAACGAGGCGGTGAAGCTGGGCCGTATCCAGGAGGCCGCGGAGATGGCCGAGCAGACCGTCGCCCAGGCGACGGCCGCGCTGGGCCCGCACCACCCCGAGGTGCTGAAGCTCCGTGAACTGACCGCCTACATCGCCTACCTGGCCGGTGACGCCCTCCGCTCCTTCCACGTCTCGCTCGACCTGGCGGGTGTGCGGCACCGCCTGCGCGACGAGCGGGCCGCGTACGGCAACATCCAGAGCGCGGCGGCCGCCTGGCGCGCGGTCCGTGATCCGCTCCAGGGCCTGCACCTGGGCCGGGACCTGATCGCCGTCTGGACCGACCTCGCCGCCGACGAGGGGCCCGCCGCCGACGACCTGGAACAGCTGGAGAAGGCCCGCTCCCGGATGACCCGCCTCACCGAACGGGCTCGCGCCCTCGACTCCGCCCCCTACGCCCATGGCCAGTGACCCCACCGGACGGCATCGGGACGGAGGGCCGGCGGCGGCCGCCCCCCGGTTCCGGCGCGCCCGGACGGACGGGGTCCGGACGGCCGGGGTCCGGGCCGACGGGGTCCGGGCCGACGATCCCGCCCGCCGCGCCGCCGCCCCTGCCGCCGGCGGCACTCACCCGGACACTCCTCCGGCCCCCGCCGGCCTCCCGGACGCGCCGCGCGACCCGGCCGTCGCCCGGAGTGCCGGGGCGGCGCGACTCCGCTCGCCGTCCCCGTCGTCCCCCGCACCGCCGTCCGGCTCCCGCCCCCGGGTCGAGGTCACCTTCAACGAGCTGACCGGCACCATGAGCTGGCGCACCCTCGACAGGGCGGCCCCCGCGGCCGGCGGCGCCCAGGACGCCACCCCGCGCAGCGCGAGCACCCCGCGCACCCCGCACCGCCTCACGCCCGGGACCGCGCCCTGGAGCGCCCGCGCCGCGGCCCTGCGGTCCGCCGGGCTGGACCCGTCCCGTGCCCCCGCCACGGGTGCCGTCCCGATCCCGACGCACCCCGCGGCCGTACGGTCCGCCCTGGATGTCGACGTGGCCGCGCTCACCCCGGAGGGCCGGCGGAGCCATCTGGCCCGGCTCGGCGCCCTGCGCTCCGAGGCGGCCGCCGGACTCGCCCACGGCGCCGGGATGCCCACGGCGCTCGCGTCCCGTCTCAGGTCGACGAGCGCGACCCCGGCCCACACCCACGCCCTCACCGCACACCACACCTCGGCCGCGACCCACCCGCCGGCCGCCGCGCCCACCCGCCCGCGGACCCCCGACGCCCCCGCGTACCGGCCGGCACGCTGACCCGCCCACGCCCGCAACGCCCACACTCGGGACCGCTGCACCCGCCCCGCCCCCTACCCGGGACCGCCACACTCGCAACGCCCACGCCCACGCCCACGCCCACGCCCACGCCCACGCCCACGCCCGGGGCCGGCCACGGCGCTCCCCGCCGACCGGCCGACCCCGGGTGTCCGCCCCCCGAAACCCAGGCGCTGCCTACTCCGACAGCTCCCACACCGCGTACGCCGCCGCGTCGCTGTTCCGGTCGAGCGCCGTGTCGTTGATGTTCGACGTGTTGTCGCAGGACGAGTGGTAGCAGCGGTCGAAGGCCTGGCCGGACGTGCCGCCCCACTTGGTGGCCTGCGCGGCGGTCTTCGTGCGGCTGGCCCCGGTGAAGAGGCCGCCCACGGGGACACCCGCGCTCTTGAAGGGCGCGTGGTCGGAGCGGCCGTCGCCCTCGGTCTCGATCTCGGTCGGGACGCCGATCCCGGTGAAGTAGTCCTTGAAGGTCTGCTCGATGACGCGGTCGTCGTCGTAGACGAAGTAGCCGGGGTTCGGCGAGCCGATCATGTCGAAGTTGAGGTAGCCGCTGATGCGGGCCCGGTTCGCCGAGGACAGGTTGTTGACGTAGTAGCGGGAGCCGACGAGACCCAGCTCCTCCGCGCCCCACCAGGCGAACCGCAGGTGCTTGGTGGGCTGGTAGTTCGCGCGGGCCACGGCCAGCGCGGTCTCCAGCACGGCGGCGGAGCCCGAACCGTTGTCGTTGATGCCGGCACCCGAGGTGACGCTGTCCAGATGTGAACCGGCCATGACAACCTGGTTCATGTCGCCGCCGGGCCAGTCCGCGATCAGGTTGTAGCCGGTACGGCCGCCGGACGTGAAGGACTGTGTGGTGGTCACGAAGCCCGCCGCGTCGAGCTTGCCCTTCACGTAGTTCAGTGACGCCGTGTAGCCGGCGCGGCCGTGGGCTCTGTTGCCGCCGTTGGCCGTGGCGATGGACTGGAACTGGGTGAGGTGGGCCTTGACGTTGGCCAGGGGGAGGTCGGGTGCGGCGAGTGCCGCCTCGGGGGCGGGCGCCGCCCCGGCTATGGACCCGCTGGTGAACAGCGTGGCCACCGCGACGGCGGCGGCGAGGGTGGCACGTCGTGCGGCTGGAACGGAGAGCTTCATGGTGGGGGCTCCGGATTCCATGGATCGCCCTGGACGCACTGTTGATGTGTCCATGGCGAATCCGGTGAATGAGGTGCCTGGATGGTGCGGGCGGGACTGACTCTCCGTCAAGGGTGCTATTTGGCCAGCTGGGTTCGCGCCTCGGCCACCTCGGTGACGGCCGTCAACTCCTCCAGTCGTCGCCGCGCCGCACGCGCGGTCCGCAGTGCGTCCCAGGTCAGCAGTGACAGCGCCAGCCACACCAGCGCGAACCCGGCCCACCGCTCGGGCGGCATCGCCTCGCGGAAGTAGACGACCCCCAGCAGGAACTGGAACACCGGCGCCAGATACTGCAGCAGTCCCAGCGTGGACAGCGGCACCCGGATCGCGGCCGCCCCGAAGCAGACCAGCGGCAGCGCGGTCACCAGTCCGGTCGCGGCCAGGAGCAGGGCGTGCCCCGTCCCGTGCGCGCCGAAGGTGGCGTCCCCGCGTGAGCCCAGCCACAGCAGATAAGCCAGCGCGGGCAGGAACTGGATCGCGGTCTCCGCGGCGAGCGACTCGACGCCGCCCAGGTTGACCTTCTTCTTCACCAGCCCGTACGTGGCGAAGGAGAAGGCGAGGCAGAGGGAGATCCACGGCGGCCGTCCGTACCCGACGGCGAGCACGAGGACGGCCGCGAAGCCGACGCCGACCGCCGTCCACTGCACGGGCCGCAGCCGTTCCTTCAGCAGCAGCACGCCGATGGCGATGGTGACGAGCGGGTTGATGAAGTACCCGAGGGATGCCTCGACCACCTGGTGGGCGTTCACCGCCCAGATGTACACGCCCCAGTTGACGGTGATCACCGACGCCGCGACCGCGACGAGGGCGAGCTTGCGCGGCTGCCGCAGCAGCTCGCCGGCCCAGGACCAGCGCCGCAGCACCAGCAGGGCGACACCGATGACGGCGAGGGACCAGACCATGCGGTGGGCGAGTATCTCCACCGCGCCGGAGGGCTTCAGCAGCGGCCAGAAAAGCGGGACGATCCCCCACATCCCGTACGCGGCGAAGCCGTTCAGCAGTCCTATCCGGTGTTCGCCCCTCGACTGCGCCGCCACGGCCCCTCCTTCTCACCGGCCGCACCACCGCGATCCCGGCCCTCAAGAAGGTAACGCCGGGCGCCCCCGACTGTCATGCCCGTATCGGCATACGGTCATGACAGTCGGGGGCGAACCCGAAGGGTGTCCGGGGCGCGACGGACGGTCAGCCCTTCAGGGCCGCCGCGATCGACTCCGAGATCGGGGTGGTGGATCGGCCGATGAGGCGGGAGAGGTCGCCGGAGGAGATGGCCAGCTCGCCCTTCTCGATGGACGCGTCCACGCCCGCGAGGACGGCGGCGAAGCCCTCGGGGAGCCCGGCGCCGGTGAGGATGCCGACCAGGGCGTCGCCGGGGACCGGGTTGTTCGCTATCTCCTTGCCGGTCTGCGCGCTCAGCTCGGCCGCGTACTCGGCGAAGCTCCAGGCGACGTCACCGCCCAGCTCGTACGTCTGGTTCTCGTGACCCTCGCCGGTCAGTACGGCGACCGCGGCGGCGGCGTAGTCCGCGCGGGCCGCGGAGGAGACCCGGCCCTCACCGGCGGCGTGCGTGACGGCGTTGTACTGCAGCACCGGCGCGAGCTGCTCGGTGTAGTTCTCGTTGTACCAGCCGTTGCGCAGCAGGGTGTACGGCAGACCGGAGGCGAGCAGCACCTCCTCGGTGGCCCGGTGGTCGTTCGCGAGGGCGGCCGTCAGGCTGCCGGGCGCGCTGGTGTAGGCGAGGAGCGCGACCCCGGCCGCCTTCGCGGCGTCGATCGCGCCCCGGTGCTGCGCGGCACGGTCCTTGTCGACCTCGCTGCCCGAGATCAGCAGCACCTTGTCACCGGCGGCGAAGACGCCGTCGAAGGTCTCGGGGGCGTTGTAGTCGGCCACGGCGATCTTCACGCCGCGCGCCGCGAACCCGGCGGCCTTCTCCTCGCTGCGGACGACGGCCGTGATCTGCTCGGCCGGGACCTTCTCCAGCAGTCCCTCGACGACGAACTTGCCGAGGTGTCCGGTCGCTCCGGTGACGACGATGCTCATGGTGGAACTCCTCCAGGGGGGCGGGTGCGCCACTAACCCTAGGGGGTGCGCTAACTCTTCGAAAGTACACACTTTGAAGTAAGGTACTGGCATGGCCGTAAGTAACGCACGTGTGGTGTCGACGCAGCCCGCGATCACGAACGACCCGAACGGCGGCGAGGGGATGTGCCCCCACCGCCTAGTCCTGGAGCACGTCACCAGCCGCTGGGGCGTCCTCGTCCTGATCGCACTCCTGGAGCGGCCCTACCGCTTCAGCGAACTGCGCCGGGCCATCGGCCGGGTCAGCGAGAAGATGCTGACCCAGACCCTCCAGACCCTGGAGCGCGACGGCCTCGTCCATCGCGACGCCAAGCCCGTCATCCCGCCCCGCGTCGACTACTCCCTCACCGACCTCGGCCGCGAGGCGGCCGAACAGGTCCGCGCCCTGGCGAGCTGGACCCGGGACCGCATGGACGAGGTGCAGGCGGCCCGCCGCACGTACGACGAGGCCCGGCGGGCGTACGACGAGGCCCGGGCCTGAACCAGACCCGGGCCCCACGCTTCCCCGCTCGCAGCCGTCAGGCGCGAGACATGCACGCGCAGCCGTTCACCATCAGCCCACGACCGTCCACGTGTCCCCGCCCGCCAGCAGCGCCGACAGGTCGCCCTTGCCGAACTGCTCGATGGCGGAGTCGAGTTGGTCGGCCATCTGCGTGTCGTAGACGGGGCGTCGGACGGACCGCAGGACCCCGATCGGGGTGTGGTGGAGGGTGTCCGGATCGGCGAGCCGCGACAGCGCGAACGCGGTCGTCGGGGACGCCGCGTGCGCGTCGTGGACCAGGACCCGCGACTCGTTCTCGGGCGTCACGGTGACGACCCGCAGATCACCGGTCGCCTCGTCCCGGACGACCCCCCGCGCGCGGTCCGCCCCGAACCGGATCTGCTCGCCGTGCTCCAGCCGGATCACGGCCTCCTCCGCCTGCTGCCGGTCCTTGAGGACCTCGAAGGCGTTGTCGTTGAAGATGTTGCAGTTCTGGTAGATCTCCACCAGGGCCGTACCGGGGTGCGCCGCGGCCTGCCGCAGCACCTCCGTCAGGTGCTTGCGGTCGGAGTCGACCGTCCGCGCCACGAACGACGCCTCCGCCCCGATCGCCAGCGACACCGGGTTGAAGGGCGCGTCCAGCGACCCCATCGGCGTCGACTTGGTGACCTTCCCGACCTCGGAGGTGGGGGAGTACTGCCCCTTGGTCAGGCCGTAGATGCGGTTGTTGAACAGCAGGATCTTCAGGTTCACATTGCGGCGCAGGGCGTGGATGAGGTGGTTCCCGCCGATGGACAGCGCGTCGCCGTCACCGGTCACCACCCATACCGACAGGTCACGCCGCGAGGTGGCGAGCCCGGTCGCGATGGCCGGCGCCCGCCCGTGGATCGAATGCATCCCGTACGTGTCCATGTAGTACGGGAAGCGGGACGAGCAGCCGATGCCCGAGACGAAGACGATGTTCTCCTTCGCCAGACCCAGTTCGGGCATGAAGCCCTGCACGGCGGCGAGGATCGCGTAGTCACCGCAGCCGGGGCACCAGCGCACTTCCTGGTCGGACTTGAAGTCCTTCATGGACTGCCGGGCCGTGGCCTTGGGCACGAGGGAGAGCGCCTCGATCGTGCCGCCCGTACCCGCGCCTTCCGTGGACCTCTCAGCCATCGATGGCCTCCTTGAGAGCCGTGGCGAGCTGCTCCGCCTTGAACGGCATACCGTTCACCTGGTTGTACGAGTGGGCGTCGACCAGGTACTTCGCCCGGACGAGGGTGGCGAGCTGGCCGAGGTTCATCTCGGGGATCACCACCTTGTCGTAACGCCTCAGCACCGCACCCAGATTCCGCGGGAAGGGGTTGAGATGCCGCAGATGGGCCTGGGCGATGGACTCCCCGGCCGTCCGCAGCCGCCGTACCGCCGCCGTGATCGGCCCGTACGTCGAGCCCCAGCCCAGGACCAGGGTCCGGGCCTCGTGCGGGTCGTCGACCTCGACATCGGGCACGTCGATGCCGTCGATCTTCGCCTGCCGGGTCCGCACCATGAAGTCGTGGTTGGCCGGGTCGTACGAGATGTTGCCCGTGCCGTCCTGCTTCTCGATGCCGCCGATGCGGTGTTCGAGGCCCGGCGTGCCCGGGATCGCCCAGGGGCGGGCGAGGGTCTCCGGGTCGCGCTTGTAGGGCCAGAAGACCTCGGTGCCGTCGTCGAGGGTGTGATTGGGGCCCTGGGTGAACTGCACGGTCAGATCCGGCAGTTCGTCCGTCTCCGGGATGCGCCAGGGCTCGCTGCCGTTGGCCAGGTAACCGTCCGACAGCAGGAAGACGGGCGTGCGGTACGCCAGCGCGATCCGCGCCGCCTCGATGGCCGCGTCGAAACAGTCGGCCGGCGTGCGCGGCGCGACGACCGGTACCGGCGCCTCCCCGTTCCTGCCGTACATCGCCTGCAGCAGATCAGCCTGCTCGGTCTTGGTCGGCAGACCGGTGGACGGCCCGCCGCGCTGGATGTCGATGACGAGCAGCGGCAGTTCGAGCGAGACGGCGAGCCCGATGGTCTCCGACTTCAGCGCCACCCCGGGACCGGAGGTCGTCGTGACCGCCAGGGAACCCCCGAACGCGGCCCCCAGCGCGGCCCCGATGCCCGCGATCTCGTCCTCCGCCTGGAAGGTCCGCACACCGAAGTTCTTGTGCCGGCTCAACTCGTGCAGGATGTCCGAGGCCGGCGTGATCGGGTAGGAGCCCAGGTAGAGCGGCAGATCCGCCTGCCGGGAGGCCGCGATCAGTCCGTACGACAGTGCCAGGTTCCCGGAGATGTTCCGGTAGGTGCCGACGGGGAAGGCGGTGGCGGCCGGCGCGACCTCGTAGCTGACCGCGAAGTCCTCGGTGGTCTCGCCGAAGTTCCAGCCGGCGCGGAAGGCGGCGAGGTTGGCGGCCGCGATCTCGGGCTTCTTGGCGAACTTGGCCGCCAGGAACCTCTCGGTGCCCTCGGTCGGCCGGTGGTACATCCAGGACAGCAGGCCGAGCGCGAACATGTTCTTGCTGCGCTCGGCCTCCTTGCGGCTGAGGTCGAACTCCTTGAGAGCCTCGACGGTGAGGGTGGTCAGCGGCACCGGATGGACGCTGTATCCGTCCAGCGACCCGTCCTCCAGCGGGCTGGTCGCGTAACCGACCTTCTGCATCGCCCGCTTGGTGAACTCGTCCGTGTTGACGATGATCTCCGCGCCGCGTGGCACGTCACCGAGGTTCGCCTTCAGGGCGGCCGGATTCATGGCGACGAGCACATTGGGCGCGTCACCCGGGGTGAGGATGTCGTGGTCGGCGAAGTGCAGCTGGAAGCTCGACACGCCCGGGAGGGTGCCGGCGGGGGCGCGGATCTCGGCCGGGAAGTTCGGCAGGGTGGAGAGGTCGTTCCCGAAGGACGCGGTCTCGGAGGTGAAGCGGTCGCCGGTGAGCTGCATCCCGTCGCCGGAATCCCCGGCGAACCGGATGATCACCCGATCGAGTCGGCGGACGTCCTTCGTACCGGCCGGTTTGCGCTGTTCTCTCAGTTCTCCCGGGGCGGCCTCGTCGGCCTGCTCCGCTGGGCTGCTGACCTGGCTGGTCACTGAACTGGACCTCCCTCGGGGCGGCTGTCCGGGAACGGCCGTCCCGCCGGCCCTCCCAAGTCCAACCCTACGTCGGCAAGGATGACCTTCCCTTGCTCTTTCGCCTGATGGACGTTGTTTTGCCGCTGATCTGCGCCCGTGTTTGTCATGATTTACCCGCCCGTGTCACTTCCTCCGGAGACGCGCACCGCCCGGCGGGCGGTTCTCGCTCCGGGCGGTGAACGGCGATGCGGCGAGGGCGGGGCGAGGGTCGACGGGATGGGTGGCGGAGTGGGTGAGCGTCACGGGCCCGGGCGACCACCCCGCGTGACCGCCCTGCCTCTACCTGACACAGTGTCAGAGGATCATGAATTGAGGTAGGTGAGTACCGCCAGCACGCGCCGATGGTCCCCGTCGCTCTGGGACAGCCCGAGCTTCAGGAAGATGTTGCTGACGTGCTTCTCGACGGCTCCGTCACTCACGACCAGCTGCCGGGCGACCGCCGAGTTGGTCCGCCCCTCCGCCATCAGCCCCAGCACCTCCCGCTCCCTGGGCGTGAGCCCCGCGAGAACGTGCTGCTTCCGGCTCCGCCCGAGCAGCTGCGCGACCACCTCCGGGTCCAGCGCCGTACCGCCCCGCGCCACCCGCACCACCGCGTCCACGAACTCCCGGACCTCGGCCACCCGGTCCTTCAGCAGATACCCGACGCCGCGACTGGAGCCCGCGAGCAGTTCGGTGGCGTAGCGCTCCTCCACGTACTGGGACAGGACGAGGACCCCCAGCTCCGGATACTGCTTCCGCAGCTGTACGGCGGCCCGTACGCCCTCGTCGGTGTGCGTCGGAGGCATCCGTACGTCCGCCACGACCACGTCCGGGAGGTCCCCCTGCGCCGCGAACTCCGTGATCGTCTTGATCAGGGCGTTCCCGTCCCCGACCCCCGCCACGACGTCGTGCCCCCGGTCGGTCAGCAGCCGCGTCAGCCCCTCGCGCAACAACACCGAATCCTCGGCGATGACCACCCGCACCCTGTCCTCCACGCCTCGTCCCCCCACGACACCCGCCCCCCGACCGGCCCATGCTCCGGGCCCGCCCCGTACGACAGCCCCCAGCATTTCAGCAACGGGACCCCCGGACCCCGCGCAGAGGAGGGATTCAGGTCAGGAACGGCGGACAACTGGCCGAATGCCACCGCCGCCCCGCGTGCCGGGTGCCCGGCCCGCCTGGGATGAGGAGCGGGGCGCGCGGCGGACGGGAGAGGGTCAGGTGTCCGGCCCGCCTGGACGGGGGCGGGGCCGGGGTTGGAGCGGCGGACGGGAGAGGGCCGGGGGAGGGGATGAGGAGGGCAGGAGGGTCAGGCAAGGGGACGGGGAGAGCAGGAGGGTCAGGCAAGGGGACGGGGAGAGGGCGGGGCCGGTAAGGGGACAGGGAGGAAGCACGGAAGCGCGTCCAGGGCGGTTCCCCTGGACGCGCCGGCCGAGCCCGCCTCGCCTCGCGCGGGGCCGCGGCCGGGACCGCCGCCGCAACCGTCTGTCCTTGCAGATCGCGCCCCCGGCCATCCTGGCCACTCGGGCCGCCCCAGCCCCCGGGCCACTGGGGCCCTCCAGGCCACTGCGGCCCTCCAGGCCGCTCCGGCTCCCCGGTCACCGTGGCCCCCCAGCGCCCCAGTGCCCCAGTGCCCCAGTGCCCCGGCGCCCCGGTCACCGTGGCCCCCCGGCCTCTGGCCCCCGTGGCTCCCCGGCTCCTTGGCCACCGTGGCCTCCGGCCCCCTTCAGCCGATCGTCATCGACTCCCGTTGCCCGACGAGCCGCCCCTTCACCCGCGCCCGCCGCAGGCCCCCGTCAGACCGTCCGCCAGGGCAGCTCCGCCGTCACCCGGGTCGGGCCGCCGGCCGGGGAGTCGACGACCAGGATGCCGTCGACCGCTCCGATCCGTTCGGCCAGTCCCGCGAGGCCGGAACCGTGTCCGGTGTCGGCGCCACCCATGCCGTCGTCGGCGACCTGGAGCATCAGCCGGTTCTCGACCTTCCACACGTCCACCGTCGCCCGCGAGGCCCCCGCGTGCTTGCTGACGTTCTGCAGCAGCTCGGAGACGGTGAAGTACGCGATGCCCTCGATCGCCGGCACCGGCCGCGCCGGCAGGTCCACGTCCACCACCACCGGCACCGTGCACCGTGAGGCGACCGACGAGAGCGCCGCGTCGAGCCCGCGGTCCGTCAGCACGGCGGGATGGATGCCCCGCGCGAGGTCCCGCAGCTCCTGGAGCGCCGTCTTCACCTCACCGTGCGCCGAGTCCACCATCACGGCCGCCGCCCGAGGGTCCTCCGCCAGCTTCTCCTTCGCCAGCCCCAGATCCATGGCCAGCGCCACCAGCCGGGCCTGCGCCCCGTCGTGCAGATCCCGCTCGATCCGCCGCAGGTCGGCGGCGGCCGTGTCGACCACGACGCCCCGGTCCGACTCCAGCTCCACGACCCGCGCCCCCAGCCGAGACGGGCCGAGCAGCGCGCCCACCATCACCCGGTCGACCGTCGTCAGACCCCGCACGATCCACGGCGAGGCCATCGTGAAGACCAGCCCGACCAGCGCGGTCATGGTCACCTCGAACGGGTTGTCGAGGTACACGGAGTGCGTCTCGTCCCCGTACAGCTGCAGCCCGTCCTGCCCGGCCCACACCGGGAACACCCAGAACCACAGGGGGTACGTCAGCATCGCCCACCCGTACGTCCAGAAGGTGACCGCCACGACGAACGAGAACACCGACCACGGGAACTGGATCACCGCGTACAGCAGCTGCCGCCACGACGACCCGCTGCGCAGCACGGCGCCCATCCACGCCATCGCCCCGCGCCCCTTCGGGCGCAGCGGCTCCGGCGCGGACACCTCCGCCCCGAGCAGGGCCCGCGCCCGCGCACGCTCCAGCGCGCCGAACCCCCGGCACCCGGCCAGCCCCGCCGCCAGCACCGGGACCCCGAGGAACGTGATGAGCAGCCCCGCGCCGACCGACACCATCGTCACGGCGTACGTGAACAGCAGGATCCCGATCGGCAGGCCCAGCAGCACGTACCCGAACTCCCGCCAGCTGCGCGCCTCGATCGGCGCCCGCAGCCCGGCCGGCAGCCGGTGCCGCCGCTCCTCGCCCCAACTCCCGTACCCGTCGCCGTACTCCGTGGCCATCACCGTCGCCCGCCTTCGCTGTCCCGCACTCCCGATGTCGTACCCCCACCCTCCTCGCCCCCGCCCGCCGGAACCATGGAGCGGGTCGGCGTCTCGATGCGGGGGTTTTCCCCACCCACCCTCCCTGCCCCGCCCACCAGCCCGCCCACGACGAAGGGGCGCCCACGACGAGTCGTAGGCGCCCCTCACCCTCCCGCGGTCCGGCCTACCGCCCCCGCCAGGGCAACTCCGCGGTCACCGTCGTGGGCCCGCCCACCGGCGACTCGATCACGAACACCCCGTCGACCGCGTCGAGTCGTTCCGCCAGCCCGGCGATCCCACTGCCCCCGTCGAGCCGTGCGCCCCCGCGCCCGTCGTCCCACACCTGGATCAGCAGCCGGTCGTCCGATCGCCAGACATCCACCGAGGCGGCCTTCGCCCCGCTGTGCTTGCTGATGTTCTGCAGCAGCTCGGACACCGTGAAGTACGCGATCCCCTCGATCGCGGCGGCCGGCCGCGACGCCAGATCGACGCTCACCTTCACCGGCGCGGTGCACCGCGAGGCGACCGACGAGAGCGCCGCGTCGAGCCCGCGGTCCGTCAGCACGGCGGGATGGATGCCCCGCGCGAGGTCCCGCAGCTCCTGCAGGGCCAGCTTCACCTCCCCGTGCGCCTCCTCCACCATCGAGGCGGCCGCGTCGGGATCCTCCAGCAGCTTCTCCTTGGCCAGCCCGAGCCCCATCGCCAGATTCACCAGCCGGGCCTGCGCCCCGTCGTGCAGGTCCCGCTCGATCCGCCGCATGTCGGCCGCGGCCGTGTCGACGACGACCCCCCGGTCGGACTCCAGCTCCGCGATCCGCCGCTCCAGTTCGTCGGACGGCGACAGCAGCGACCGCACCATCACCCGGTCCACGTTCGTCAGCCCCCGCACGATGTACGGCAGCACCGGCCACGCCACGAACAGCCCCGTGAGGGTGATGACGAACGTCGTCACGGCCCACGGCATCCGGATCAGCTCGTACAGCATCGAACGCCAGCCGACGGGATCCTTCACGCTCATCCACACCTGCGCGAAGAACCCCTCGTCCGCCCGCCGCCCGCTCCCCCGGAACGGCAGCGGACTCGGCTCGTCCACCCCCACCCGCAGCAGCGCCCGCGCCCGCATCCGCTCCAGCCGTCCCAGCTGCCTGGCCCCCATCAGCGCGGCGGCGAGCAGCGGAAAACCGATCACCGTCAACGTCAGGAAGGCACTGGTGAACAGCACCGTCGTCACGTACACGAACCCGAGCAGCGCGCAGGGCAGGTTCGCCAGCAGGTGCGCGATCTCCCGCCACGTCTGCCCCCCGAAGGCGAACCGCGCCGGCGGCAGCGGCTCCGACGGCGTCTGACTGGAGGGCAGCGGACGACTGTACGCCCGCCCGGAGCCGGAGGTTGGGGATGCGGTCATGTCCTCCACCCTGCCCGCCCGCCCCGGCTCCGCGCCATGAGGCGGACCGCCCCGGCCGCCCTGGGGAAAACCCCACCCCACCCCGTGCTGCCCCATCCCGCCCTCTCTCCCCACGCCTCGCCCCGCCCCGGCGGTCCGGTACTCGGGAGCACCGACCCGTGACGGGCTGCTTACGCTCTCTTTAGCAGGGCCTAGACTCCCGTGCGTACAGATCGTCGAACAGCGAAGCACGTACGGCGTCCGCAACGCGTCCGTACGAATCGCCTGGCCAGGGAGCGAGGGACGGACGTGCCGGAACCGACCGTCGCCGTAGCGGCGCAGCCGACCGTCGCCGTCGCGGCGGACTACTTCCAGTCCTACTCGGTGGTCGGGCTGCTCGCCGCCGTGGGCGTGCTCTTCGTCGCCGTCGCCTTCGGCGCGGGACGCCTGCTGCGCCCCGAGGTCCCCACCCGCGAGAAACTCCTGACGTACGAGTGCGGCGTCGACCCCGTCGGCGAGGGCTGGGCCCACACCCAGGTCCGCTACTACGTCTACGCCTTCCTCTACGTCATCTTCGCCATCGACTCGATCTTCCTCTTCCCCTGGGCCACGGTCTTCGCGGACCCCGGCTACGGCGCGACGACCCTGGTCGAGATGTTCGTCTTCCTCGGCTTCCTCGCCGTGGGCCTGCTCTACGCATACAAGAAGGGCGTCCTGGCATGGACGTGACCCCAGAAACGAACGCGCCAGAAACGAACGCCCCAGAAACGAACGCGCCAGGGACGAACGGGCCGCGGACGAACGGGCCGGAGACGAGTCCGGCGGAGCCGCCGCCGGGCGCCTCGGGGCCCGTCCTCCTCCCGGAGCCGAAGCGGCTGGGCGCCCTCGCCCGTCTCGCCCCGGAGCCGATGAAGGTGATCCTCAACTGGGGCCGCCGCTACTCCCTCTGGGTCTTCAACTTCGGCCTCGCCTGCTGCGCGATCGAGTTCATCGCCGCGTCCATGGCCCGCCACGACTTCATCCGCCTCGGCGTGATCCCGTTCGCACCGGGCCCGCGCCAGGCCGACCTGATGGTGGTCTCGGGCACGGTCACGGACAAGATGGCCCCGGCGGTGAAGCGCCTGTACGAACAGATGCCGGAACCGAAGTACGTCATCTCCTTCGGCGCCTGCAGCAACTGCGGCGGCCCCTACTGGGACTCCTACTCCGTCACCAAGGGCGTCGACCAGATCATCCCCGTCGACGTCTACGTCCCCGGCTGCCCGCCCCGCCCCGAGGCCCTGCTCCAGGGCATCCTGAAACTCCAGGAGAAGATCGCCCGGGAGTCCCTGGGGGAGCGGTACGGCACCGGCGGCCCCGGTACGGCGGCCGGCCCGTCGACGGGGGCCCTGCAGAGCGGCCTGGTGAAGCCGCCCGTCCTCGCGCCCGGCGCCGGAACGGCCACCGGCGGCACCACCGAAGTGGGGGACAAGTGACCGGCTGGCTGCCCGCCCCCGCCGAGGAACTCTTCGGCCCCGAGGCCACCGCCGAGGAGTCGTACAGCGTCCTCACCGTGGACGTCCCGTCCGTATCCTGGACCGACGCGCTGCGCACGGCCCGCTCCACCCTGGGCTGCACCTACTTCGACTGGCTGAGCGCGGTCGACGAACCGGGCACGGGCTTCCGGGTGGCGGCGCACGTGGTGGCGCTGGCCCCGGTCCGCCGCCTGCTCCTGCGCACGACGGTCCCCCACGCCTCCCCGGTCCTGCCGACCGCCGTCGGCGTCTACGCCGGCGCGGCCTGGCACGAACGCGAGACCCACGAGATGTTCGGCGTCCGCTTCGAGGGCCACCCCGCCCTGGACCACCTCCTCCTCCCCGAGAACTTCGAGGGGCACCCCCTCCGCAAGGACTTCGTCCTCGCCGCCCGTGTGGCCAAGGCCTGGCCCGGGGCGAAGGAGCCAGGGGAGTCCGAGCACGGCGGCCCCAAGCGCCGCCAGATGCTTCCCCCCGGCGTGCCCGACCCCAACGAATGGGGTCCCCTCAAGGGCCAGCTCCCCCCGGCCCCGGCCCGCCCCGCCCGGGGCGCCACCCGCGCACCCGCCGACCGCCCACCCCGCCGGACCCGTACCGCGGCCGAGGGCTCGGCGGGCCAGACGACCGCCGCTCCGGCTCCGGACGCGTCGGGTACGCCGGTCACCCCGCGCCGCACCCGCTCGGCGGCCGAGGGCTCGGCCGGTCAGAGGGCTGCCGGCCCGGTGCCGGACGCGAGCGGCAGCCCCACGCCCCCGCGCCGTACGCGCGGCGCGAGCGAGGGGTCCGCCACGCAGCGCGCCCAGCCCTCCCCGGCCGGACCCGGCGCTCCCGAGGCCCGGTCCGCCACCGGTGAACGGCCCACCGCGGTGGACAGCCCCACGGCTGAGGGCCGGTCCGCCTCCGCCCCGCAGCCCCCTTCCGGCTCCGAGACCCCGCCCGGCTCCGAGGCCGCTCCCGGCTCCGAGGCCGCTCCCGGGTCCGAGGCTGCTCCCGCCGAGCGGACTTCTCCCGCCGGGCCGCGCCGCGCCCGCAGCGCGTCGGGAGGCTCGGCGAGCCGGCGCGAAGCGACCCCGGACGCAGCTCCCGGCCAGGCCGAGCCCTCGCCGCAGTCACGCCCCACCCGCCCCGCGCCCCGCAGCACGGACGCCCCGTGGCACCACGCCCGCCCGGCCTTCGACGCCCCCGAACGGCAGCCCGAGCCCGATCCGCAGCCCGAGGCCAGGCGCGAACCCGAGCCGCAGCCCGAGTCCGAGCCGCAGAACGACCCCGCGCAGGACCCCGAGCCCCAGCCGCAGGACGAGCCCGAGCCGCCCCGTACCGCCACCCACGAGGAGCCCCCGGACAACGGCACCGGCACCCCCACCGACGGCACCCCCACCGACGGCACCCCCCGCGACACCCCTGACCCCGAACCGCCCACGGGAGGCTCGCAGTGAACGACGCTCTGGACGTCGCCCTGCGACTCCTCATCGTCTTCGTCGTCTTCCTCACCTTCCCGCTGATCATCGGCCAGACCGAACACAAGGTGATGGCCCACATGCAGGGCCGCCTCGGCCCCATGTACGCCGGCGGCTTCCACGGCTGGGCCCAACTCGTCGCGGACGGCGTGAAGTTCGCCCAGAAGGAAGACATCGTCCCGGCCGGAGCCGACCGCCGCGTCTTCCAGCTCGCCCCGGCCGTGGCCCTCCTGCCGTATCTGCTCGTCCTCCTCGCCATCCCGATCGGTCCGGGCGAGGGCGCCGTCGGCGCGGTCATCGACGCCGGTGTCTTCTTCGTCCTCGCCGTGATGGGCGTCGGCGTCCTCGGCTCGCTCATGGCCGGGTGGGCCTCCGCCAACAAGTTCTCCCTCCTCGGCGGCCTGCGCACCGCGGCCCAGCTCCTCGCCTACGAACTCCCGATGCTGCTCACCGCCGCCTCCGTGGCGATGGCGGCCGGCACGGTCTCCCTCGTCGGCATCGTGGACGCCTTCGAGTGGTGGTGGCTCCCCTGGCAGATCGTCGGCGCGATCGTCTTCTTCGTCGCCGGCCTCGCCGAACTCCAGCGCCCGCCCTTCGACATGCCCGTCGCCGACTCGGAGATCATCTTCGGCGCCTACACCGAGTACACCGGCCTCCGCTTCGCGCTGTTCCTCCTCGCCGAGTACGCGGGCATCGTCGTCCTGTGCGGTCTGACCACCGTCCTCTTCCTCGGCGGCTGGCACGGCCCCTGGGGCGCCGACGGGCTCGGCTGGGTCTGGACCCTCCTGAAGACCGCCCTCCTCGCCTTCGTGGTCATCTGGCTCCGCGTGACCTACCCCCGGCTGCGCGAGGACCAGCTCCAGAAGCTCTCCTGGACCCTTCTCGTCCCCCTCTCCCTCGCCCAGATCGCCCTCACCGGCGTCGTCAAGGTGGTGATCCAGTAGCCATGCCCCCCATTCCTGGTTCCGGCCTCGCCAAGGGCCTGGCCGTCACCCTCCGCACGATGACGAGGAAGACGGTCACCGCGCAGTACCCGGAGGTCCAGCCCGAACTCCCGCCCCGTACCCGTGGCGTCATCGGTCTCTTCGAGGAGAACTGCACGGTCTGCATGCTGTGCGCCCGCGAGTGCCCGGACTGGTGCATCTACATCGACTCCCACAAGGAGACGGTCCCGCCCGCCGCCCCCGGCGGCCGCGAACGCAGCCGCAACGTCCTCGACCGCTTCGCCATCGACTTCTCCCTCTGCATGTACTGCGGTATCTGCATCGAGGTCTGCCCCTTCGACGCCCTCTTCTGGTCCCCGGAGTTCGAGTACGCCGAGACCGACATCCACGAGCTCACCCACGAGCGCGACAAGCTCCGCGAGTGGATGTGGACCGTCCCCTCCCCGCCACCCCTGGACCCCTCGGCCGAGGAACCCAAGGAACTGGCCGCCGCCCGCAAGGCCGCCGAGAAACTGGCGACCGCCCAGGCCGCCGAGACGGAACAGGCCGCCCAGGCCGCCGAGACAGAACAAACCGCCCGGACCGAGCCACCGGAGGGAGACGCGTGAGCCTCGCCGTCGCCGTCACCACGACGGACCCTGCCCTGGCCGCCTCCGCCCTGGCCGCCGTCGAGACCCGCGGCTTCCTCTCCCCGACCGGCGTCGAGATCGCCTTCCTCCTCGTGGGCCTGGTCACCTTCGGCGCCGCGATCGTCACCGTCACCACCCGGCAGCTCGTGCACGCAGCCCTGTGGCTGGTGGTGGCGCTCGGCGGGCTCGCCGTCGAGTACCTCCTGCTCACCGCCGAGTTCATCGCCTGGGTGCAGGTGCTCATCTACGTCGGTTCCGTCGTCGTCCTCCTTCTCTTCGGTCTGATGCTCACCAAGGCCCCCATCGGCCGCTCCCCGGACGCCGACTCCGGCAACCGCTGGGCCGCCCTCACCGTGGCCGTCGCCTCGGCCGCCGCCCTCGTGTGGGTCGTCGTCGACGCCTTCCGCACCACCTGGATCGACCTCGACGGCCCGGCCGCCGGCTCCACCGAGGCCACCGGCGAGAGCCTCTTCCAGAACTGGGTCCTCCCCTTCGAGGCCCTCTCCGTCCTCCTCCTCGCCGCCCTGGTCGGCGCGATCGTCCTCTCCCGCAAGGCGAAGCAGGACACCCCGGCCCCGGCCACCACCCCTCGCCCCCGCAGCGGCACCCGCACCGGCGACGGCACCGCCCACGACAAGGGAGGAGCCCGCTGATGCACCTCGCCTACCCCGTCGTCCTCTCGGCCCTCCTCTTCTGCACCGGCCTCTACGGCGTCCTCGCCCGCCGCAACGCGATCCTCGTCCTGATGTCGGTCGAGCTGATGCTCAACGCCGTCAACCTCAACCTCGTCGCCTTCGACGTCTGGCTGAGCAGGACCGCCGAGGAGACCCTGCACTCCGGCCAGGCCCTGACCCTGTTCACGATCACCATCGCCGCCGCCGAGATCGGCATCGGCCTGGCGATCGTGCTCGCCGTCCACCGCAACCGCGGCACCGCCGACATCGACAGGCTCCGCGACACCGCCGAGGGCCACGGGAGCGACGGCCCCGCCGAAGCCGGAGAACCCGGGCGACCCGAGCGGAGCGAGAAGGCTGAGGCCACCACGTGAGCACGACCACCCTCGCCGTCCTCGTCCCCCTCCTCCCGTTCCTCGGCGCCGCCGCCGGCCTGCTCCTCGGCCGCACCGCACCCGGCTTCGTCCGCCCCCTCGCCGTCCTCCCGACCCTCACGGCCTTCGCCCTCGCCGTGCTGGTCGCCCTGCGCCAGGGCGGTGACGCCGCGATCGACGCCGCCACCCGGCTCACCCCGACCGGCTCGGTCCCGATCGACCTCGCCCTGCACATCGACGGCTTCGCCGCGCTCGTCGCCGTCCTGGTCGGCCTCGTCGCCACCTGTGTGCAGATCTACTCGACGGGGTACCTCCGCGACGACCCGCGCTACCCCTCCTACGCCGCCCTCGTCTCCCTCTTCACCTCCGCGATGCTCCTCGTCGTCTACTCGGGCGACCTGATGGTGCTCCTGGTCGGCTGGGAGATCATGGGCATCTGCTCCTACTTCCTGGTCGGTCACTACTGGGAGACCCCGGAGGCCCGCGCCGCCTCCCTCAAGGCATTCCTGGTCACCAAGCTCGGCGACGTCCCCTTCCTCATCGGTCTGTTCGCCCTCGCCACCGACGCCGGGTCGTTCCGCATCACCCGGATCCTGGCGACCGTCGCCGAAGGCGGCCTCGACCACCCCACACCGGTCGCCCTGCTGCTCCTGGCCGGTGTCGCGGGCAAGTCGGCGCAGTTCCCGCTCCACACCTGGCTCCCCGACGCCATGGCGGGCCCGACCCCCGTCTCCGCGCTGATCCACGCCGCGACGATGGTCGCCGCCGGTGTCTACTTCGTCGCCCGCCTCCTCCCGGTGTTCGAGGCCTCCTCGGCGGCCCTGGTCGTCCTCGCCGTCATGGCCGCGGTGACCATGACCGGCTCGGCCCTCGCCGCGCTCGCCCAGGACGACATCAAGCGCGTCCTCGCCTACTCGACGATCGGCCAGCTCGGCTACATGACCGGCGCCCTCGCCGTCGGCGACCGGGGCGCCGCCGTCTTCCACCTCATCTCCCACGGCGCTTTCAAGGCGCTGCTGTTCCTCGCCGCCGGCGTGATCATCCACGCCGCAGGCACCAACTCGCTGGCCGCCATGTCCCGCATGGGCCAGCTGCGCGCCCGCGTCCCCGACGCCTTCTGGACGATGACCGTGGCGCTGCTCGCGCTCTCCGCGATCCCGCCCTTCAGCGGCTTCTTCTCCAAGGAGTCCGTCCTCGGAGCCGCCGAGCCCGTCCCCGGCGCCGCCGGCTGGACCGTCCTCGTCGCCGGAGTCGCCACGGCCCTGCTCACCGCCGCGTACGCCACCCGGCTGTGGCTGCTCGCCTTCCACGGCAAGGGCACGGAGGCCCCCGACCACGGCCGTGAGCCCCGCACGATGACCGTCGTGCTGTGGGTGCTGGCCGTTCCGTCCCTCGCCCTCGGCGGGTTGGCGTACGGCAGGCTCCCCGACTGGTTCGACGGCGACGGCCTGGCCCCCACCCTGACCACGTCCGTCGTCGGCACGGGCGCCGCGCTGATCGGAGCCCTGGTGACCTACGCGGCCTGGCGGTCCACCCGGGCCGAGGCCGCCCGCGTCCCCCTGGGCGCCGTCGCCGCCCATCCTCGGGCGGACGCCGGCACGGTCGAGGCGGAGGCCATCGCCGGCCACACCCCCGCCTACGGAGACGTGGCCTCGGCACCCGACCCGGCGGACCCGAGCCGCCGTCTGCTCGGCCCGCTGCACCGCCACGCCGCCGCCGGCTTCCACCTGGACGCCGTCTACGCGGCCCTCTTCGTCCGCCCGGTCGAGGCCGGCGCGCGTCTCGTCCGGTTCCTCGACCGCGAGGTCGTCGACACCTACGTCAACGGCGCGGGCACCCTGTCCCGCCTGCTGGGCGCGGCCGTCCGCCGGGCCCAGACCGGCAACGTCCAGACCTATGTGAGCGCGCTGCTCGCCGGCACCGTCGTCCTGGTGGTCGCCGCCCTCGTCGTCGCCACGGGAGCGTGAGCAGGCGTGATCGATATCAACGAGTCCGTGATGCAGGTCCTTCTGGCGTTGATCGTCGTCGGCCCGCTCATCGGCGCCGCCGCCGCTCTCCTCCCGGCCCCGCCCGGGCTGAAGGGGAAGTCACCCGAGCAGGCCGTGCTGCGCCACGGGATCACCGTGACCGGCGCGGTCCTCATCGCCGCGATCGTCCTCGCGCTGGGCTTCGACCACGACCAGCCATCGAGGATGCAGGCCAGCACGGACATCAGCTGGATCCCGGCACTCGACGTACGCATCCACCTCGGCATCGACGGCATCTCCCTCCCCCTGGTGGTCCTGACCGCGCTGCTGACCTTCCTCTGCGCGCTCTACTCCTACTTCAAGCCGCCCGCGGGCCCGTCCCCGAAGGCGTTCGTCGCCCTGGTGCTCGTCCTGGAGTCCGGCACCCTCGCCACCTTCGCCGTCCTCGATCTGCTGCTGTTCTTCCTCGCGTTCGAGATGGTGCTCATCCCGATGTACTTCCTCATCGCCCGCTGGGGTGGTGAGCAACGCACACGAGCCGCCTGGAAGTTCATCCTCTACACCCTGCTCGGTTCCGTGGTCATGCTGCTGGGCCTGCTCCTGATCGGGATCAGGGCGGGCACTTTCGACATGGTGGCACTCACCACTGACAATCACCCCGAACTGACCACAACCGTGCAGGTCGTCGCCGCTCTTTCCATCGGGATCGGGCTCGCCGTCAAGACCCCGATGTGGCCGCTGCACAGCTGGCTGCCGGACGCACACACCGCCGCCCCCACGGTCGGCTCGGTCCTCCTGGCCGGCGTTCTGCTGAAGATGGGCACCTACGGGTTCGTCCGCATCCTGCTGCCGATCACACCCGAGGGGTTCCGCACCTTCGCGCCCTACCTCGCCGCCTTCGCGGTCGTCGGCATCATCTACGGCTCCCTCGCCTGCCTCGCCCTCGCCAAGCAGGGCGCGAAGGGCGACCTCAAGCGCCTCATCGCGTACTCCTCCGTCGGCCACATGGGCTTCGTGCTCCTCGGCATCGCCACCATGACCCCGACCGGCGTGAACGGCGCCCTCTTCGCCAACATCGCCCACGGCCTCATCACCGGCCTGCTGTTCTTCCTGGTCGGCGCCCTCAAGGACCGCACCGGCACCACCGACCTCGACACCCTCGCGCGGGAGACCGGCGCCGCCCTCTACGGCCGGGCCCCACGCCTCGGCGGCCTGCTCGCCTTCGCCGCCGTCGCCTCCCTCGGGCTGCCGGGACTCGCCGGGTTCTGGGGCGAGATGCTGGCCCTGTTCGGCGCGTTCGACCCCGCCGAGGGCCTCAGCCGCCCGGCCTTCCTCACCTTCATGACGATCGCCGCGTTCGGCACGCTCCTCACCGCCGCGTACCTGCTGATCGTGGTCCGCCGCGTCTGCATGGGCGCCGTCCCGCCGGATCCGCAGGACGGGCCGCGGCTCGCGGACGTACAGCCGTACGAGTTCGCGGCCTGGACCCCGCTCGTCGCCCTCACCGTCCTCGCCGGCCTCTGGCCCGCGGCCCTCCTCGGTCTGACCGATCCGGCCGTGCAGCAGCTCCTCGCAGGAGGCACCCGTTGAGCCCCTCGGCCCAGCAGCCGCTCCCCGCCCAGGCACACGCCCAGACCCTGGCCGAGTCCGTCGTGCAGTCCGTCGACTGGGTCGCGATCGCGCCGCCCACGATCGCCGCGGTCGTCGGCCTCGCCGTGCTCGTCGCCGACCTCTTCACCGACGACCGCAGGAAGGCCCTGCTCGGCTGGACCTCCGTCGCGGGCCTCGGCGCCGCCCTGCTGGCCCTGCTGCCCCTCCTGGACGGCGACCGCGCCACCTTCTGCCTGACCGGCTCCCCGGACGTCTGCAGCTACGCCGCGGACCGCTTCACCCTCGTCGTCCAGTTCCTCGTCCTCGGCGGCGCCCTCCTCACCGCCCTGCTGTCGATGACGGCCCTGAACGACGAGAAGAAGACCCTCCCCGCCGGCGAGTTCTGGTTCCTGCTGCTGTCGTCCGCCGCGGGCGCGGCGCTGCTGCCCGCCTCCCGGGACCTCGCGACCCTCGTCGTCGCGCTGGAGGTCGCCTCCCTGCCCGCCTTCGCCCTCGTCGGCATCCGGCTCGGCGACAGGCGGTCCTCCGAGGCCGCCCTGAAGTTCTTCCTGTCGTCCGTCACCGCCACCGCCGTCAGCCTGCTCGGCATCAGCTTCGTCTACGCCACGACCGGCACCCTCCACCTCACCGAGATCGCCGACCGCATCCAGAACGTCGACGCCCAGCTGCACACCCTCACCCAGGCCGGCGTCGTCCTCACCCTCATCGGCTTCGCCTTCAAGACCGCCGCCGTCCCCTTCCACTTCTGGGTCCCCGACACCTACGTCGGCGCCCCCCTGCCCGTGGCCGCCTACCTGTCGGTCGTCGGCAAGGCGGTCGGCTTCTCCGGGCTGATCCTCATCACCGTCGTCGCCCTCCCGTCGTACGCCGACGTCTGGGGCCCCGCCCTCGTCGCCCTGGCCGCCCTCACCATGACCGTCGGCAACCTGGGCGCGCTCGGCCAGCGCTCCACGCGCGCGTACAGCGCGGTCCGGCTGCTCGCCTGGTCCTCCGTCGGCCAGGCCGGCTACCTCCTCGTCCCGATCGCGGCGGCCGCGTACGCCGACGACACCGACGACGCCCAGCGGGCCATCGGCTCCACGGTCGCGTACGCCCTGATGTACGCGGTGGTGAACCTGGGCGCCTTCGCCGTGGCCGCCCTGGTCGGCCGGACGAAGACCCTGAACCGTCTCGACGACTACCGCGGCCTCCACGCCTCCCACCCCCTGTCCGCCCTGCTCCTGGCCTTCTTCCTGCTCTGCCTCGCGGGACTGCCGCCGGGCGTCATCGGCCTGTTCGCGAAAGTCACCGTCTTCTCGGCGGCCGTCGACGCGGGCCTCGGCTGGCTCGCGGTCGTGATGGCCGTCAACGTGGTGATCGCCCTCTTCTACTACCTCCGGTGGACGGCGCTGCTGTTCCGCGCCCGCGCGGACGACACCGAGGGCGCGACCGTGGCCGAAGGCACGGGCGCGTCCGGCCCGCACCGCGTCCCGGCGCCCCTGACCGCCGCCCTCGCCCTGACCGGGATCGTCGGCATCGCCCTGTCCGGCGCACCCCAGCTCGTCCTGCGCTTCGCCGGCATCGGTCTCTTCTGACGGACCCGCCCCACCCGGACGGCCCACCGGCAGGGCCGCGCGCACAAGGGAACTAGTGCCTTCCGCCTGGCGTTGACCAGTACGGGAAGGTCCACTGAGAGGTGGAGTCGACAGCGAACAGCAAGCAAGGGGTTCCCCTGCCGCACGACTTGGAGGGCGTACCGTGCACCGCCGGCACAACGGGCTCAGGACCGCCGTACTCCTCGGGGGACTGTCCGCACTCATCATCGTCATCGGAAGCCTGTTCGGCCGTATGGGCCTCGTCATCGCGGTCGTCGTCGCCCTCGGTACGAACGCGTACGCGTACTGGAACAGCGACAAACTGGCTCTACGCGCGATGCGTGCCCGCCCGGTCAGCGAGTTCGAGGCCCCGGCGCTGTACCGCATCGTGCGCGAGCTCTCGATGCAGGCCCGGCAGCCCATGCCACGCCTGTACATCTCCCCGACGGACGCCCCGAACGCCTTCGCGACCGGGCGCAACCCGCGCAACGCGGCCGTCTGCTGCACCGACGGGATCCTGCGCCTGCTCGACGAGCGCGAGCTGCGCGGCGTCATCGGCCACGAGCTGAGTCACGTCCACAACCGGGACATCCTCATCTCGTCGGTCGCCGGAGCCCTCGCCTCCGTGATCATGTTCCTGGTGAACTTCGCCTGGCTGATCCCCATCGGCCGCTCGGACGACGACGACGGCCCCGGCCTCCTCGGCATGCTGCTGATCATGCTGCTCGGCCCGCTCGCCGCGTCCCTCATCCAGCTCGCCATCAGCCGTTCCCGGGAGTACGAGGCGGACGCCACCGGCGCCCACCTCACCGGTGATCCACTTGCCCTGGCCAGTGCCCTTCGCAAACTGGAAACAGGGACCAAACAGCTGCCGCTGCCCCCGGAGCCCCGGATCGAGACGGCGAGCCACATGATGATCGCTAACCCCTTCCGGCCGGGCCAGGGATTCTCCAAGATGTTCTCGACACATCCGCCGATGGCGGAACGCATCGCCCGACTCGAGAAGATGGCAGGTCGCCCCCAGTGAAGACCATTCTGAACATCATCTGGCTGATCCTCAGCGGCTTCTGGCTCTTCCTCGGCTACCTGTTCGCAGGCTTGCTCCTGTGCATCACGATCATCGGCATCCCGTTCGGCATCGCCTCGTTCCGCATCGGTGTCTACGCCCTGTGGCCCTTCGGGTACAGCGCCGTCGAGCGCCGTGACGCGGGCGCGCCGTCCTGCCTCGGCAACATCCTGTGGCTGGTCCTGGCGGGCTGGTGGCTGGCGCTGACGCACATCTTCACCGGCCTCGTGCTCTGCGTCACGATCATCGGCATCCCGTTCGGCATCGCCAACTTCAAGCTCGTGCCGGTCTCCCTGATGCCCCTGGGCCGCGAGATCGTCCGCTCCGACCAGCCCTTCGCCCAGCAGCGCTGGTAGCCCTCGCGCACCGGCTCCGCTACCCGCTCCGTCCCGCCCACCACCGCCGTACGCCGTACACCGCCGCCCCTGCGCCCAGCACGGCCGCGCCCGCGCCCACCGAGGCCGCGGGCAGGGCGAACGCCAGGACGGCGCACCCCGCCAGCCCGATCACCGGCACCACGCGCGCGAGGGGCGCCGAACCCAGCGTCCAGGCGGACGCGTTGGCGATGGCGTAGTACGCGAGGACGCCGAAGGAGGAGAAGCCGATCGCGCCCCGGACATCGACCGTGGCGGCCAGCACGGCGACCACGGCACCCACGGCCAGTTCCGCCCGGTGGGGCACCTGGAAGCGGGGGTGCACGGCGGCCAGGGCGCCCGGCAGATGCCGGTCACGGGCCATGGCGAGGGTGGTGCGGGAGACGCCCAGGATGAGCGCCAGCAGCGACCCGAGCGCGGCCACGGCGGCCCCCACCCGCACCACGGGCACCAGCCCCGGTGCCCCGGCCGCCCGCACCGCGTCGGCCAGCGGCGCCGCGGCGCGTCCCAGCCCACCGGGGCCCAGCACCGCGAGAACCGCGACGGCGACGGCCGCGTACACGACCAGCGCGATGCCCAGCGCGAGCGGGATCGCGCGCGGGATGGTGCGCGCCGGATCCCGCACCTCCTCGCCCAGGGTCGCGATCCGCGCGTACCCGGCGAACGCGAAGAACAACAGCCCGGCCGCCTGCAGCACGCCGCCCACGCCCCCCGAGGCGCCGTCGCCCAGCCGCCCGGCGTCCGCATCCCCGGACCCCAGGCACACGACCACCACGGCGGCGAGGACAGCCAGCACCACCGCCACGATCACCCGCGTCAGCCACGCGGACTTCTGCACGCCGCCGTAGTTCACGGCCGTCAGCGCGACCACCGCCGCCACCGCCACGGCATGCGCCTGCCCCGGCCACACGTACGCCCCCACGGTGAGCGCCATCGCCGCGCACGAGGCCGTCTTGCCGACGACGAACGCCCAGCCGGCGAGATATCCCCAGAAGGCACCGAGCCGCTCACGCCCGTACACGTACGTGCCGCCCGACGCCGGGTACTGGGCCGCCAGCCGCGCCGACGACATCGCGTTGCAGTACGCCACCACGGCCGCGGCCGCGAGCCCGAACAGCAGCCCCGACCCGGCCGCGCGCGCGGCGGGCCCCAGCGCGGCGAAGATCCCCGCGCCGACCATCGACCCGAGGCCGACGACCACCGCGTCCCCCACCCCGAGCGTGCGGCGCAGCTCGGCGCCCGATCCGGCCTGTGTCATGCGCCGCACCCTACTGACCACCGCAACCGCCGGATGTCGCGCAGGCGTCCTCCCGGACAACAGGACGGGACGAGACGGTGCCCCGTCCCTGTGTGGGGGGAAACACAGCACGGCTGGAGCAGTTGCGCGGCACGAAAGGGCAGGTTCACGGCATGAGCATCATCGGCTGGATCGTTCTGGGGCTGTTGGCCGGCGCCATCGCCAAACTCCTGCTGCCGGGCCGGGACCCGGGCGGCTTCATCGGCACGACCCTCATCGGTGTCGCGGGCGCGTTCATCGGCGGCTGGATCTCCGCCCGCTGGCTGGACCGCCCGATCTCCGAGGACTTCTACGACGGCGCCACCTGGGCGGCCGCGATCGGCGGCTCCCTGGTCCTGCTGATCGCCTACCGCATCCTGTTCGGCCACTCGCGCCGCTGAGCACGCCCGTCGCACGCGAACCCGGGTCCGGCCCGGGTTCGCGTGCGGACGATCACCGGTAGTTGACGAACTGCACCGCGAAGTCGAAGTCCTGGCCCTTGAGGAGGCTGATCACGGCCTGCAGGTCGTCCCGGCTCTTGGAGCTGACGCGCAGCTCGTCGCCCTGGACCTGGGCCTTGACGCCCTTGGGGCCCTCGTCGCGAATGATCTTCGCCACCTTCTTGGCGTTCTCCTGGGAGATGCCCTCCTCGATCGACGCGAAGAGCTTGTACTCCTTGCCGGACAGCTGGGGCTCACCCGCGTCCAGCGACTTCAGAGAGATCCCGCGCTTGATCAGCTTGGACTGGAAGACGTCGAGGATGGCCTTGACCCGGTCCTCGGAGTTCGCCTCCATCAGGATCTTCTCGCCGGACCACGAGATCGAGGCGCCGACGCCCTTGAAGTCGTAGCGCTGCGAGATCTCCTTGGCGGCCTGGTTGAGGGCGTTGTCGACCTCCTGCCGCTCGACCTTCGAGACGATGTCGAAACTGGAGTCGGCCATGTCCTGTGGCTCCTTGAAATCGAGGTGTCGGGGGGCGACAAGCCTAGCCACCCCGGCCGCCGCGAGTACTGATCAATCAGGTGGCGGAGCACCCCCGGGCATCAGGTATCGTTTACGTCGTTGCCACAGAGCACCGCCGAAAAGCGGTTCGAAGGGCATCATCCCAGGCGGTGTGCCCGAGTGGCCAATGGGAACGGACTGTAAATCCGTCGGCTTAGCCTACCCAGGTTCGAATCCTGGCGCCGCCACGTGGAGGGAAGCCCCTCCGGACTGTGCAAGCAGTCCGGAGGGGCTTCTTCGTGTGGGGGCGGCGGGGAGTGTCAGTACGGCCGGGCACACTGACCGCATGTCATCGCGTCGCAGGAACTGCCCCGAGTGCCGTCGTGAGATCGCCGTCGTGGCAGGGCGGTTCGCGCGGCACGATCCGCCCGGGGCGAGCGGGGAGCTGGTGTCGTGCCCCGGGTCACGCAGGCAGGCCCTCATCGGAGCGGCCCAGCCCGCGCTCGACGGGTACGTCGTGCCCGAATTCCCCGGTCAGCTGCCGCTGTTCTGAACCTCGGGCACCCCCTGCCGGTGCCTCAGTTGCCCGCCACCGACTTCACGGCCACCGACACGGGCGCCGAGCCGCTGATGAGTTCCAGGGTCAGACCGGCGGTCGCCGGGGTCTCCAGGAGTTCGGCGAGGGTGGCGGCCACGTCGTCGCGCGGGATCGGGCCGCGGCCCGTGGACGCCTCCAGACGGACGAGACCGGTGCCGGCGTCGTCGGTCAGCATGCCGGGGCGCAGGATCGTCCAGTCCAGCGCGTCCAGACCGCGTACGTACGCGTCGGCCTCGCCCTTGGCCCGCTGGTAGACGTCGAAGATCTCGTCACCCTCGTGCGCCGGGTCCGCGCCCATCGACGAGACGACGAGATGACGGCGTACGCCCGCGAGCACCGAGGCGTCGGCGAACAGGACCGCGGCCGCGCGGTCGACCGTGTCCTTGCGGCCCGCCCCGCTGCCCGGCCCGGCGCCCGCCGCGAACACGGCGGCGTCCGCGCCCCGCAGATGCGCGGCGACCTCCTCCACCGACGCCGACTCCAGATCGCACAGCACCGGTTCGGCACCGGCCGCGCGCAGATCGTCCGACTGCTCGGCGCGGCGGATGATCCCCGCCACCTCGTGCCCACGTGCGGCGAGCAGTCGCTCCAGCCGCAGCGCGATCTGACCATGACCTCCGGCGATGACAATGCGCATGCCTCCGACCGTACGCCCGAACGGACGCGTCCGCCGCACAACCATCCGGCCGTCCCGGGCGTCTCACCGGTGTTCGCCGTGCCGGCGGACACCGGAACCACGGGGGGAAACATCACCGCCATGCGTACAGCCACGCGCAACAAGAACGTCGTACGCCGCGCCTTCACCGGTGCCGGCTGCGCCGCGGCCGCGCTCGTCACGGTGGCCGCGTGCGGAACCGTCGAGAACCTCACCGCGGGTCAGAAGGTCGACGGCGCCGTCGAACGGCTGGGCGAGCAGAAGTCGCTGGCCTTCGGGATGCGACTCGACGCCGACCCGGACGACCTCACCGCGCTGATGGGCGAGGACAGCGGGGAAGTACCGCCGGAGATGGCCGAGTTCTTCACCGGGCTGCGCGTCGACGTGTCGGTGAAGTCGAAGAAGCCGCTGGCCGAGTCCGGTGAGAAGGACATCGCCGGAATGGGCATGAAGATCTCGGGCGACGACGGCATGCTCGTCGAGTACCGGGTCGTCGGCGACTACACGTACTACCGCGCCGACATGGAGGCGATCGGTGACGCGATGGGCATCCCGTTCCCGACGGCCGACGAACTCCCCGAGAGCGAGAAGCACTTGCGGCCGGCGCTGGAGGGCGACTGGGTGAAGGTGAACACCGCCGAGCTGCAGGACGCCGCGGGGGACGAGGGGAACGGCCCGGGCGGCTCCGGCGACATCGACGCCAAGACCCAGAAGAAGATCCTCGACGCCGTCCGCGGTGTCGTCGCCCGCGAGGTCGGTTTCAAGACCAAGGACGGCAAGGACGGCACCGAGGTCGTCACCGCCAAGGCCAACTTCCGCGACCTGCTCACCGGCATCGTCGACAAGCTCCAGCCGCTGGAGAGCGAGCTGCCGCCGGGAGCCGAACTCCCCACGGCCAAGGACATGAAGGACGCCCCCGACAAGAACGTCGCGGTCGACTTCACCCTCAAGAACGGTGACCTGACCCGGATCGAGACCGACCTCGCCGCCCTCGCCGACGACCCCAAGGGCGCCAAGGCCCCCCTGGTCCTCACCTTCGGCAAGGCCGGTGACATCAGCGCCCCCGAGGGCGCGGCCGAGATCCCGGTCGACGAGTTCAGCGACCCGATCGGCAGCGGTCTGTTCGGCGTCTGATCACACCGGCGGGCACCCGCCCCCGAACCGGCACCCACCGTCGCCGGCACCCACCCCCGCCGGCACGCGCGCAAGGGAGCAGGAGAACCTCCACGCGCGCGGGCCGCACGCCGGGGTACGCGCCCCTACAGGCCCGCGCGTCCGTCACCCCGCCCCTGCCGGGGCAGATCCACCGCCGCCGCCCCCGCCGCGCCCGCCGCCGAGCCGCAGTACTCCCGTACCGCGCTGGTCCGCGCCACCACGCGTCCCCGGTGCACCACGACGCGGCTGTACCCGAGCGACAGCACTCCCGCGAGCCGGGTGCCCCGCACGGCGAGCAGTTCGGCGGGGAAACCGGCCTCGACGCGCACCTCCGGCAGACCGAGCCCGGCGCGCGCCGCCCCGCTGACGGCGTCGTACGCCTCCTCGGGCCGCAGCCCGTACCGGGAGGCGAGCAGGAACGCGGCCTCCAGGGGGTCTCCGCGCCCCACGGGGTTCGACACGTCCCGCAGCGCCCCGCTGCCCGCCGCGATCCGCACCCCGGCCGCCCGCAGGAGCCGTACGGGGGCGGTGTCCCGGCCGTCCACGGTGCCGCAGCCGCCCTGCGGGAGGCACACGACGGTCACGCCGGCCGCCGCGAGCTGGTCGGCGGCGCGGGCGGCGGCCTGCGCGGGGAGCCGGGCGAGCCCGCCGCACGGGCCCAGGGTGACGCCGGGCCGCAGACCGCCCGCCATGGCGGCGAGCCGGGCGAGGCGGGCCGGGTCGTCGCCGTCGGTGTGCAGGTCGACCGGGCAGCCGTGCTCGGAGGCGATCTCCAGGACCGCCTCCACGTACCCGGTGGGATCGGGGTCCAGGTCCGGGCAGCCGCCGACCACCGAGGCGCCCATCTTCACCGCGTCCCGCAGGATCGCGAGTCCGTCGGCGCCGGCCACCCCGGTCAGCACCCGGGGCATCGCCACCGTCGTCAGCTCCGCGAGCCCGCGCAGTGTCTGCCGCGCCCGGAGCACCGCCGCCAGCGCCTCCAGCCCCTGGACATCACCCACGTGCACGTGCGAGCGGACCGCCGTGGCGCCGTGCCCGAGCTGCAGCAGCGCGGCTTCCGTGGCCCGGCGCTGGACGTCCTGGCCCTCGTGGGGGACCGGCCCTTCGAAGTCGGCCGACAGGGCCGTGTCGCCGTGGGCGTGCGGCTCCACGGGGGCCGGCAGGAGCAGATGGCCGCCGAGGTCCACCCGGGTGGCGGGGGTACCGGACGCGGCGGGCCCCGCGCCCAGGCTGCCCGCCGTGCCGACCGCCTCGATCCGCCCGCCGCCCAGCCGTACGTCCACCACACGGCCGTCGGTCAGCCGCGCCCCGCACAGCAGCAGGGCGCCTGCCTCGTCCGGGCCGGACGGCGGGCCGGAGGAGGAGGGGGACGGCTGCGGCTGGCTGTCGGGCATCGCACTCCCCGGGGGACACAAGATCACGCAGAGTGAGTCGAGCCTAGGCGGGCCGCACCTCCCCGTCGCGGAGGAGCGCAATAGTCGTACCGGTGTGGCTCACCTGCCGGAGGAGGGCCGGGGAGCGTCGGGGAAGACCGGTGCCGATGGGGCGCGTGGGGCCCGTGCGACCGGGGTGAACGGCTTGGGAACCGGCGCGGCCGCCGGCCCCGGACGACCGCCGGACGACCGCCGGACGGCCCCCGGAAGATCCCCGCCCGACCGGCGTTCCGACCGGTGCACGGCCCATGGACGCGGGCCGGTAAACGGATTTGGGCGATCGGCGGTAGGGCGTGTAATGTCTTCATCGCTCGCCCCAATAGCTCAGTCGGCAGAGCGTCTCCATGGTAAGGAGAAGGTCTACGGTTCGATTCCGTATTGGGGCTCTGGTGTGAATGGTTCCCGTCGCGAGACGGGAACTGATCGCATCACAGCGGTGTAGCTCAGTCGGTAGAGCAAGCGGCTCATAATCGCTGTGTCACCGGTTCAAGTCCGGTCACCGCTACTGACAGTAGCCGATTGCGGGGTCGGTCCTTCGATCGGCTACTCTTCTATGCGTTAAACCCTGTCCCATCCGTTCGTCAAGGAGCACTCACGTGGCTGCCACCGACGTCCGCCCGAAGATCACGCTGGCCTGCGTGGAGTGCAAGGAGCGGAACTACATCACCAAGAAGAACCGGCGTAACAACCCGGACCGACTGGAGATGAAGAAGCACTGCCCGCGTTGCAACGCGCACACCGCGCACCGCGAAACGCGATAAATCAGGCTCGTACGCGAGGCCGTCCCCGAGAGATCGGGGGCGGCCTCGCGTCGTTGCACGACCCGTACCGGTCAGTACCGCCGTATCCGCCGAGCAACCAGGAGGTGCCGAGCCGATGGCGCTCGACCAGTCCTTCGTGGGGCGTTCCTACCCGCCCACCGACCCCTACGAGGTCGGCCGGGAGAAGATCCGCGAGTTCGCGGAGGCCGTGGGGGACACCAACCCCGTCTACACCGACCCGGAGGCCGCCAAGGCCCTCGGGTACGCAGATGTGATCGCCCCGCCGACCTTCGTGTTCTCGATCACCTTCCAGGCGGCCGGCCAGGTCGTCCAGGACCCCCAGCTGGGCCTCGACTACAGCCGGGTCGTGCACGGCGACCAGAAGTTCGCCCACAAGCGCCCGGTGCGTGCCGGTGACCGCCTCACGGTCACCTCGACCATCGAGGCGATCAAGTCCCTGGCGGGCAACGACATCCTGGACATCCGCGGCGAGGTCCACGACGAGTCCGGCGAGCACGTCGTGACCGCCTGGACCAAGCTCGTGGCCCGCGCGGCCGAGGAGGCGTGAGAACCCGATGACCGCGAAGATCTCCTACGACGACGTCGAGGTCGGCACGGAGCTGCCCGCCCAGACCTTCGGCGTGACCCGCGCCACCCTCGTCCGGTACGCGGGTGCCTCCGGCGACTTCAACCCGATCCACTGGAACGAGCGGTTCGCCAAGGAGGTGGGCCTCCCGGACGTCATCGCGCACGGCATGTTCACCATGGCCGAGGCGATCCGCGTCGTCACCGACTGGACCGGCGACCCGGGCGCGGTCGTCGAGTACGGCGTCCGCTTCACCAAGCCCGTGGTCGTCCCCGACGACGACGAGGGCGCCACCATCGAGGTCAGCGCCAAGATCGGCGCCAAGCTCGACGACAACACCGTCCGCGTCGACCTGACGGCCATGAGCGGCGGCCAGAAGGTCCTGGGCATGTCCCGGGCGGTCGTACGCCTGGCCTGACGGGCCACGCGGCACGGCCGCACCCCACGGTCCCCCGCCCCTCCCGGGTGCGGGGGTCTCGTACTCTTGAGCCCGTGCAGGAACTCCACGACGCCCCCCTCGCCCCGCTGACCACCTTCCGCCTGGGCGGGCCCGCGCGCCGGCTGATCACCGCGACCACCGACGACGAGGTGATCGCCGCCGTCCGCGAGGCCGACGACACCGGGACACCGCTGCTGCTCATCGGCGGCGGCTCCAACCTGGTGATCGGCGACCAGGGCTTCGCCGGAACCGCGCTGGTCATCGCCACCGAGGGCTTCGCGCTCGACGGGACACGGCTGGAACTGGCCGCCGGCGAGGTGTGGACCGACGCGGTCGCCCGGACCGTCGAGGCCGGGCTCGCCGGCGTCGAGTGCCTGGCCGGCATCCCGGGCTCGGCCGGCGCCACCCCGATCCAGAACGTCGGGGCGTACGGCCAGGAGGTCGCCTCCACCATCACCGAGGTCGTCGCCTACGACCGCCGCACCCGCGAGACCGTCACCGTCCCGAACACCGAGTGCGCCTTCTCCTACCGCCACAGCCGCTTCAAGGACGAGCCCGAGCGGTACGTCGTCCTGCGGGTCCGGTTCGAACTGGAGGACGCCGGCGGCCTGTCGGGACCGGTCAAGTACGCCGAGACGGCCCGCACGCTCGGCGTCGAGCCCGGTGATCGGGTTCCCCTGGCGCGGGCCCGCGAGACCGTGCTGAAGCTGCGCGCCGGGAAGGGCATGGTCCTCGACCCCGAGGACCACGACACCTGGTCCGCCGGGTCGTTCTTCACCAACCCGATCCTCACCGACGCGGAGTTCACGGCCTTCCACGCGCGCGTGCGGGAACGGCTCGGGGACGACGTCACCCCGCCCGCGTACGCCGCCGGCGACGGCCACACCAAGACCTCCGCGGCCTGGCTGATCGACAGGGCCGGCTTCACCAAGGGGTACGGCACCGGCCCCGCCCGGATCTCCACCAAGCACACCCTGGCCCTCACCAACCGGGGCGCGGCCACCACCGAGGACCTGCTCGCGCTGGCCCGCGAGGTCGTCGGCGGAGTCCGGGACGCCTTCGGCATCACCCTGGTCAACGAGCCGGTGACGGTCGGCGTCAGCCTCTAGGTCTCCTGACCCGCAGGGCCGGCCAGCCAGTCGTCCACCCCGGCCAGCAGCTTCGCCCGCTCGGCCTCCGGTGCCGCCGACGCCCGGATCGACTGCCGGGCCAGCTCCGCCAGTTCCGCGTCCGTGAAGCCGTGGTGGTGCCGGGCGATCTCGTACTGGGCCGCGAGGCGCGAGCCGAACAGCAGCGGGTCGTCCGCGCCGAGCGCCATCGGCACTCCGGCCTCGAACAGAGTGCGCAGGGGGATGTCCTGGGGCTTCTCGTAGACGCCGAGCGCCACGTTCGAGGCGGGGCAGACCTCGCACGTCACGCCCCGGTCCGCGAGCCGCTTCAGCAACCGCGGGTCCTCCGCCGCGCGCACCCCGTGCCCGATCCGCGAGGCGTGCAGATCGTCCAGGCAGTCCCGCACCGACGACGGGCCGGTCAGCTCACCGCCGTGCGGCGCCGACAGCAGACCCCCCTCGCGCGCGATCGCGAAGGCCCGGTCGAAGTCCCGTGCCATGCCCCGGCGTTCGTCGTTGGAGAGCCCGAAGCCGACCACGCCCCGGTCCGCGTACCGCACCGCCAGCCGGGCCAGCGTGCGCGCGTCCAGCGGGTGTTTCATCCGGTTCGCGGCCACCACCACCCGCATCCCGAGCCCGGTCTCCCGCACGGTCGTGTCCACCGCGTCCAGGATGACCTCCAGCGCCGGGATCAGCCCGCCCAGCCGGGGCGCGTACGACGTCGGGTCCACCTGGATCTCCAGCCAGCCCGAGCCGTCCCGCACATCCTCCTCCGCGGCCTCCCGCACCAGCCGCTGGATGTCCTCGGGTCCCCTGACGCACGAGCGCGCCGCGTCGTACAGCCGCTGGAACCGGAACCACCCCCGCTCGTCCGTCGCCCGCAGCTTCGGAGGCTCCCCGCCGGTCAGCGCCTCGGCGAGCGCCTCGGGCAGCCGTACCCCGTACTTGTCGGCCAGTTCCAGCACGGTCGTGGGCCGCATCGACCCGGTGAAGTGCAGATGCAGATGGGCCTTGGGCAGTTCAGAGAGATCACGTACACGCTCCATCGCCCGATCCTGCCGCACGCCCCCGCCGTCCGGGTAGCGGAATCCTCGAACGTGGCCTTGCTCGCACAAACGACAGGGGGCCGCCCACCGGAAACGGTGGACGGCCCCCTGCGACGGACCTCAGTCCCGGGCCTCCGCCAGCAGCTTCTGGACACGGGAGACACCCTCGACGAGATCCTCGTCACCCAGGGCGTACGACAGGCGCAGATAGCCGGGCGTGCCGAAGGCCTCGCCCGGGACGACCGCGACCTCGGCCTCCTCCAGGATCAGCGCGGCCAGCTCGACCGTGTCCTGCGGGCGCTTGCCCCGGATCTCCTTGCCGACCAGGTCCTTCACCGAGGGGTAGGCGTAGAACGCGCCCTCGGGCTCCGGGCAGAACACCCCGTCGATCTCGTTGAGCATCCGCACGATCGTCCGGCGGCGGCGGTCGAAGGCCAGCTTCATCTCCTCGACGGCCGCCAGGTCGCCGGAGACGGCGGCCAGCGCGGCCACCTGGGCCACGTTGGATACGTTCGACGTGGCGTGCGACTGCAGGTTGGTCGCGGCCTTCACGACGTCCTTCGGGCCGATGACCCAGCCCACGCGCCAGCCCGTCATCGCGTACGTCTTCGCGACACCGTTGACCACGATGGTCCGGTCGGCCAGCTCGGGCACGACCACCGGCAGCGAGTGGAACTCGGCGTCGCCGTAGACCAGGTGCTCGTAGATCTCGTCGGTCAGGACCCACAGGCCCTTCTCGGCGGCCCAGCGGCCGATCTCCTCGACCTGCGCGCGGGTGTAGACCGCGCCGGTCGGGTTGGAGGGGGACACGAAGAGGAGGACCTTCGTGTTCTCGGTGCGGGCCGCCTCCAGCTGCTCGACGGAGACCCGGTAGCCCGTGGTCTCGTCGGCGACCACCTCGACCGGGACACCGCCGGCGAGACGGATCGACTCCGGGTACGTCGTCCAGTACGGCGCGGGGACGATGACCTCGTCGCCCGGGTCGAGGATCGCGGCGAAGGCCTCGTAGATGGCCTGCTTGCCGCCGTTGGTCACCAGGACCTGCGACGCGTCGACCTCGTAACCGGAGTCGCGCAGGGTCTTCGCGGCGATCGCGGCCTTCAGCTCGGGCAGACCGCCGGCCGGCGTGTACCGGTGGTACTTCGGGTTCTTGCAGGCCTCGACGGCCGCCTCGACGATGTAGTCGGGGGTCGGGAAGTCGGGCTCGCCGGCGCCGAAGCCGATCACCGGACGCCCGGCGGCCTTGAGGGCCTTGGCCTTGGCGTCCACGGCGAGGGTGGCGGACTCGGAGATCGCGCCGATGCGCGCGGAGACCCGGCGCTCGGTGGGAGGGGTTGCAGCGCTCATGGGCCCCATCGTTCCAGACCGGAAACGCGCCGCACACGCGGGTTTCACAGACTGAACAGCGACGGAACAACCGTCCGTATCCGCGGCCGGAAACGGTCGATCTTCGGCGGGCAACGTCCCTACGGACGCTTTCTGTTCGACGACAGCCCTCGGACCACGTATGCTCTGTCCTCGTTGGTCTTCACCGGCCGCGCCCGTCAGGTGCACACCGTGCACTCGCTCGGATGCGGTACGTTGGGGGAGAACCACAAAGGGTCGTAGCTCAATTGGTAGAGCACTGGTCTCCAAAACCAGCGGTTGGGGGTTCAAGTCCCTCCGGCCCTGCTACACACTCCTCACGCCAGGATGTGTGCGCATGTACGTACAGCAATGTTCCGCCGTGCGGCTCAGACCGGGCGCGGCACGGCCACGACCCGGACCGGAATCAGGTGAGGATGAATGACGGACGCCGTGGGCTCCATCGACACGCCTGATGCCCAGGACGAGGTGCCCGAGGACAAGAAGAAGACCCGCAAGGGCGGCAAGCGCGCCAAGAAGGGCCCGCTGAAGCGCCTCGCGATCTTCTACCGCCAGATCATCGCGGAGCTGCGGAAGGTCGTCTGGCCGACCCGTGCCCAGCTGACGACGTACACCTCTGTGGTCATCGTCTTCGTCGTCATCATGATCGGCCTTGTCACTGTGATTGACTTCGGCCTAGACAAGGCCGCCAAGTACGTCTTCGGCGGCTGAGCCGAAAGCGAAGGGCGCCGTGTACGTGGCGCCCCTTTTCGCATGTTCCACCCCCATGATCCAGGAAGAAGCAGCCACGTGTCTGACCCGAACCTGAAGGACGCCATGGAGCCTCGCGGTGAAGGTGCCGAGTCCGTGGATGACGAACTCGACATCGTCGAGGGAGCAGACTCCGAGGACGGCGTCGACGAGTTCGAGGCTGCCGAGGCCGAGGCGGGGGAGTCGGCCGAGGAGGACGCCGAGCACGTCGAGGACGACTCCGACGTCGAGGACGCCGGCAGCGAGGACTCCGAGGACGACGACGCCGAAGAGGCCGTCGAGGAGGAGGAGACCGAGCCGGTCGACCCCGTCGAGGCCCTGCGTGAGGAACTGCGGACCCTGCCGGGTGAGTGGTACGTCATCCACACCTACGCCGGTTACGAGAACCGCGTGAAGACCAACCTCGAACAGCGTGCCGTCTCGCTGAACGTCGAGGACTTCATCTTCCAGGCCGAGGTGCCGCAGGAAGAGGTCGCGCAGATCAAGAACGGCGAGCGCAAGACGATCCGCCAGAACAAGCTGCCCGGCTACGTCCTCGTCCGCATGGACCTGACGAACGAGTCCTGGGGCGTCGTCCGCAACACCCCCGGTGTCACCGGCTTCGTGGGCAACGCCTACGACCCGTACCCGCTGACCCTGGACGAGATCGTCAAGATGCTCGCGCCGGAGGCCGAGGAGAAGGCGGCCCGCGAGGCCGCCGAGGCCGAGGGCAAGCCGGCGCCCGCCCGCAAGGTCGAGGTCCAGGTGCTGGACTTCGAGGTCGGCGACTCGGTCACCGTCACGGACGGCCCGTTCGCCACGCTGCAGGCGACCATCAACGAGATCAACGCGGACTCGAAGAAGGTCAAGGGTCTCGTGGAGATCTTCGGCCGCGAGACGCCGGTCGAGCTGTCGTTCGACCAGATCCAGAAGAACTAGCCGCTCACCGGCTCCTTCCTGGACCACCGCTTCCGACCAGGTCAGACGGGCTGTCAAAAAGCTTGTCTGACCTGCTCGGTTTTTGGCCGCGCATCCATACCCGTTATCGTTGTGCGGTATGCCTTCATCCGGGACGCGACCTGGATGGGGGCGCACTCGAATCGAAAGGACCCGGAGAGCAATGCCTCCCAAGAAGAAGAAGGTCACGGGGCTCATCAAGCTCCAGATCAACGCCGGTGCGGCGAACCCGGCCCCGCCGGTCGGCCCCGCGCTCGGTCAGCACGGCGTCAACATCATGGAGTTCTGCAAGGCCTACAACGCCGCGACCGAGTCGCAGCGTGGCTGGGTGATCCCGGTGGAGATCACGGTCTACGAGGACCGCTCCTTCACCTTCGTCACCAAGACGCCGCCGGCCGCGAAGATGATCCTCAAGGCCGCGGGCGTGGAGAAGGGCTCCGGCGAGCCGCACAAGACCAAGGTCGCCAAGATCACCGAGGCGCAGGTCCGTGAGATCGCCACGACCAAGCTCCCCGACCTGAACGCCAACGACCTGGACGCCGCGTCGAAGATCATCGCCGGCACCGCCCGTTCCATGGGCATCACGGTCGAGGGCTGAGTCCCACCTTCGTAGCATCACGCGGCAGCCGTCAGAGCAGTCGCGCGTGGCAGGGCCTGCTCGGCCCGTACCACGACTCCTTTCAAGCACACACAGGAGCAGTTGTGAGCAAGCGCAGCAAGGCTCTCCGCGCTGCGGACGCCAAGGTCGACCGGGACAAGCTCTACGCCCCGCTCGAGGCCGTCCGTCTCGCCAAGGAGACCTCCACGTCCAAGTTCGACGGCACCGTCGAGGTCGCCTTCCGTCTGGGTGTCGACCCGCGCAAGGCCGACCAGATGGTCCGTGGCACCGTGAACCTCCCGCACGGCACCGGTAAGACCGCCCGGGTCCTGGTCTTCGCGACCGGTGACCGTGCCGAGGCCGCGACCGCCGCCGGCGCCGACATCGTCGGCTCCGACGAACTGATCGACGAGGTGGCGAAGGGCCGTCTGGACTTCGACGCCGTCGTCGCCACCCCGGACCTCATGGGCAAGGTCGGCCGCCTCGGCCGCGTGCTCGGTCCCCGTGGTCTCATGCCGAACCCCAAGACCGGCACCGTGACCCCGGACGTCGTGAAGGCCGTCAACGACATCAAGGGCGGCAAGATCGAGTTCCGCGTCGACAAGCACTCGAACCTGCACTTCATCATCGGCAAGACGTCGTTCGACGACACCAAGCTGGTGGAGAACTACGCCGCGGCTCTGGAGGAGATCCTCCGTCTGAAGCCGTCGGCCGCCAAGGGCCGCTACATCAAGAAGGCCGCGATCAGCACCACGATCGGCCCCGGCATCCAGGTCGACTCGAACCGCACCCGCAACCTCCTCGTCGAGGAGGACCCGGCCGCCGTCTGAGCCTGACGCTCACCGGCAGCCGCGTCGCGGTCGCACACCCGAGAACGAGCCCCGCAGCCTTTCGAGGCTGCGGGGCTCGTGTCGTTCGCCCGTCCGTCGTCCGCCCGTCCGCCCGTCCGCGCGGGAGCCGTAAAGCGCACGACAGCCGCCGCCCGTCGGCGCTAGCGTCCCTGCCGTTCCCACACGAGTGGGGCGTGAGGGTCCAGGGGGACAGATGAGGTTGGCCGGACACGGCTCCGTACGTCGTCACAGGGGCGGCGCCGGTATCGCCGTCGCGGCCGCGCTGCTCGGCGGTGCCACCGCCTGCGGCAGCACGGAGGCGGGGGCGGGGGCCGATACGAAGCCGAGGACGACCGCGGAGGCCGAGACGAAGCCGGGAACGCCCGCAGAGGCCGTGGCCCGGGCCGCGGAGCGGACGACGGACATCGCGTCGCTGCGCTACCGGGTGACGGGGATCCTGCCGGAGCACGGGAAGATACGGGCCGAGGCGGCGATGACCACGCGGCCGACCGCGATGCGCATGGACCTGACCGGGTGGGGCCCGACCGAGGACAAGGCCCTGGAGGTGCGGTTCACCGACGGGGTCATCTACGCCGAGGGGGACACGGCCGCCATCGGCGCCCCGGCGGACAAGAAGTGGCTCAGCGCCGGGCCGGCCGTGTGGGGACGGGGCGCGGCGGAGAACAACACGTACCGCGTCCTGCCCGGTCCGCTGGAGGCGAGCCCGCTCGCGCAGTCCACGCTCCTCACCGGCGCGAAGAAGGTCGGCGAGGTCGGCGCCGAGACGGTCGAGGGCAGCGGGACCACGCACTACCGGGGCACGGTCACCACCAAGAGCCTGCGGGCCGCCCGGACGGCCGCCCGGGACAAGGCGACCCGGGAGCTGCGGACGAGCAGTCTGGACCAGTTCATGATGCTGGGCATCGAGGAGACGCTCACCGTGGACCTCTGGGTCGACGACGACGGCCGGGCCAAGCGGTACCGGCTCAGGGGCGAGACCTACGCGCTGCAGGACGGGCGCATGGTCGACGGAGGCCCGCTCGACCTGACCGTCACCCTCCTGGACGTCGACCGGCCGGTGACCGTCGAGCCCCCGGCGGCCGAGGACACGGTCGATCTCGCCGAGCGGGTGGACGGGGCCACAGAGGGCTGAGTGGCGGCCTCCGGGAGCGGATTTGCCCGACCGGGACACGGTCCCGTACTCTTCCGGAGAAGCCAAAGACCGCTGGTCGTTGCCGTGTGCTCGTGAGAGGACACGGTGGCCGAAGGATCCGCTGAACCGCGGACGACCCGCGCAGGTGACTGTGGAAGTTGCTCCTGGTCCGGTTCCGTCCCGTACGGGATTCGTCCGGTAGAGCCACGCCCCGTGCGCCTGCGCCGGGGCGTTTCGTTTTCGCCAGCCCCTTCTGAGCGGTCCTCATCACCCGGAAGGAGGCCGACGCTCTATGGCAAGGCCCGACAAGGCTGCCGCGGTGGCCGAGCTCACGGAGCAGTTCCGTAGCTCGAACGCCGCCGTGCTGACCGAGTACCGGGGTCTCACCGTGGCGCAGCTCAAGACGCTGCGTCGTTCGCTCGGTGAAGACGCCCAGTACGCCGTGGTGAAGAACACGCTGACCAAGATTGCGGCCAACGAGGCCGGGATCTCGACGCTCGACGACCTGTTCAACGGTCCGACGGCGGTCGCCTTCATCACCGGTGACCCGGTGACGTCGGCGAAGGGTCTTCGTGACTTCGCCAAGGACAACCCGAACCTCGTCATCAAGGGCGGTGTCCTTGACGGCAAGGCGCTGTCCGCCGACGAGATCAAGAAGCTCGCGGACCTCGAGTCCCGCGAGGTTCTGCTCTCCAAGCTGGCGGGTGCCTTCAAGGGCAAGCAGTCCCAGGCTGCGCAGCTCTTCCAGGCGCTTCCCTCGAAGCTCGTCCGCACCGTGGACGCGCTCCGTGCCAAGCAAGAAGAGCAGGGCGGTGCCGAGTAACTCGGCTCGCGAAATGACCGCCGCCTGAGGCAGTCCGCCTCGGAAAACGGTCGTAGCGGGCCGTCGTACGCCCGCCAGACATGTACATCCCGGCACCAGCCGAATAAGTGGAAGGAAGCCATCGTGGCTCTCACCCAGGACGAACTGCTCGCCGAGTTCGAGGGCATGACCCTCATCCAGCTCTCCGAGTTCGTGAAGGCGTTCGAGGAGAAGTTCGACGTCACCGCCGCCGCGGCCGTCGCCGTTGCCGGCCCCGCCGTCCCCGGCGCCCCGGCCGAGGCCGCTGAGGAGCAGGACGAGTTCGACGTCGTCCTCACCGGCGCCGGCGAGAAGAAGATCCAGGTCATCAAGGTCGTGCGTGAGCTGACCTCGCTGGGCCTGAAGGAGGCCAAGGACCTCGTGGACGGCGCCCCGAAGCCCGTTCTCGAGAAGGTCGCCAAGGAGGCCGCCGAGAAGGCTGCCGAGTCCCTCAAGGCCGCCGGCGCCTCCGTCGAGGTCAAGTAAGGACGTACCGGTTCGCCGGTTCTCCTGGATCCGCGAGGATCCGTGCGCGACGGTTTCGAGACAAGCATAGAAAACTTGTTCGAGGCTGTAACGCGAACGTACCGAAGGGCGATCACCCAACTGGGTGGTCGCCTTTCGGCGTTCCGGGACGTCGTCGGACGGCTGCCTTGCACTGTCGGTGGCGACGAGTATGGTGATCTTCGTCGTGCCTCCGCCACCCCAGGTGACGAGCCGCGAGTGACGATCGCGGCACCCGGATCGGGCATGAGGGGCCTTGACGAACTGCACGCAGCGCGCAATTCTCAGGACGCGTCGTCACACCGATCCGAACTCCGAGGCATGGATCGACGGCGAAGAGGGCAGTATCAACGTGCGTTGAGGGCGTGGGCTTGCGTAGGTGTCGAGAACAACGAGGGTCTCAAAATACCCGCACTGGACATCAGTGTGCCAAGTGGCTACACTGACCCTTTGCGCTGCCTGTTAGCTGTCCCCTGCCCGTCACCAGGGGCATGCCCTCGCTTGAGCATCGACGAACAGACCATTCCCGACCTGGCCTTCTGGTCAGATCAGGAACAGCCTGCTCTCTTTGCGCATAAGAGGGGCCGGTACGCGCGTAGTGAGTCCGAGCCCTCGGAAGGACCCCCTCTTGGCCGCCTCGCGCAACGCCTCGACCGCGAATACGAACCCCGCCGCCAGCACTGCCCCGCTGCGCATCTCTTTTGCAAAGATCAAGGAGCCTCTCGAGGTTCCCAACCTGCTCGCGCTGCAGACCGAGAGCTTTGACTGGCTGCTCGGCAACACCGCCTGGCAGAGTCGGGTCGAGGAGGCTCTGGAGAACGGACAGGACGTCCCCACCAAGTCCGGTCTGGAGGAGATCTTCGAGGAGATCTCCCCGATCGAGGACTTCTCCGGGTCGATGTCGCTGACGTTCCGCGACCACCGTTTCGAGCCGCCGAAGAACAGCATCGACGAGTGCAAGGACCGCGACTTCACGTACGCGGCCCCGCTCTTCGTCACCGCCGAGTTCACCAACAACGAGACCGGCGAGATCAAGTCCCAGACGGTCTTCATGGGCGACTTCCCGCTCATGACCCACAAGGGCACCTTCGTCATCAACGGCACCGAGCGTGTCGTCGTGTCGCAGCTGGTCCGTTCGCCGGGTGTCTACTTCGACTCCTCCATCGACAAGACGTCCGACAAGGACATCTTCTCCGCCAAGATCATCCCGTCCCGGGGTGCCTGGCTGGAGATGGAGATCGACAAGCGCGACATGGTCGGTGTGCGTATCGACCGCAAGCGCAAGCAGTCCGTGACCGTCCTCCTCAAGGCACTCGGCTGGACCACCGAGCAGATCCTGGAGGAGTTCGGCGAGTACGAGTCCATGCGCGCCACCCTGGAGAAGGACCACACCCAGGGTCAGGACGACGCGCTGCTCGACATCTACCGCAAGCTGCGTCCGGGCGAGCCCCCCACGCGTGAGGCCGCGCAGACGCTTCTTGAGAACCTGTACTTCAACCCCAAGCGCTACGACCTCGCGAAGGTCGGCCGCTACAAGGTCAACAAGAAGCTGGGTGCGGAGGCTCCGCTCGACGCGGGCGTCCTGACCGTCGAGGACGTCATCTCGACGATCAAGTACCTGGTGAAGCTGCACGCGGGCGAGACCGAGACGGCCGCCGACAACGGCCAGACGATCGTCGTCGAGACCGACGACATCGACCACTTCGGCAACCGTCGTCTGCGCAGCGTCGGCGAGCTCATCCAGAACCAGGTCCGTACGGGCCTGGCGCGTATGGAGCGTGTCGTCCGCGAGCGCATGACGACCCAGGACGTCGAGGCGATCACGCCCCAGACCCTGATCAACATCCGGCCGGTCGTCGCCTCCATCAAGGAGTTCTTCGGCACCAGCCAGCTGTCGCAGTTCATGGACCAGAACAACCCGCTGTCGGGTCTGACGCACAAGCGTCGTCTCTCGGCACTGGGTCCCGGTGGTCTGTCCCGTGAGCGGGCCGGCTTCGAGGTCCGTGACGTGCACCCGTCCCACTACGGGCGCATGTGCCCCATCGAGACGCCCGAAGGCCCGAACATCGGTCTGATCGGTTCGCTCGCCTCCTACGGCCGCGTCAACGCGTTCGGTTTCGTGGAGACGCCGTACCGCCGGGTCACCGACGGTGTCGTCACCGACGAGGTCGACTACCTGACGGCCGACGAAGAGGACCGGTTCGTCATCGCGCAGGCCAACGCCACGCTCGACGACGACATGCGCTTCACCGAGAACCGCGTCCTGGTCCGCCGTCGTGGCGGCGAGGTCGACTACGTCCCCGGTGACGACGTCGACTACATGGACGTCTCGCCGCGCCAGATGGTGTCGGTCGCGACCGCCATGATCCCCTTCCTGGAGCACGACGACGCCAACCGTGCCCTCATGGGCGCGAACATGATGCGCCAGGCCGTGCCGCTCATCAAGAGCGAGTCCCCGCTCGTCGGCACCGGCATGGAGTACCGCTCCGCCGTCGACGCCGGCGACGTGGTCAAGGCCGAGAAGGCGGGTGTGGTCCAGGAGGTCTCCGCCGACTACATCACCACCACCAACGACGACGGCACGTACATCACGTACCGCCTGGCCAAGTTCGCCCGCTCCAACCAGGGCACCTCGGTCAACCAGAAGGTCATCGTCAACGAGGGCGACCGGATCATCGAGGGCCAGGTCCTGGCCGACGGTCCGGCCACCGAGAACGGCGAGATGGCGTTGGGCAAGAACCTGCTCGTGGCCTTCATGCCGTGGGAGGGTCACAACTACGAGGACGCGATCATCCTGTCGCAGCGCCTCGTGCAGGACGACGTCCTCTCCTCGATCCACATCGAGGAGCACGAGGTCGACGCCCGTGACACCAAGCTCGGCCCCGAGGAGATCACCCGGGACATCCCGAACGTCTCCGAGGAGGTCCTCGCCGACCTCGACGAGCGCGGCATCATCCGGATCGGTGCCGAGGTCGTCGCCGGTGACATCCTCGTCGGCAAGGTCACGCCCAAGGGTGAGACCGAGCTGACCCCCGAGGAGCGGCTGCTCCGCGCGATCTTCGGTGAGAAGGCCCGTGAGGTCCGTGACACCTCGCTGAAGGTGCCGCACGGCGAGATCGGCAAGGTCATCGGCGTCCGCGTCTTCGACCGCGAGGAGGGCGACGAGCTTCCCCCCGGTGTCAACCAGCTGGTGCGTGTGTACGTGGCGCAGAAGCGGAAGATCACCGACGGTGACAAGCTCGCCGGCCGTCACGGCAACAAGGGCGTCATCTCGAAGATCCTGCCGATCGAGGACATGCCGTTCCTGGAGGACGGCACCCCGGTCGACATCATCCTCAACCCGCTCGGTGTGCCGTCCCGAATGAACCCGGGACAGGTCCTGGAGATCCACCTCGGCTGGCTCGCCAGCCGCGGCTGGGACGTCTCCGGTCTCGCCGACGACTGGGCGAAGCGACTGCAGGTCATCGGCGCCGACTCGGTCGCCCCCGGCACCAACGTCGCGACCCCGGTCTTCGACGGTGCCCGCGAGGACGAGCTGGCCGGTCTGCTCCAGCACACCATCCCGAACCGCGACGGCGAGCGCATGGTGCAGCCGACCGGTAAGGCGAGGCTGTTCGACGGCCGCTCCGGTGAGCCGTTCCCGGACCCGATCTCCATCGGGTACATGTACATCCTCAAGCTCCACCACCTGGTCGACGACAAGCTGCACGCCCGGTCGACCGGCCCGTACTCGATGATCACCCAGCAGCCGCTGGGTGGTAAGGCTCAGTTCGGTGGCCAGCGCTTCGGTGAGATGGAGGTGTGGGCGCTGGAGGCTTACGGCGCCGCGTACGCCCTCCAGGAGCTGCTGACCATCAAGTCCGACGACGTGACCGGCCGCGTGAAGGTCTACGAGGCCATCGTCAAGGGCGAGAACATCCCCGAGCCCGGCATCCCCGAGTCCTTCAAGGTGCTCATCAAGGAGATGCAGTCCCTGTGCCTCAACGTGGAGGTGCTGTCCTCGGACGGCATGTCCATCGAGATGCGCGACACCGACGAGGACGTCTTCCGCGCTGCGGAGGAGCTTGGCATCGACCTGTCCCGGCGCGAGCCGAGCAGCGTCGAAGAGGTCTGACGGGAGTTCGGCGGCCTTCACCGCGAGAAGCATGAAGGCCGCCGGCCCCAGGACCCCCGTATCAGACCCCATGACTTACAACCCTGAGAGGGATTGACGCATAGTGCTCGACGTCAACTTCTTCGACGAGCTCCGGATCGGTCTGGCCACCGCTGACGACATCCGTCAGTGGAGCCACGGCGAGGTCAAGAAGCCCGAGACGATCAACTACCGCACGCTCAAGCCCGAAAAGGACGGACTCTTCTGCGAGAAGATCTTCGGTCCGACCCGGGACTGGGAGTGCTACTGCGGCAAGTACAAGCGTGTCCGCTTCAAGGGCATCATCTGTGAGCGCTGTGGTGTCGAGGTCACTCGCGCCAAGGTGCGCCGTGAGCGGATGGGCCACATCGAGCTGGCCGCTCCCGTCACCCACATCTGGTACTTCAAGGGCGTTCCGTCGCGGCTGGGCTACCTGCTCGACCTCGCCCCGAAGGACCTGGAGAAGGTCATCTACTTCGCGGCGTACATGATCACGTACGTCGACGAGGAGCGCCGCACCCGCGACCTGCCCTCGCTGGAGGCCCACGTCTCCGTCGAGCGTCAGCAGGTCGAGAACCGCCGGGACGCCGACCTGGAGGCCCGCGCCAAGAAGCTCGAGACCGACCTGGCCGAGCTGGAGGCCGAGGGCGCCAAGGCCGACGTGCGCCGCAAGGTGCGCGAGGGCGCCGAGCGTGAGATGAAGCAGCTGCGCGACCGTACGCAGCGCGAGATCGACCGTCTCGACGAGGTGTGGACCCGGTTCAAGAACCTCAAGGTCCAGGACCTGGAGGGCGACGAGCTCCTCTACCGCGAGCTGCGTGACCGCTTCGGCACGTACTTCGACGGCTCGATGGGTGCCGCGGCGCTGCAGAAGCGCCTGGAGTCCTTCGACCTGGACGAGGAGGCCGAGCGCCTCCGCGAGATCATCCGCACCGGCAAGGGCCAGAAGAAGACCCGTGCGCTCAAGCGCCTCAAGGTCGTCTCCGCGTTCCTGCAGACCAGCAACAGCCCCAAGGGCATGGTGCTCGACTGCGTGCCGGTCATCCCGCCGGACCTCCGCCCGATGGTGCAGCTGGACGGTGGCCGCTTCGCGACCTCCGACCTGAACGACCTGTACCGCCGTGTGATCAACCGGAACAACCGACTGAAGCGGCTTCTCGACCTCGGCGCGCCCGAGATCATCGTGAACAACGAGAAGCGCATGCTCCAGGAGGCCGTCGACGCGCTGTTCGACAACGGCCGTCGTGGTCGCCCGGTCACCGGTCCCGGCAACCGCCCCCTGAAGTCCCTCAGCGACATGCTGAAGGGCAAGCAGGGCCGTTTCCGTCAGAACCTGCTCGGCAAGCGTGTGGACTACTCCGCGCGTTCCGTGATCGTCGTCGGTCCGCAGCTGAAGCTGCACCAGTGCGGTCTGCCGAAGGCGATGGCGCTGGAGCTGTTCAAGCCGTTCGTGATGAAGCGGCTCGTGGACCTCAACCACGCGCAGAACATCAAGAGCGCCAAGCGCATGGTGGAGCGCGGCCGCACCGTCGTGTACGACGTCCTCGAAGAGGTCATCGCCGAGCACCCGGTGCTGCTGAACCGTGCGCCCACCCTGCACCGCCTCGGCATCCAGGCCTTCGAGCCGCAGCTGGTCGAGGGCAAGGCCATCCAGATCCACCCGCTCGTCTGCACCGCGTTCAACGCGGACTTCGACGGTGACCAGATGGCCGTGCACCTGCCGCTGTCCGCGGAGGCGCAGGCCGAGGCCCGCATCCTGATGCTGTCCTCGAACAACATCCTCAAGCCCGCCGACGGCCGTCCGGTGACGATGCCGACCCAGGACATGGTCCTCGGTCTGTTCTTCCTCACCACCGACGGCGAGCTGCGTGACACCAAGGGCGAGGGGCGTTCGTTCGCCTCCACGGCCGAGGCGATCATGGCGTTCGACGCCGGCGAGCTGGCGCTGCAGTCCGCGGTGGACATCCGCTTCCCGGTGGGCACCATCCCGCCGCGCGGCTGGACCCCGCCGGAGCGCGAGGAGGGCGAGCCGGAGTGGCAGCAGGGTGACAGCTTCCGTCTGAAGACCACGCTCGGCCGTGCCCTCTTCAACGAGCTGCTGCCCGAGGACTACCCGTTCGTCGACTACTCGGTGGGCAAGAAGCAGCTCTCCGAGATCGTCAACGACCTGGCCGAGCGCTACCCCAAGGTCATCGTGGCGGCGACGCTCGACAACCTGAAGGCGGCCGGCTTCTTCTGGGCGACCCGTTCCGGTGTCACCGTGGCCATCTCCGACGTCGTCGTTCCCGAGGCGAAGAAGGAGATCGTCCGCGGGTACGAGGCGCAGGACGAGAAGGTCCAGAAGCAGTACGAGCGCGGTCTGATCACCAAGGAAGAGCGCACGCAGGAGCTCATCGCGATCTGGACCAAGGCGACCAACGAGGTCGCCGAGGCGATGAACGCGAACTTCCCGAAGACGAACCCCATCTTCATGATGGTCGACTCGGGTGCCCGCGGAAACATGATGCAGATGCGTCAGATCGCCGGTATGCGTGGTCTGGTGTCGAACGCCAAGAACGAGACCATCCCGCGTCCCATCAAGGCGTCCTTCCGCGAGGGCCTGTCCGTCCTCGAGTACTTCATCTCCACGCACGGTGCCCGTAAGGGTCTGGCGGACACCGCCCTGCGTACCGCCGACTCGGGTTACCTGACCCGTCGTCTGGTGGACGTCTCGCAGGACGTCATCATCCGCGAGGAGGACTGCGGCACCGAGCGCGGTCTGAAGCTGCGGATCGCCTCGAAGGACGAGGCCGGCATCCTGCGCAAGGCCGAGGACGTCGAGACCAGCGTCTACGCCCGCATGCTCGCCGAGGATGTCGTCATCGACGGCAAGGTGATCGCGCCGGCCAACGTGGACCTGGGCGACGTGCTCATCGACCAGCTCGTGCGCCACGGTGTCGAGGAGGTCAAGACCCGCTCGATCCTGACCTGTGAGTCCAAGGTCGGCACGTGCGCCATGTGCTACGGCCGCTCCCTGGCCACCGGCAAGCTGGTCGACATCGGTGAGGCGGTCGGCATCATCGCCGCCCAGTCCATCGGTGAGCCCGGTACCCAGCTGACGATGCGTACCTTCCACACCGGTGGTGTGGCCGGTGACGACATCACGCAGGGTCTGCCGCGTGTCGTCGAGCTGTTCGAGGCCCGTACGCCCAAGGGTGTCGCGCCGATCTCCGAGGCGGCCGGTCGCGTCCGCATCGAGGAGACCGAGAAGACCAAGAAGATCGTCATCACGCCGGACGACGGCAGCGACGAGACGGCGTTCCCGATCTCGAAGCGCGCCCGTCTGCTGGTGAGCGAGGGCGAGCACGTCGAGGTGGGCCAGAAGCTCACCGTGGGTGCCACCAACCCGCACGACGTGCTGCGCATCCTGGGTCAGCGTGCCGTCCAGGTCCACCTGGTCGGCGAGGTCCAGAAGGTCTACAACTCGCAGGGTGTGTCGATCCACGACAAGCACATCGAGATCATCATCCGGCAGATGCTGCGCCGCGTGACGATCATCGAGTCCGGCGACGCCGAGCTGCTGCCCGGTGAGCTGGTCGAGCGCTCGAAGTTCGAGACCGAGAACCGTCGTGTGGTCCAGGAGGGCGGTCACCCGGCCTCCGGTCGTCCGCAGCTGATGGGTATCACCAAGGCCTCGCTGGCGACGGAATCCTGGCTGTCGGCCGCCTCCTTCCAGGAGACGACCCGAGTCCTGACGGACGCGGCGATCAACGCCAAGTCCGACAGCCTCATCGGCCTCAAGGAGAACGTCATCATCGGTAAGCTCATCCCGGCCGGTACGGGTCTGTCCCGCTACCGCAACATCCGGGTCGAGCCGACCGAGGAGGCCAAGGCCGCGATGTACTCGGCCGTCGGCTACGACGACATCGACTACTCGCCGTTCGGCACGGGCTCCGGCCAGGCCGTTCCGCTGGAGGACTACGACTACGGTCCGTACAACCAGTAGGCGAGCGGTGGTAGTTGCTTGAGTTGAGGGGCGGTCACCTTCGGGTGGCCGCCCTTCGGCGTGGGTACGGGTGTTCGGTGTGGCAGAACCGCAACAGAACCGGGGCGGGGAACCCGTGCTCGGGGGCGGGCGTTGGAGCATCATGGAGGAACAACCAGTCCGGGGGAGTGTTTCTCGTGTCGAACCCGTCATGGCAGCCGATTCCGTGGCAGCAGCCGCAGGGCAATGCTCCGTCGATGCTCGCCGCACACGCCGACCGTGAGCGTGCCGTGGATGTACTGAAGGCCGGGTTCAGCGAGGGCCGCCTTCCGCAGGACGAGTACGAGAGGCGTATCGAGAGGGCCTACAGGGCGCGCACAGTGGGGGAGCTGTCCCTTCTGGTCGCCGACCTGCCCCAGGGGCCCTCAGGGATGCAGCCGACCGTCATGGGCGCTCCGGTGCCCCGGACGTTCATGCCGGCGCCCCTGCCGCCCCCGATGACCAACGGCAAGGCCGTGGGCTCCATGGTGTGCGGGGTGCTCACCACCATGACGATGGGGCTCACCGGCATTCCCGCGGTCATTCTCGGCCACACCGCCCGCGCCGAGATCAGGCGTACGGGCGAGGGGGGCGACGGCTTCGCGCTGGCCGGGATCATCCTCGGCTGGCTCTCCGTGGCCGGCTGGGGCCTCTTCCTCCTCCTCATCGCCATTCTGGAGACGTCCGCGAACCCCTGATCCGGGGCCGCGTCCAGGAGTTCGGGAGGGGCGCGGGACTGCGCCGGTCGCCGGTTCCGCCGTGCGGGCGCCCCCCTCCTCAAACCACCGCCCGCCCATTTGTTTTGACCGTAGCGAATGAGGTAGGTACGCTCAGACCTTGTGCCTGGGGTGTGCCCTGGCTCTCGTGCGTGCCTTCAACCGCACAGGGGGAGCCGTAAGCGGCCGCCGTACTCTGCGCCCTTTCTGCCTTGCGGCGGGAGTCTGCAGTTTCGACACACCCGACCGCGTGGGTCGGCGAATGTTCCAGGTTAGCTTCACCATTCGGCACACAGAAACCGGAGAAGTAGTGCCTACGATCCAGCAGCTGGTCCGTAAGGGCCGGCAGGACAAGGTCGAGAAGAACAAGACGCCCGCGCTCGAGGGTTCGCCCCAGCGTCGTGGTGTCTGCACGCGTGTGTTCACGACCACCCCGAAGAAGCCGAACTCGGCCCTGCGTAAGGTCGCGCGTGTGCGTCTGACCAGCGGGATCGAGGTCACCGCTTACATTCCGGGTGAGGGACACAACCTGCAGGAGCACTCCATCGTGCTCGTGCGCGGCGGCCGTGTGAAGGACCTGCCCGGTGTTCGCTACAAGATCATCCGCGGTTCGCTCGACACCCAGGGTGTCAAGAACCGCAAGCAGGCCCGCAGCCGCTACGGCGCCAAGAAGGAGAAGTAAGAATGCCTCGTAAGGGCCCCGCCCCGAAGCGCCCGGTCATCATCGACCCGGTCTACGGTTCTCCTCTTGTCACGTCGCTGATCAACAAGGTGCTGCTGAACGGCAAGCGCTCCACCGCCGAGCGCATCGTGTACGGCGCCATGGAGGGCCTGCGCGAGAAGACCAGCAACGACCCGGTCATCACGCTGAAGCGCGCCCTGGAGAACATCAAGCCGACCCTCGAGGTCAAGTCCCGCCGTGTCGGTGGTGCGACGTACCAGGTTCCGATCGAGGTCAAGCCCGGTCGTGCCAACACGCTCGCGCTGCGCTGGCTGGTCGGTTACTCCCGCGCCCGTCGCGAGAAGACCATGACCGAGCGTCTGCTCAACGAGCTTCTCGACGCGTCCAACGGCCTCGGTGCCGCTGTGAAGAAGCGCGAGGACACCCACAAGATGGCCGAGTCCAACAAGGCCTTCGCGCACTACCGCTGGTAGTCGCTCCCCCCATCGAGACCGAGAGAAGACCGAAGCCTTATGGCTACCACTTCACTTGACCTGGCCAGGGTCCGCAACATCGGGATCATGGCCCACATCGACGCGGGCAAGACGACCACCACCGAGCGGATCCTCTTCTACACCGGCGTCAGCTACAAGATCGGTGAGGTCCACGACGGCGCTGCCACCATGGACTGGATGGAGCAGGAGCAGGAGCGTGGCATCACGATCACCTCTGCTGCCACCACCTGTCACTGGCCGCTCGAGGACAACGACTACACGATCAACATCATCGACACCCCCGGGCACGTCGACTTCACGGTCGAGGTGGAGCGTTCGCTCCGCGTGCTCGACGGTGCCGTCACGGTGTTCGACGGTGTCGCCGGTGTCGAGCCGCAGTCCGAGACCGTGTGGCGTCAGGCCGACCGCTACGGCGTGCCCCGCATCTGCTTCGTCAACAAGCTCGACCGGACCGGCGCGGAGTTCCACCGCTGCGTCGACATGATCAAGGACCGCCTCGGCGCGGTGCCGCTGGTCATGCAGCTTCCGATCGGTGCCGAGATGGACTTCAAGGGCGTTGTGGACCTGGTCCGCATGAAGGCGCTCGTGTGGTCCGCCGAGGCCGCCAAGGGCGAGATGTACGACGTCGTCGACATCCCGGCCACGCACACCGAGGCTGCCGAGGAGTACCGCGGCAAGCTGGTCGAGGCCGTCGCGGAGAACGACGACGAGATCATGGAGCTGTTCCTGGAGGGCCAGGAGCCCACCGAGGAGCAGCTGTACGCCGCGATCCGCCGCATCACCATCGCCTCCGGCAAGTCCAAGGGCGTCACGGTCACCCCGGTGTTCTGTGGCACCGCGTTCAAGAACAAGGGCGTCCAGCCCCTGCTCGACGCGGTCGTGCGCTACCTGCCGACCCCGCTCGACGTCGAGGCCATCGAGGGCCACGACGTCAAGGACCCCGAGGTCGTCGTCAAGCGCAAGCCGTCCGACGACGAGCCGCTGTCGGCGCTGGCGTTCAAGATCATGAGCGACCCGCACCTCGGCAAGCTCACCTTCGTCCGGATCTACTCCGGTCGCCTGGAGTCCGGCACCGCCGTGCTGAACTCCGTCAAGGGCAAGAAGGAGCGCATCGGCAAGATCTACCGTATGCACGCGAACAAGCGTGAGGAGATCGAGTCGGTGGGCGCCGGCGACATCGTCGCCGTCATGGGCCTCAAGCAGACCACCACCGGTGAGACGCTGAGCGACGACAAGCAGCCGGTCATCCTGGAGTCCATGGACTTCCCGGCGCCGGTCATCCAGGTCGCCATCGAGCCCAAGTCCAAGGGTGACCAGGAGAAGCTGGGTGTCGCCATCCAGCGTCTCGCGGAGGAGGACCCCTCCTTCCAGGTCCACTCGGACGAGGAGACGGGCCAGACCATCATCGGTGGTATGGGCGAGCTGCACCTCGAGGTGCTGGTCGACCGTATGCGCCGTGAGTTCAAGGTCGAGGCCAACGTCGGCAAGCCGCAGGTCGCCTACCGCGAGACGATCCGCAAGGCCGTCGAGCGCGTCGACTACACGCACAAGAAGCAGACTGGTGGTACCGGCCAGTTCGCCAAGGTGCAGATCGCGATCGAGCCGATCGAGGGCGGCGACGCCAGCTACGAGTTCGTGAACAAGGTCACCGGTGGCCGCATCCCGAAGGAGTACATCCCTTCGGTGGACGCCGGTGCGCAGGAGGCCATGCAGTTCGGCATCCTCGCGGGCTACGAGATGACGGGCGTCCGCGTCACGCTTCTCGACGGTGGCTACCACGAGGTCGACTCCTCCGAGCTCGCCTTCAAGATCGCCGGTTCGCAGGCCTTCAAGGAGGCCGCGCGCAAGGCGTCCCCCGTGCTCCTCGAGCCGATGATGGCCGTCGAGGTCACCACGCCCGAGGACTACATGGGTGAGGTCATCGGCGACATCAACTCCCGCCGTGGTCAGATCCAGGCCATGGAGGAGCGGGCCGGTGCCCGCGTCGTGAAGGGCCTCGTGCCCCTCTCGGAGATGTTCGGCTACGTCGGAGACCTCCGCAGCAAGACCTCGGGTCGCGCAAGCTACTCGATGCAGTTCGACTCCTACGCCGAGGTTCCGCGGAACGTCGCCGAGGAGATCATCGCGAAGGCCAAGGGCGAGTAACGCACCGCGTTCCACGCACCGCGTCCACACGCTTTAGGCTTGACTCCGGAGCCTCAGGGGGCAAACACCCGCGAACACGGGTGTTTGCCCAAGGACCCGGACTTTCCAGCAAAGATCACCTGGCGCCGATGAAGTAAGGCGTACCAGAACCACTCCCAGGAGGACCCCAGTGGCGAAGGCGAAGTTCGAGCGGACTAAGCCGCACGTCAACATCGGCACCATCGGTCACATCGACCACGGTAAGACGACCCTCACGGCCGCCATTACCAAGGTGCTGCACGACGCGTTCCCGGACCTGAACGAGGCCTCGGCGTTCGACCAGATCGACAAGGCTCCCGAGGAGCGCCAGCGCGGTATCACCATCTCCATCGCGCACGTCGAGTACCAGACGGAGACCCGTCACTACGCCCACGTCGACTGCCCCGGTCACGCGGACTACATCAAGAACATGATCACGGGTGCGGCGCAGATGGACGGCGCCATCCTCGTCGTCGCCGCCACCGACGGCCCGATGCCGCAGACCAAGGAGCACGTGCTCCTGGCCCGCCAGGTCGGCGTTCCGTACATCGTCGTCGCCCTGAACAAGGCCGACATGGTGGACGACGAGGAGATCCTGGAGCTCGTCGAGCTCGAGGTCCGTGAGCTGCTCTCCGAGTACGAGTTCCCGGGCGACGACCTGCCGGTCGTCAAGGTCTCGGCGCTCAAGGCGCTCGAGGGCGACAAGGAGTGGGGCAACTCCGTCCTCGAGCTGATGAAGGCCGTGGACGAGAACATCCCGCAGCCCGAGCGTGACGTCGACAAGCCGTTCCTGATGCCGATCGAGGACGTCTTCACGATCACCGGTCGTGGCACCGTCGTCACCGGCCGTATCGAGCGTGGTGTCCTCAAGGTCAACGAGACCGTCGACATCGTCGGTATCAAGCAGGAGAAGACCACCACCACGGTCACCGGCATCGAGATGTTCCGCAAGCTGCTCGACGAGGGCCAGGCCGGTGAGAACGTCGGTCTGCTCCTCCGTGGCATCAAGCGCGAGGACGTCGAGCGCGGCCAGGTCATCATCAAGCCCGGTTCGGTCACGCCGCACACCGAGTTCGAGGCCCAGGCCTACATCCTGTCCAAGGACGAGGGTGGCCGCCACACGCCGTTCTTCAACAACTACCGTCCGCAGTTCTACTTCCGTACGACGGACGTGACCGGCGTCGTGACCCTCCCCGAGGGCACCGAGATGGTCATGCCCGGCGACAACACGGAGATGAAGGTTGAGCTCATTCAGCCCATCGCCATGGAAGAGGGCCTGAAGTTCGCCATCCGTGAGGGTGGCCGGACCGTGGGCGCCGGCCAGGTCATCAAGATCACGAAGTGATCCTGAACTGACCCGGTAGGTCTGAGGACCCCGTGGGGTCCGAGGACTCGGTAGTTCTCCGGAGAGGCCCGTACGACTTCGGTCGTACGGGCCTCTTCTGTTTCCCCCGACGGGCTTCCCGGTGAGGCCCTCGGTCCCTTCCTGTAACGCCTTTCCCGCTCCGGTCCAAGTACTGGTGACAGCACGACCGACCACGGGAGGTACGCACCTTGGCACCGGACAGCAGAGGCCCCGGCGGTCCGCCGGGAGGCATGTACGATCCGGCGGCCTTCGAGGTCTTCTATCGCCGTCATGTCGACGCCGTGACCCGTTTCATGGCCCGGCGGGTCACCGATCCGCACACCGTCGCCGATCTCACCGCCGAGACCTTCCTCGCGGTGATCGACTCCGCCCGCGCGTACCGCCCCGAACTCGGGAGCGAGACGGCCTGGCTCTACGGCATCGCGCGCAACGTGGTGGCGGCGGAGGCACGGCGCAGCGCGCGGCAGAACGTGCTCGGCAGCCGGATCGCCGGCCGGCGGCTGCTGGAGGCCGACGACATCGGGCGGCTGGAGGACAAGCTCGACGCCGAGGCGGCGGGGCGTCGGGCACTGGCCGCGCTGCGGGGGCTCCCCGAGGGGGAGCGCGCGGTCGTCGAGCTGGTCGCCGTCGACCAGCTGAGCGTCAGCGAGGCCGCCACGGCACTGGGGATACGCAAGGTCACGGCACGCGTACGGCTGCACCGGGCCCGCCGGGCGCTGCGGTCGGTGACCACGGGAAGTGACCATCCGGCAGGGCTCAGCTACGCAGGGGGAAAGGCATGACCACGAAGACGACGAAGACCTTCGAGGACCGGCTGCTGGACGAGCTCCGGCGGGAGATCGCGCTGCGGGCCGAGGACGTGCCCGAGCCGGAGCCCGTGATCCGCCGCACGATCACGACCCGGCGGGCGCTGGTCGCCCTCGCGGCGTGCGCCGCGGCGGCGGGGGTGGTGGTGGGGCTGCCGTCGTCGACGGGTGGGTCGAAGGCGTACGCGGTGGAGCGGAACGACGACGGCACCATCACTGTGACCGGTGAGGACCTTGCGGCCTGGGAGTACCGGGGCGAGCTGGCGGAGCAACTGCACGACCTGGGCGTTCTGACGAGTTTCGACAGGCCCAGGAGCGGCTACGTCTGCGCGAAGCCGCGCGGCGAGACGCCGGGTCCGGAGAAGGTCACGGATCCGACCGCTCTGTGGACGTACACCCTGCATCCTGGCGACACCCTGGTCTTCGAGGACCCGGAGCCGATCAAGGACTCGGTCAGCCCGGCCGGGGTCATGTACGTGGTCAAGGGCAAGGCGAAGCCCTGTAGGGAAGTGCCCTACGAAGGGGCGAAGTGGCTTGAGGAGTCCTTGAAGTGAAGTAGGCCGAGTGGCCCGCACGGTGTCGACCGTGCGGGCCGCCCCGGGGCTTCGGCACTTCGAAACTATTCGGCGCGTACGACCCGTTGTCCCCTCGCTTCACTCCCTCCACCATTTGTCATGGCGCTGAGCAAATTCAGCCTTCGGGACGACCGGTCGAGGGGTGTGGCATGTCCGCGGACGTCAGTCGGAGAACGGTTCTGGGAGCGGGTGCAGGGCTCGCCGTGGTGCCCGCTCTGCCGGGGGTCGCACGGGCGGAGGAGGCACCCGTGGGGAGTGGGCCCGCAGGGGGCGGGCCGAAGGTCACCGATCCCGGCGCGTACCTCTCCTTCACGCCCGTGCCGGGGGCGTTCGCGCTGGTCGGGGCGCCGGTGGTGGTCAGCCCCGAGGATCACCCCGGAGTCGTACGGGTCGCGGGGGACCTGCGGGACGACATCGAGCGGGTGACCGGGGTGCGGCCGGGGGAGGAGACGGCGGCCGAGGTCGTGCTGGTGGGGACCATCGGGCGGAGTCCGCTGATCGATGCTCTGATCGAGGCCGGGAAGCTGGACGTCGACGGGGTGCGGGGGAGGTGGGAGACCTCTCTGCAGACAGTCGTCGAGCGGCCCATGCCCGGGGTGCGGCGGGCCTTCGTCATCGCCGGCAGCGATCCGCGGGGCACGATCTTCGGGGCGTACGACGTGTCGTACGGCCTCGGTGTCTCGCCCTGGTACTGGTGGGACGACGTGCCGCCGGTCCACCGGGACGCGGTGTACGTGCGGCCGGGCCGGTTCGGGCAGGGCACCCCGGCGGTGAAGTATCGCGGTGTCTTCATCAACGACGAGAACCCGGCGCTGGGGACGTGGGCGCCGGCGTACTTCGGGCCGGGCAAGGCGCCGGGGCACCCCGGGGGCTTCACCGCGGACTTCTGGGCGAAGGTCTTCGAGGTGCTGCTGCGCCTGAAGGGCAACTACGTCTGGCCGGCGGTGTGGGGGCGGGCCTTCGCCGAGGACGACCCGGAGAACCACGCGCGGGCGAAGGAATACGGGATTGTCATGGGCACGTCGCATGAGGCGCCCATGATGCGGGGGATCGAGGAGTGGAACCGCCACGCGGTGCCCGCGGTGCGCGACAGCGCGGGGAATGTGGTGACCCCCGGCCGGGACCCCTACGGGGGCACCGGGGAGTGGTCGTACCGCCGGAACGCCGAGGCCGTCCGGGCCTACTGGCGGGACGGCATCCGGCGCATGGTCGACGAGGACTTCGAGGGCGTCGTCACGCTGGGGATGCGGGGCAACGGCGACACGAGCCTGCCGGACGGTGACGGCATCGAGCTGATGCGGGAGATCATCGACGCCCAGCGGCGGATCATCGCGGAGGTGACCGGCCGCCCGGTGGAGGAGACCCCGCAGGTGTGGACCCTCTACAAGGAGGTCCAGCGGTACTGGGACCGGGGCCTGCGGGCACCGGAGGACGTCACCGTCGTCCTCACGGACGACAACTGGGGGAACATCCGCAAGCATCCGGACCCGGAGGAGCCCGTACGGCCCGGGGGCTACGGGCTGTACTACCACTTCGACTACGTCGGTGTCGGACGGAACTACAAGTGGGTCGACACGGCGAACCTCGCGAACCTGTGGGAGCAGCTGCACCAGGCGGACGCGTACGGCAACCACGGTCTGTGGGTGGTGAACGTCGGCGACCTGAAGGGGAACGAGCTGCCGACCGAGTTCTTCCTGAACTACGCCTGGAATCCAGAGCGTTGGGGCGTGAAGGACCTGGAGGAGTGGGAGCGGGGTTTCGCGCGGCAGAATTTCGGGGCTCAGGCGGCCGCGGAGATCGCCGAGGTGCTGGGCACGTACGGGCAGCTCCAGGCCCGCCGTAAGCCGGAGCTGCTGAACCGCCGGATCACCCTCGACGGGACGAAGGACCCCGCGAAGGACGAGCGGGCCATCGTCTACGACGACCGGGCGACGCCGTTCTTCTTCGGGCACCGCGAGCTGGAACGCGTCACGGAGCAGTGGCGGGCGCTGGCGAAGCGGGCCGACCGGGTAGGGCGGCGACTGCCGGCGGCCCTGCGGGACGCCTGGTTCGAGCTGGTCGGCTACGAGGTGGCGGCCACCGCGAACCTGTACGGGTTACGGGAGGCGGAGTTCCAGAACCTGCTGTACGCGCGGCAGGGACGCGCTGCGACGAACGGCCGCGCCGAGGCCGCCGAGGCCGGACTGGCCCGGGACCTCGCGTTGGCCGAGCGCTTCAACTCCGAGGTCGCGGGCGGGAAGTGGCGGGGCTTCCAGACGCAGCCGCACATCGGCTACGGGGACGTGGAACGCTACGGCCCGAACGCCGGGTGGCAGCAGCCCGAGAGGAACCACGTGGCGCTGCCGGACGAGATCTTCCCCCAGGTGCGGCGGATCGAGGTGCCGGAGGCGGCGGAGCTGGGCGTGGCGGTCGACGGGGCCCACGACTCGGGGGAGTGGTGGCCCCGGGCCGGTGCGCAGGCTGTGCTCCCGGTGTTCAGTCCCTACCAGACCAGGCCCCGGCAGTACGTGGAGATCTTCAACCGGGGGCGCACGCCCTTCTCGTACCGGATCGAGTCGTCGGCGCCCTGGCTGGTGGTGGACCGGACCCGGGGCCGGGTCGAGGAGCAGGTGCGGGTCGGGGTCCGGGTGGACTGGGGGCGGGTGCCGGCGGGCGGCGCGGAGGCGTCGTTGACGGTGAGCGGGGCCGGGACCTCGGTCGTGGTGCGGGCCGTCGCGGAGAAGCCGTCGGCGCGCCAGGCGCGAAAGCTGCGGGGGTTCGTCGAGGCGGGCGGGTACGTGGCGATCGACGCGGAGCACCACACGCGGGCGGTGGGGTCGCGCGACGGACGGGTGGGCTGGCGTCGGATCGAGCGGATCGGGCGTACGGGGGCGGGGGTCACGCCGTGGCCGGTGACGGCGGCCCGGCAGACGCCGGGCGGGGCGGGGCCACGGCTGGAGTACACGGTCAGTCTCCTGTCGGCCGTGGACGAGGTGACGGTGCTGGCGTACGTCTCGCCCCGGAACCCCGCGCTCGCGACGGGCGGGCTGCGGTATGCCGTCTCCTTCGACGCGGACACCCCGCAGATCGTCGACATCAACGCCGTCACCGGGGCCGACGACGGGCTCATGAACAGGCAGTGGGCGCGCACCACCTCGGACAACGTCAACGTGACGGCGACCCGGCACACGATCGCCGGGCCCGGGGTGCACCGGCTGACGTTCTGGATGGTCGACCCGACGGTGGTGCTGCAACGGCTGGTGATCGACACGGGCGGGCTGACACCGACGTATCTGGGGCCGCTGGAGAGCCACCGGATCTGAGAAAGGACTCGTACACCATGACGACGTACACGAACCGCTTGCGCCTGCCCGTGCTCGGGCTGGTCGCCGGGGCCCTGCTGTCCACGGCGCTGGCCGCGCAGCCGGCCTCGGCGCACGGGACTCGTCCCGGACCGCCGTTGCGGGCGCTCGCCGAGCGGGCCGGCGTCCGGATCGGGACGGCCGTCGACCTGACGGCCCTCGCTGACGACCGGACGTACCGCAGGACGACGGTCCGCGAGTTCGACTCGGTGACGGCCGAGAACGCCATGAAGTGGGAGTCGGTGGAGCCACAGCGGGGGGTGTACGACTGGAAGGCCGCCGACGATCTGGTGCGCTTCGCACGCAAGAACGGGCAGGTCGTCCGCGGTCACACGCTCGTCTGGCACAGCCAGCTGCCGGCCTGGCTGACGGCCGGCGTGACGGACGGGTCGATCGGCGCGGCGGAGCTGCGCGGCATTCTCCGCAAGCACATCACGACCGAGGTGAAGCGGTACAAGGGGAAGATCCAGCAGTGGGACGTGGTGAACGAGGTCTTCGAGGAGGACGGCAGCCTGCGAAACTCGATCTGGCTGCGTGAGCTGGGGCCGTCGTACATCGCGGACGCCTTCCGCTGGGCGCACGCCGCCGACCCGAAGGCGAAGCTCTTCCTCAACGACTACAACGTGGAGGGTGTCAACGCGAAGTCGACCGCGTACTACGAGCTGGCGAAGCGGCTGCGGGCCGAGGGTGTGCCGGTGCAGGGGTTCGGCGCCCAGGGGCACCTGGCGATCCAGTACGGCTTCCCGGGCAGGGTCGCGGAGAACCTCGCGCGCTTCGGGGCGCTGGGGATGCGGACGGCGTTCACGGAGGTGGACGTGCGGATGATCCTGCCGGTGGACGAGACGAAGGCGGCGACGCAGGCGAGCTACTACCGGCAGCTGCTGGACGCCTGCCTGGGGGCGCGCAGCTGCACGTCGTTCACGGTGTGGGGGTTCACGGACAAGTACTCGTGGGTCCCCGGGGTCTTCGACGGTGAGGGCTCGGCGACGCCGATGGACGAGACGTACGGGCGGAAGGCGGCGTACGGGGCGCTGCGGGAGGGGCTGGCGGCGGGGCGGTGAGTGGGGCGGCCGTCCTCGGTCAGCCCTGGTCCGGGTAGCGGGGCAGGTTCTCCGTGGAGATGGTCCAGTCCGCGATGGTGACGTCCTCGCCGTAGACGAAGTCCTTGCGGGTGGCGTAGCGCGGGCCGTCCGGGGTGGCGTGGATGTCGGTGAGGACGGCGCCGGTGCCGGTGCGGGGGTCGAAGACGGCGTAGACGGGGATGCCGAGCAGGGGGTAGTCACGCATCTTGCCGACCCAGTCGTTGTCGGGGTTGGAGCGGGAGACGACCTCGATCGCGGCGACGAGCGTCCGGGGATCGATTGTGCCCGGGGGCAAGGATCGTCACGTTCATGCTAGGCGTCCTCCATGAGGTCGGGCATGGCGTGGTCGGGCCCGCAGTCGTGGCAGCGGCTGCCCTTCGGTCCCCGGAAGCCGCGGTCGCAGCCGTCGCAGTTCGTCATCTGGTAGCGGACGGACGGCGGTGACGCCGGGGCGCGGAACGGTGGCGGGGGCGGGAGCTGGGCCGCGAGGCGGTGGGCCAGGAGGGCGGCCGGGCGGTGGAGGGGCTCGGCCGGGAGATCGCCGGTCAGGGCGTCGCGTACGGCGGTGGGGGTGAGGTCGCGCTCCAGCCAGGCGGCGACGCCCGGGGCGAGGTGGGCGGTGTCGCAGGCCGAGAGGAGGAGGCGGGGGTCCGCGCGGCGCAGGTCGGCGAGGAGATCCGTGGCGGTCTGGAGGAGCGTGGGGGAGCGGTAGGCGGGCTGGGGGACCGAGGGGAGGGGCTTGCGGGGTGCCTTCTCCTTCCGGGGCGGGCGATGTACGGGCTCGTCCCCCGTGTGGCTGTGGCTGCGGCCGGGCTGGTTGCAGGAGACCGTGCGGGTGATGATCCGGCCGCCGGGGACGCGCTCGCGTTCGCGGCGCAGATAGCCATGGGTCTCCAGCTCGCGCAGAGCGGCGGCGATACGGGTCGTGCCCTCCGTGAAGCGGCCGGCGAGCGTCTTGATGTCGACGCGGGCGCCCTTCGGCAGCGACTGGATGTGCGCGGCCAGCCCGATCGCGACGAGGGACAGCTCCGGGTGCTGGGCGAGGTGGTTGCCGATCACCGTGAAACGGGTGGTGTGGCGGGAGTGGTCGTGCGTCAGTCCGCCGCCGTACGGGCTCAGCCGTTTCGGGTGCTTGTTGTCGGCAAGCCGGGCATGGGCGTGCGAGGGCGCGCTAGGGTTCTGCGTATCCATTGGGAAGGGTCTTGTCCTTCTCGGTGGTCAGGCCCTCGCACTGGGATTGCCGTCCCGGCGGGGGCCGTCGTATGTCTGCGGTTGTAGTGCGGTTGCGGTGTCCTGCTGCGCTGAGCGTAAGGGCATCAACCGGCCCGAAATCCAGCCGAGTCGGCGATGTTCACCCGCGAGGGTGAGACCGCCCGCCGGGCGGGAGGAGGGGTGGGGTTCTTTCTCTCCCCAGGTCCTTTGAGGAAAGACCGCCCGCCGCACCGGAGCGCACATTTCCGGGTTCCGGTAGTACACGCACCTCACGGCTCGGAGAGGATGTCTGCCATGCCGAAGACCACGAAACTGCGCACGTACACCGTCCGGGACGGTCTGCTCGACGAGTGGGTGCAGCGCTGGCGGAGCGAAATCGTGCCGTTGCGGCTGGACTTGGGGTTCACGATCGGTGGAGCTTGGGTGGATCGTGAGAGCAACCGGTTCATCTGGCTCATCTCGTACGACGGTCCGGGGACCTTCGCCGAGCGCAACGCCCTGTACTGGTCGTCGCCCGAGCGCAAGGCCATGGGCCTGAACCCGGACGACTACCTCGTCGGCGACGACGAGCTCACCATCGAACAGGTTTACTGATGCACGACGTCACATGGGGTCGAGCGACAGCAGATGCTGCCGCCGTTCCTCGTGCGTGAGGGTGCGGAAGACCCTTCCCCGGGCGGTCGCCTCCAGCCCGTCGTAGTCCGGCTCCGCCCGCCACACCCGCGCCGTCCCGTCGGCCGATGCTGTGAGCAGTCGTGCACCGTCCGGGGACCAGGACACGGAGGTCACCTTGTCCTGGTGCACGCCGACTACGGCGATTTCCTTGAGGGTGGAGGCGGACCAGACCCGTACGGTGCGGTCGTCGGAGCCCGTGGCGATGTACCGGCCGTCGGGTGACCAGGCGGCGGCGCGAAGCCGCCCCTCGTGCCCCTTGAGCACATCGATGCGCCGTCCGGTGGCGGCATCCCACACGGCGGCCGTCCAATCGGCCGAAGCGGTGGCGATCCTCGTCTCGTCCGGTGACCAGGCCACGTCCTCGACGTAGTTCTCGTGGCCGCGTAACACGGTGAACTGACGCCCCTCCTCGATGTCCCAGAGCCGGCACGTACGGTCGTCAGAACTGCTGGCGAGCCGCCGCCCGCTCGGCGACCAGGCCAAGCGCCCCACCCAGTCCTGGTGTTCCGTCAGTTTCAGCAGCTGGGTGCCATCGCGTGCGGACAGGACACACACGGCGCCGTCGTGACCACCGGTGGCGATCCGGCCGCCGTCCGGGGACCATGCGCACCCCTCGACGACCTCGCCCTGTCGTTCGAACAGTGTGCCGCCGTGTCCGTCGACAATCCGGAACTGGCCGTTGTTGGTGCCGAACGCGAGCCGTTCGCCCTGCGGAGCCCAGGCGACGGCCCAGACCCGGTCCGTCACCTCGGTCACCGGTCCGGCCACGACGCCGGTGTCCGAGTCCCACACACGCACGGTGCCGTCGTCCGAGGCCGTGGCGAAACGGCTGCCGTCACCGGACCAGGCAGCCTGGTTCACCGGGCGCCGGTGTCCGTCGGCCATGACGGTCTCGGCACCACGCGGACGCAGGTCCCACACCATGCCGGTGCCGTCGCTGGAGCTGGTGGCGAGCGCGGTCCCGCAGGGTGCCCAGGTGACGCCCCACACCGTGTCGGCGTGGCCACGCAGCACGGCCAGGACCTTGGCGTCCGCTGTGTCCACGATGCGCACTGTGCGATCGGAAGAGGCACTGGCCAGCATGCGGCCGTCCGGCGACCAGGCCAGGTTCCAGACGTAGTCGTCGTGTCCGCGCAGCAACAGGCGCAGTTCGCCGGTCCCGGCATCCCAGATGCGGGCGGTGTGGTCCCCGGAGCCGGTGGCGATGTGCCGCCCGTCCGGCGACCAGGCGATGCCCTCGACGAAGTCCGAGTGCCCGGTGAGCGTGGTGACCGCCTCCCCTGTCGCCAGGTCCCAGACGATCGCGCTCTGATCGTGGGAGGCGGAGGCGAGGCGGCTGCTGTCCGGTGACCACGCCACGCCCCAGATGTCTTCGCAGTGCCCACGCAGTTCATGCGCGAGCCGCCCGGTATCGGCTTCCCAGACCCGTACGATCCGGTCCTTGGAACTTGCGGCGACATGTCTGCCGTCCGGCGACCAGGCCACCTGTCTGCTGACGTCCTCGGCACCGGTGAGCAGCCCGACCGGCTCCCCTGAGGCGGCGTCCCAGATACGGACGACCCGGTCACGGCCGACCGTGGCCAGTCTCGCCGAGTCCGGTGACCAGGCGACGGACTCGACCATGACGCCGTCGCACGGCAGAACCAGCAACGGGCGTCCGGAGAGCGCGTCGTAGACGCGGCCGGTGCCGTCCCTGGAGGCCGTGGCCAGCATGCGGCCGTCCGGAGACCAGGCGATGTGCCGAACGGTGTCCGTGTGCCCGTCGAGCCGCGAGCGGAGGTGACTCGCCGCCAGCGCCGCCATCAGCCCACGCCTGGCAGAGGGCGTGGGTGCGCACTCGTCCAGCGCGGCGAGCGAGAGCAGCAGGGAACGCTCCGGTTCGCTCTGGGCGCTGAGCAGAACCTGACGGCCGATGCTGTCGGAGATCCTGCTCAGGAAAGTCAGGTCACGGCGCTGCGAGGACTCGACGAGCGCGCGGGCGGCTGCGGACGCCTGCCCGGATTCCTCCAGCGCTTCGAGCCAGCGCCGGGCCGCGGTGAGACGTTCCCCGGTGAGGAGATAGTCGTCACTTCGTCCGGCCCGCTCCCAGTCGGCCGCCCACCGCTCCAGTTCGGCGCGCTCACGGAGTCGTTCGGCCCGGGCCTCGACCTCCTGCCGCAACGGGGCCCACTGGCGGAACAGCGCCTCGTGGGTGACCTGCGCGAACGGCTCACCGCCGGTCGCGGAACCGCGACCCGTGGCATCGGTGCGCAACAACCGGGCCTCGACGAAGGCATCGACGACAAGGCGGTCCCGTTCGTCGAGTTCGGACAACGGCACATGGCGACGGGCCACGTCCTGGCCCTCGACGGTGACGAACTTGAGCAGGACCCGGAGGACGGAGTCGATGCCCAGGCCCGCACCGAGCCCGGTCACGGTGTTGTCCGCCTGGCGCGCGAGCGCGCCGGGCACTCCGCCGAGCCGCTGGTACAGCTCCTCGGTCACCGTCCCGCCGGGGCCAGCGGCGAAGAACAACTCCTGTAGGAGATAGGCGAGCAGCGGAAGCGCGTCGTCCGTCCCGGTCTCGCCGACGATCGAGTCGACGACACCGGACTCGAAGCGGAGCCCGACGAGGGCGCCGGGTCGCTCAACGGCTTCGACGAGCTGGGCCCGGCCCAGAGTTCCGATGGCGATGGGATGTTGGAGCAGCTCTGCTTGCCCCGTGCCGAGGAGCCTGCCGAGCAGATCCACACGGAGGGTGACCAGGACCCGAACCGCCGGGTCCTGGTCCACACAGTTGCGAAGCGCTTCCAGGAACTGGGCTCGTTCCCGCTCGCCCGCCAGGGTGACGACCTCCTCGAACTGGTCGACCACGAGGAGTATCCGCCGGAACCGCCCACCACGCAGCCGCGCCAACTCGGCTCGCAGCGCGTCCGGCCCCAGGCGAAGCCTGCGCAGCACGGCGCTCGCCGGTTCCTGTCCCTCCGAGGCAGCCGCCAGCGCCCCGGCGAGGGCGCCCAGCGGGCCGGCGCCCGGGGCGAAGGCCGGCACGACGGTCCAACGACGTTGCCGAAGCCGGGGCATCACCCCGGCTCGGACCAGCGAGGACTTTCCGCTTCCGGAGGCCCCGACCAGCACCAGAAACCGTTCCGCCGGGCTGGCGGCAGTGGCATGCAGCCGACGTGTCAGTTCGGCCGCCTGCGCCTCGCGGCCGAAGAAGACGGCCGCCTCGTCCTCGTCGAACGCGTCGAGCCCCGGGTAGGGAACCCTGTCACGCGGCCACTCGATCCGGGGCGGCGCGGGATTCTCCAGCCGGTGGGCGACGACCTGCCCGACCACAAGCGCCAGGATCAGTACGCCGATGGCCGGAACGGAGAAGCGCTGAATGGCCTCCAGCGCCCAGGGAGCGTTGTCGGTACTGGTCGCGTAGTTGGTGGCGATCCCGAGCAAGCAGGCGACCAGCGCCAGCAGGACCTGGAGCACGACCTGCATACGGTTCCTCATCGAGTACCGCCCACCCCCGTCGTACCAGCCCCGAAGACCGGCATCGCGTCACCCGTTCATGACCATCTTCTGGGGGCTCGCGGCGGTGTTCAACGGCGCGTACGGGTTTCGGCCATCACCAGGCGTTCGACTCAGGGTGCGAGCTTTACCTCGGCCCATACGGTCTTGCGCGGCGGCCGTCCCTCGGTCACTCCCCAGCGGTCGGCGAGAGCCTCGACGAGAAGGAGGCCTCGGCCGGACTCGGCTTCGGGGGAGGGGGGTTCGGGGTGGGGCAGCCGTTCGGGGCGGGTGTCCGTCACCTCGATGCGGAGGGTGACGCCGATGACGTACATCGTCAGATCGAAGTCACGACCCCGGACCCGTCCGTGCGTCGCCGCGTTGGCCGCCAGCTCGGCGACCAGGTGGTCCGCTGGGTGCAAGGGCAGCCCCCACGCGTGCAGTCGCTCGGTGGCGAGGATGCGGGCGAGCCGGGCTCCGCGAGGTGTGGGTGACAGTCGGACGCTGAAGTTGCGGATGGGGCTGACGAGTTCGGTGTCGGGGACGACGGTTTCCGGATTCACGTCACTCAGCGTGGCGGTGCGTGCCTACTGTGAACAGTGACTACGCCGGTACGTACGGTTACTGTCCAGGGCTTGTCCGGCGCTGTCGGGCTTGTCCAAAACGGGCGTATGGGTAGGGGGCGTTGAGTCACAGCGGTACGGCGGAGGGGTGCGCGATGCACGTGGACGGGCTCAAGGACGCGACGGACGAGCCGGGTTGGGAGGTGGACCCGGACGACGACTGGGGCGTCGCGGTCGTCGAGACCGTGGGGCGGCAGTTGAAGCTGAGGCGTGAGGCCGTCGGCATGCGGGTGGCGGACTTCGCGGTGGCCATCGGTTACGGCGAGGACCTGGTCTACAAGATTGAGGCCGGCAAGCGGATTCCCCGGCAGGAGTACCTGGACAAGTCCGACGAGGTGTTGGAGGCGGGCGGGCTTGTCTCGGCGGCCTGGGAGGACGTGAAGAAGGTCCGGTACCCGAAGAAGGTGCGGGAGCTGGGAAAGCTGGAGGGGCAGGCGGTCGAGATCGGGGTGTATGAGTGCAACAGCGTCAACGGGCTGTTGCAGACGCCGGATCATGCGCGAGCCTTGATCGAGGCAGCGCAGCCCCCGTACTCACCGGATGACGTGGAACGCATGGTGGCCGCTCGTCTGGCCCGTCAGGCGGTCTTCGAACGTGATCCTGCACCGTCCGTGCACTTCGTCCTGGAAGAGGCGCCGCTGCGCCGACAGGTCGGGGGCACAATGGTGTGGCGACGGCAGCTCGAACGTCTGCTGGAGGTGGGGCGGTTGAACCACGTCACGCTTCAGGTCATGCCGACAAACACCGATGCCCATCCTGGACTGGACGGCAAGATTGAGTTGCTGAAGTTCCCGGACGGTACGGCGGTGGGGCGCGCCGAGGGCAAGTTCAACGGTCGGCCTGTCTCTGACCCGAGGCAGCTCCGCATCCTTGAGTTGCGGTATGGCACCATCCGGGCGCAGGCCTTCCCGCCACGGGAGTCGCTGGCCTTCATCGAGAGACTGCTGGGAGAGACATGATGCGCAAGACCTCCGCCAGGGACGCCTCTGAACTGGTGTGGTTCAAGAGCAGCTACAGCAGTGGAACCGACGGTGAGTCCTGCGTAGAGATCGCGGTCGCCTCCGGCGCCGTCCACGTCCGCGACTCCAAGGACACACGGCTCCCCGGGCTCGGGCTCACGTCGACCGCGTGGGCGGACTTCGTGTCGTACGCGGCCGGGGGCTGACCGGTTCTCCGCCTCCCGGTGATCAGACGGCCGACGGCTGTCCGCGGACGGCGGAAATGCCGGGCGCGACCTCGGTGATCGCGGCGAAGTCGTCGTTGACCTGGAGCAGGGTCAGGTGATGATGCAGGTCATTGCGCTCCAGCGTGACGACCGTGTGCCCGGCGGCGTCGACGCTGTTCCAGACCGGTTCCGTCACTCATCCCTGAACGAGAGCAAGCTCTGCCCCTCCGGCGGGTTTGACGTGTGGAATCGCCACGAGATCACCCTTGGTACTCTGCCGCCTCTCGCATGAACATGCTTTCGAAGAGGTGGGAATGAAGTCAGGCAGACGGACCGTAGCGGTGGCCACGCTCGTGGGGGCGCTCGGGTTCTCGGTGCTGAACGCGCCGTCGGCTCAGGCGGCGGACACCGGGATCACCGTGTCGGACATCGTCATCAACAAGGGCAGGCCGATCGTGGTCGGCACGACGAAGGAGGTGACGCCGCCGATCTCCTTCAACATCGCCCTGCCGGCGGGGCTGAGCACCGCGAACCCCTCCGGTTACACCGCTCACCCCTTCATCTACCGCGGTGACAGGAGCAAGGCCGTCGACACCGGCGACGGTTACATAGGCCCGGGCATCTACACGTGCTTCGAGGTCGACGCCAAGCACGCCCGCTGCGAGGGTGAGTTCCACATCGACCCGCACTGGAGCCGGAAGCAGGTCAACACCAACGCGGCCGCCACGACCTGGAAGACCGCCGTCGTCATGCGGCTGTGGAAGGCGAGCGGCGGCCTCAAGACCGAGGAGTACGAGACCCGGTCCCAGACCGTGCAGCTCAAGCGCGCGGCCAGGGCCACCGTCGCCGCCACGCCGGAGACGGTGACCAAGGGCAGGAAGATCACCGTCACGGGCAAGCTGACCCGGGCGAACTGGAGCACCAAGAAGTACGGCGGCTACAGCGGCCGTACGGTCAGCCTCCAGTACCGCGCCTCGGACGCCACCTCGTTCAAGACCCTCAAGAAGGTCACCACCAGCAGCACCGGAGCCATGAACACCACGGCCACCGCCTCGGCCGACGGCTTCTACCGCTGGGTGTACTACGGCAACTCGACAACCGACGCCGTCACCACCGCGGCCGTCTACGTCGACGTCCGCTGACCTCCCGCCTCAGCGGAGCGTCGGTACCTCGCCGCCCCCGGCCCTCGTGAGCGTCACCCCCGCCAGGCCCCGTAGCCGACGGTCCGCCACGGCGGCCAGGGCCTCGGCGGTCGGTGGGGTCGGCCCCAGTCCGATGGCATAGCGGGCGGGGGCCGTGGTGAAGGGGCGGGGCCAGGCGTGACAGCCGGGGGCCGCCTCGGCGACGTCGGTGATCAGCGCCCGCATCCTGCCCCGTACCCGGCCCTCGTCCGTGCTCCCCTCCGCGCCCTCGCCCACTGTCACGACCGCCCAGGCGGCGTGGCGGCGGTGGAGCGGGGGAGGGGTGAGGACCTCGGTCCACGAGGCGCCCTCCTCCAGCAACTCCCAGGCACGGAACAACTCCTGGGTGATCAGATCGCGCATGTCCGGCGTCACCTGGTCCGTGCAGGAGCGGACCGGGGCGGACGGGGTGGCGACGGTGAGGGGCCCGGCCGGGGCTCCGGCGAGGTCGCCCACCGGCTCGCGCCAGTCCCAGGCCGCCCACGTCGAGAAGAAGTGCCGGAGGAGGTCGGCAGGGGGCAGCTCGCCCGCCTCCCGCGTGGTGCGGGCCGCCAGCACGGACCAGGCCAGGCCCGGCAGGCCGCCGAACGGCGCCGAGTCCAGGCCCCGCGCCTTCGCCCACGCCTTGACCTGCCCGGCCAGCCCGGTGAAGGCCGGACTCCGCCCGCTCACCGAGGCGAGCACCACCTCCGCGTCGCTCACCGCGCTGAGCGCGATCGCCGCCGCCTCGCCCAGCTCGGCCCGGCGGTCCACCGCCTCCGCCGGGTCCAGCGCTCCGGTGGTCACGACGGCCAGGTCCACGTCCAGGCCGTCGAGCCGCAGCCGCAGCCCGGGGACGCGTGCTCCGACCACCTCACGCACATCGGCCGCCTCGGGCAACTCCCGCTGCAGGGAGGCGAGTTCGACGGCTCCGGGCAGTGCCGCCACGAGGTCCAGGTCCGCGCCGGGCAGCGCGCAGCCCATGCGCCGAGAGCCGACGACGTGGACGACACCGCCCGGGAACGCGTCCGTCAGGAGGCGGGTGATCCGGTCGGCCACGGCGGAGCCGGCGGCCTCGGTCCCGTGCTCGTACGGCGTCGGCTCCTCCTCCCGCCACCGCACCTCGCCCGTCCCCAGGCCCACCGTCGCCCGCACCCGCATCGGCTCGTCCCCGCGCCGCGACAGCAGGGCCAGCTCGCCGACCCTGGCCGACAGGGGCGCGAGCCGGGCGGCGCACGCGGTGGCCAGGGCGTTCGGGTCGGTGGTGCGGCCCAGGCTCAGATGCGGGGTGAAGCCCTCGTGGCGGCCCCGGCAGCGCGGGAAGTGCCGTACGAGGGTGCCGTGCAGCTCGGCCCAGGGCCCCTCGCCGGCCGCCGCCGGGTCCAGCCAGACCGTCGCGTCGTCCCGGTGACCGAACCAGTGCACCCCCTCCAGCCGGGCGTCGAACGGTGCCGTCACGGCCCCCGCGAGCACCGAGGCCGCCTCCTCGAAGGCGTGTTCCGGTACGAAGCCGAAGAGGACGTTCACATGGGGAGGCCAGCGGTGGATCTGCGGGTCGTGGCCGCGGCGGATGTCCTGCAGCGGTGGCCACAGCTCCTCGGGAGGAAGCCACGCCAGGGCCGTACGGGAGGTCGGCCGGACGTCGAGCGACACGGGGGCGGTGTCGGCGGAGCCGGGCCCCACCTCCGCCCGTACGCCGTAGTGGTCCGAGACGAAGAGGCCGTCCGGCGAGGGCGTGTCCCCGTACAGCTCGGCCGAGCGCACCCCGAGCCCGGGCCCGCGCACCAGCACCCGGTCCAGCCGGGACGCCCGCCCCGTCAGGGACGAGACCGCCGCCAGCGGGTTGGCGACCGGGTCGAAGGTCGGTGTCAGGTCGTCCGGGCCGTGCGTCTCGCTCCAGGCGTCCCGCATCCCGAGCGTCACCTGGGGGGTGTCGCCGCCGTCGTTGAAGTCGCCCAGCAGGACGAGACCGGCGTCCAGGGCCGCGAACCCCTCGGCGATCCGGGCCAGTTCGGCGGTGCGGCGGCCGGCGCCGTCGGTGGAGTGGTCGCTGCTCAGATGCGTCGCCGCGACCACCAGGGGGCGCTGCCCCGCCTCCACGACGACCGAGGTCACCGCCTTGTGCGGGCCCAGCGCGTGGAAGGCGGCCTCACGCACCGGCAGCCGGCTCAGCAGCAGCAGTCCGCACGTGTCCACGTCCCGCCCGCGCGGGTCCGTGCCCAGCGTCCAGCCCGCTCGCACCCACGGCTCGCGCAGCAGCATCGCCAGCAGCTCCGCCTCGACCTCCTGCAACGCGATCACGTCGACGTCGGCGTCCCGCAGGGCGCGCAGCAGCAGCGGCCTGCGCCCGGCGCTGTCGATGAGATCGGCGTCGTACCGGTCCCAGAGGGTGTTCCAGGTCAGCACCCGAACGCTGTCCGGGCCGCCTTCCCAGTCGGCGCCCTGGGGTGTGCGCGCGGGCGCCCACTGCTCCCCGTCCCACGCGTGCGGCGTGCGCGCCGTGAAGAACGGCGCCCGCAGCAGACGGGTCTCCCGCACGCGCCCCGCGTCCGTCGCGTCGATCCGGTCCACGCCCGTCGACCGGTCCCAGACCACCTCGCCGTCCGCCTCGACGAACAGCACCCGGTGCCACGGGATCTCCCCGCCGGGCACGAACGCGGGCAGCGGAACCCGCTTGGGCGCCGCGCCCCGCTGCAGGACACCGAACACGAAGCGGGCCGGGTCGAAGCGCGCGTCCCAGCGCACCCGGTGGTAGATCTCCTCGCTCGTCCGCATGGTTCCTCAGACCTCTTCCTCTACTGTCCCGCTCGCCCCGACGTACCAGGTGCGGTGCGCGTCGCCCGGATACGGCGGGACGAAGCGGCGCAGCTGGGCGGTGAGCACCTCGGGCGGTACCGGGTGTGCGCGGCGGGCGTTGCGCCGGATCAGCTCGTCCTCCTCGACCAGAACCACGGCATGGGTGACCAGCGCGTTGCGCCGGTGCGCGACCGCGTGCACCAGCGAGCGCTGCTGGTGGGTGAGCGAGGTGGCGTCCCACACCGCCGTCCCGCCGGCGGCCAGCGCCGCGTCCAGCCGATCGAGCCCCGCGCGCAGCACGTCCGGGTTGGCCCGCTGGTCGGCGCGCGCGCCTCGCGCCTCGCGCAGCTCGTCCAGCGAGACATACGCGTCCACGCCCGCGAGACCCCGCGCGAAGCTGCTCTTGCCGCTGCCCGACGGCCCGACCAGCTGGATCAGCCTCGGGTAGGCACCTGAGCGCCAGCGCCAGGACGCGGCCACGGCGCCCTCGGCATCCGCCACGCGCCCCCGCGCGTACGCCTCGCGCGCTTCGGCCCGGCACCGGACCGCGGCCTCGGGCGACAGCCCGGTGAACGCCTCCCGCAGCGCGTCCTCGTCCAGCCGCGACACCTCCTCGGCGTGCAGCGCCGACCACTCCACCAGCTCGCGCGCCTCCTCCGTCGCCGCCGTGGCGCGGGCGACCGCGTGCAGCAGCCCGAGATCGGCGGCGAGGGACAGCCGGGCCAGGCCCGTGCGGCGGTCCTCGTCCGGGTACGGCCGGTGCAGCGCGGGGTGCAGCCCCACGAGGTCCGCGACCCGGCGCGCGAGCGGCATGCCCACGACCCCGGCCAGCCGTGCCGCGAGCCGGGCGCGGCGACCGCCCGGGCCGTGCCCGTGCAGCAGCGCGGCCAGTGCGCCGGCGAGCCGGTCGTCACCGGTCCGCCCGTCGGCCGCGTCGAAGCGGGCGAGGGCCTCCCGGTCCCCCTCGCCGGGCAGCCCGGCCGCCTCCGCCAGCGCGCCGGCGTCGGCGTGCGCGCCGGAGCGCACCGCCCACAGCGGCGCCCGCGCGCCCAGACCGTTCTCGACGACGGCCGCGTGCATCCAGTGCGTGTCCGTCGTCACGTGCCCGGCCCGCACCCACTTGGCGACGCGGGCGCCGAACTCCTCCGCGCGGAAGCCGTCCACGGACCGGACGACGTACCCCTCCTGCCGTGTGAGATCCAGCCGCAGCGCGCGCAGCGCCCGCTCGTCGAACACGCCCCGCCACAGGACACGCGGTACGGGGACGCCGAGGCCGCGCAGAAAGGCCACCGTCCGGTCCCAGTCCAGACAGCGCCCGGCCGCGTCCCACACCGAGAAGCCGTAGAACCAGCTGTCCAGGTCGTCGTAGGGGAGGGAGTGGCGGGCGAACATGTTCTCGCCGCACACCCGCCACCCCTCCGGGAGGGCGTGGCCGACCCGGGCCTGGAGCGCCTTGACCCAGGTGCGGGAGGGGTGGTGCGCGGAGTCGAGCGAGCGGGCGTGCAGACCGTCGGCGTACAGCGTGGTGTTCTCGCCGTCCAGTTTCTCGGTCACGACGACCTCGCGGCCGCGCAGGCCGGACAGGTCGGTGACCCGGAGATCATCGGCGGTGGCGCCGGGGGACCAGGGCAGATGCCGGGTCCGCGGATAGTGCGTACGCATCGTGAACGTTCCCCCGTGACAGCCGACGTGCCTGGACGGCCGACGTACCTGATCAGCGTAGGAGCGCGGGGTGGCGGCGGGCGAGCGGATTACCCGCGGCCTAGGGTCCCGGTATGAAGCCCAGAGCGGGCGTCGGGCTCACCTCGGTCATGGTGGCGCTGACGCTGACGACCGGCATGATCGAGGCCGTCAGCTTCCTCGTGCTGGGCCCGGTGTTCACCGCGGTGCAGACGGGGAACCTCCTCTTCCTCTCCTTCGCCCTCACCGGCGCCGCCGCTCTGTCGCCGGCCGCCGCGGGCGTCTCGTTCGCGGGGTTCACGGTCGGTGCGGTGCTCGGTTCCCGGTTCGAGTCGAGCGTGGACGCCCACGGCCGCCGCTGGTTCGTCCCCGCGCTGCTCGTCGAGGCCCTGCTGCTGGGGCTCGGCGGACTGGTCGCCTGGCGCACCGGGCTCGACGTGACGGGCGGCCCGGCGGACGACCCGCACTACACCGTCGTCGCCCTGGTCGCCGTGGCCATGGGCGTGCGCAACGTCACCACCCTGCGGGCCCGGGTCCCGGACGTCCCCACCACGGTGTCCACCCGCGCGCTGACCGCGCTGCTCAGCGGACTGCCCCCGCACCCCGACAGTCACGGGGGAGCGGGCGCCAGGAACGAGGGCCGCCGCCTCGCGTCGGTCGCCGCGATGTTCGCCGGCGGCCTGCTGGGCGCGTGGCTGCTGCTGCACGCGGAGGTGCGCCCGGCGCCGGTCCTGCTGATCCCCGCCGCACTGGTTCTCACCCTGGGCGCGCTCTCCTGGGCGGTGCAGCGCCGGTGCACGCCGGAGCCGTCGGAGCACGGCTGAATCGTGACACCCCCGGCGAAGTCGCGCTGGATCATGAACGCATGAGTCTTTCAGCGAGCCGTATCGTCGGTGCGGCCCTCATAGTCGCCGGAATCACCGTCAGTCTCTGGCTGGCCCTCGGCGCACCCCAGGAGTGGAGCGGAGGGATGCGGTGGGCGGGGGTGGCGCTGCGGCTGACATCACTGGGGGCCATCGCAGTCGGAGCCTGCTTCGTGTATCCCGACCGCGCGACGAAGACCCCGGACGACGCCTCGAACGGCGCGGATGCCGACATTCCGCAGGACGCCGGTACCGGCTCCCCGGACGGCCTCAACGGCTCCCGGGTTTGACCTGCGTCACTCTCGGGGTAATCTCTCCGGCTCGATTGGCGGAGCCGGTGGGCCGTATGGCAGACTAGCGGGGTTGCTCGGTCGAGTGTTGATGCTGCGCGCCTCCCGCCGGGAGGACCGGAAGCGAGTCCCACAGTACTCGTCGCCCCAACTGCCTTATGGCAGCGCTGGAGCGGACGTACGGGAATCTTTCGGGAAGTGTCAGTGCGGCGCCGGCCAGGCACCCGGTGGGCTTCTGCTCCCGGCCCGCGGCTGCAGGAAGGGCCGTGTTTCCCGGACAAGGGATGCTCGAACAAGGGGCATCCGTGTCGAAGGAAGCGCGACACACCCGACCGCGTGGGTCGGAGGAGCGGGTGACGGAACACCGGGTTCCAGAGCGTTAAACGAGACAAAGGACTACTGAGTAGCCATGGCGGGACAGAAGATCCGCATCCGGCTCAAGGCCTACGACCACGAGGTCATCGACTCCTCGGCGAAGAAGATCGTCGAGACGGTGACCCGCACTGGTGCGTCGGTCGCGGGCCCGGTGCCGCTGCCCACTGAGAAGAACGTGTACTGCGTCATCAAGTCGCCGCACAAGTACAAGGACTCGCGCGAGCACTTCGAGATGCGCACGCACAAGCGCCTGATCGACATCCTCGACCCGACGCCCAAGACCGTTGACTCTCTGATGCGACTCGACCTCCCGGCCGGTGTCGACATCGAGATCAAGCTCTAGGGATCGGTGATCTGAGAATGGCTAAGCAGATCAAGGGCATCCTGGGCGAGAAGCTCGGCATGACGCAGGTGTGGGACGAGAACAACCGTGTTGTTCCGGTCACCGTCGTCAAGGCCGGCCCCAACGTCGTCACCCAGGTGCGTACGAACGATGTCGACGGCTACGAGTCGGTCCAGATCGCCTTCGGCGAGATCGACCCGCGCAAGGTGAACAAGCCCCTCAAGGGCCACTTCGCCAAGGCCGACGTCACCCCCCGCCGCCACCTCGTCGAGATCCGCACCGCGGACGCCTCCGAGTACACGCTGGGCCAGGAGATCTCCGCCGAGGTCTTCGAGGCCGGCGTCAAGGTGGACGTGACCGGCAAGAGCAAGGGCAAGGGCTTCGCCGGTGTCATGAAGCGTCACAACTTCAAGGGCCTCGGCGCCGGTCACGGCACCCAGCGCAAGCACCGCTCTCCCGGCTCCATCGGTGGCTGCGCCACCCCGGGCCGTGTGTTCAAGGGCCTCCGCATGGCGGGCCGCATGGGCAACGAGCGGGTCACCACCCAGAACCTGACCGTCCACGCCGTTGACGCGGAGAAGGGTCTGCTGCTCATCAAGGGCGCTGTCCCCGGTCCGAACGGCGGCCTCGTCCTGGTCCGCACCGCGGCCAAGGGGGCCTGAGGTACCGATGAGCACTGTTGACATCCTTTCGCCTGCCGGCGAGAAGACCGGAAGCGTCGAGCTCCCCGCGGAGATCTTCGGCGTGGAGAAGGTCAGCATCCCGCTGATCCACCAGGTCGTCGTCGCGCAGAACGCGGCTGCCCGTCAGGGCACGCACAAGACCAAGACCCGCGGTGAAGTCCGTGGTGGCGGTAAGAAGCCTTACCGGCAGAAGGGCACCGGCCGCGCCCGTCAGGGCTCGACCCGCGCGCCCCAGTTCGCCGGTGGTGGTGTCGTCCACGGCCCGCAGCCGCGTGACTACTCGCAGCGGACCCCGAAGAAGATGAAGGCCGCGGCCCTGCGCCACGCCCTCACCGACCGGGCCCGTCACAACCGCATCCACGTCGTCTCCGGCGTGATCGAGGGCGAGAACCCCTCCACCAAGGCCGCCAAGTCGCTGTTCGGCAAGATCTCGGAGCGCAAGAACCTGCTCCTGGTCGTCGAGCGCGCCGACGAGGCCGCGTGGCTCTCCGCCCGCAACCTGCCCCAGGTGCACATCCTGGAGCCGGGCCAGCTGAACACGTACGACGTGATCGTCTCGGACGATGTGGTCTTCACCCAGGGCGCCCTGGAGTCCTTCGTGTCCGGCCCGAACAAGGCCAACGACACCGAAGGGACTGAAGGCTGATGGCTATCCGTCACCCCTCCATCGCCTCCAAGGCGGCCAAGGCCGCCAAGGCCGCGCGCGTCGCCAAGGCGAAGCGCCACGCCACCGAGGGCAAGAACACCGTCGTCACCGCGCCCAGCAAGGCGTTCACGGACCCCCGTGACGTGCTGCTGAAGCCGGTCGTGTCGGAGAAGAGCTACGCGCTGCTCGACGAGGGCAAGTACACCTTCATCGTCGCGCCGGGCGCCAACAAGACCCAGATCAAGCAGGCCGTCCAGGCGGTCTTCTCGGTCAAGGTCACCGGGGTCAACACGATCAACCGCATCGGCAAGCGCAAGCGCACCAAGACCGGTTTCGGTCAGCGTGCCGGCTCCAAGCGCGCCATCGTGACCCTTGCCGAGGGCGACCGTATCGACATCTTCGGCGGTCCGACCGCGTAAGCGGGTCGGATCGTCCAGATAATCGGGAAACTTCCGAGGACTGAGAGACAATGGGAATCCGCAAGTACAAGCCGACTACGCCGGGCCGTCGTGGTTCCAGCGTCGCCGACTTCGTCGAGATCACGCGGTCCACGCCGGAGAAGTCGCTGGTCCGCCCGCTGCACAGCAAGGGCGGCCGTAACAACGCCGGTCGTGTGACCGTTCGCCACCAGGGTGGCGGACACAAGCGCGCCTACCGCGTCATCGACTTCCGTCGTCACGACAAGGACGGCGTGCCGGCGAAGGTCGCGCACATCGAGTACGACCCCAACCGCACCGCGCGCATCGCGCTGCTGCACTACGCGGACGGCGAGAAGCGCTACATCCTCGCCCCGCGCAACCTGCAGCAGGGCGACCGGGTGGAGAACGGTCCCGGGGCCGACATCAAGCCGGGCAACAACCTGGCGCTCCGCAACATCCCGGTCGGTACCACGATCCACGCGATCGAGCTCCGTCCCGGTGGCGGCGCCAAGTTCGCCCGCTCCGCCGGTGCCTCCGTGCAGCTGCTCGCGAAGGAGGGCGCCTACGCCCACCTCCGCATGCCGTCCGGTGAGATCCGCCTGGTCGACGTGCGCTGCCGCGCCACCGTCGGCGAGGTCGGCAACGCCGAGCAGAGCAACATCAACTGGGGCAAGGCCGGCCGCAAGCGCTGGCTGGGCGTCCGCCCGACCGTCCGCGGTGTGGCGATGAACCCGGTTGACCACCCCCACGGTGGTGGTGAGGGCAAGACCTCCGGTGGTCGCCACCCGGTCAGCCCCTGGGGTCAGAAGGAGGGTCGTACTCGCTCGCCCAAGAAGGCTTCGAGCAAGTACATCGTCCGCCGCCGCAAGACGAACAAGAAGCGCTAGGAGCGGGTTTAGATGCCGCGCAGTCTCAAGAAGGGGCCCTTCGTCGACGACCACCTGATCAAGAAGGTGGACGTACAGAACGAAGCAGGCACCAAGAACGTCATCAAGACCTGGTCCCGTCGCTCGATGATCATCCCGGCCATGCTCGGCCACACGATCGCGGTGCACAACGGCAAGACCCACATTCCGGTGTTCGTCACCGAGTCGATGGTCGGCCACAAGCTCGGCGAGTTCTCGCCGACGCGCACCTTCCGGGGTCACGTCAAGGACGACCGGAAGTCGAAGCGCCGCTAACGCGGGGTGGAATCGACCATGACAGACACTGGAAGGACAACCATGGAAGCCAGGGCCCAGGCGCGGTACATCCGCGTCACGCCCATGAAGGCCCGCCGCGTGGTGGACCTCATCCGTGGCATGGATGCCACGGAGGCTCAGGCGGTCCTGCGTTTCGCCCCGCAGGCCGCGAGCGTGCCGGTGGGCAAGGTGCTGGACAGCGCCATTGCCAACGCCGCACACAACTACGACCACACGGACGCCTCTTCGCTGGTCATCAGCGAGGCGTACGTGGATGAGGGCCCGACCCTGAAGCGGTTCCGTCCGCGTGCCCAGGGCCGTGCCTACCGGATCCGCAAGCGGACCAGCCACATCACCGTGGTCGTCAGCAGCAAGGAAGGAACCCGGTAATGGGCCAGAAGGTAAACCCGCATGGGTTCCGGCTCGGTGTCACGACCGACTTCAAGTCGCGTTGGTACGCCGACAAGCTGTACAAGGACTACGTCAAGGAAGACGTCGCCATCCGTCGGATGATGACGTCCGGCATGGAGCGCGCCGGCATCTCGAAGGTGGAGATCGAGCGCACCCGTGACCGCGTCCGCGTGGACATCCACACCGCGCGTCCGGGCATCGTCATCGGCCGCCGTGGCGCCGAGGCCGACCGCATCCGCGGTGACCTCGAGAAGCTCACGGGCAAGCAGGTCCAGCTGAACATCCTCGAGGTCAAGAACCCCGAGACGGACGCTCAGCTGGTTGCTCAGGCCGTCGCCGAGCAGCTCTCCTCCCGCGTCTCCTTCCGTCGGGCCATGCGCAAGAGCATGCAGTCCGCCATGAAGGCCGGCGCCAAGGGCATCAAGATCCAGTGCGGTGGCCGCCTCGGTGGCGCCGAGATGTCCCGCTCGGAGTTCTACCGCGAGGGCCGTGTGCCCCTGCACACGCTCCGCGCGAACGTGGACTACGGCTTCTTCGAGGCCAAGACGACCTTCGGCCGCATCGGTGTGAAGGTCTGGATCTACAAGGGCGACGTCAAGAACATCGCCGAGGTCCGCGCCGAGAACGCCGCTGCCCGCGCCGGCAACCGCCCGGCCCGTGGTGGCGCTGACCGCCCCGCCGGCCGTGGTGGCCGCGGTGGCGAGCGTGGCGGTCGCGGTCGTAAGCCGCAGCAGGCTGCCGGCGCCGAGGCCCCCAAGGCCGAGGCTCCCGCTGCCGCCGCTCCGGCTGAGAGCACCGGAACGGAGGCCTGAGGGACATGCTGATCCCCCGTAGGGTCAAGCACCGCAAGCAGCACCACCCGAAGCGCCGTGGCCAGGCCAAGGGTGGTACGACGGTCGCGTTCGGCGAGTACGGCATCCAGGCCCTCACGCCGGCGTACGTGACCAACCGCCAGATCGAGGCGGCCCGTATCGCCATGACCCGCCACATCAAGCGTGGCGGCAAGGTCTGGATCAACATCTACCCGGACCGCCCGCTCACGAAGAAGCCCGCCGAGACCCGCATGGGTTCCGGTAAGGGTTCCCCTGAGTGGTGGATCGCGAACGTGCACCCGGGCCGGGTCATGTTCGAGCTGTCCTACCCCAACGAGAAGATCGCCCGTGAGGCCCTGACTCGCGCAGCCCACAAGCTGCCGATGAAGTGCCGGATCGTCAAGCGCGAGGCAGGTGAAGCGTGATGTCGGCCGGTACCAAGGCGTCCGAGCTGCGCGAACTGGGTGACGAGGAGCTGCTCAACAAGCTCCGCGAAGCCAAGGAAGAGCTGTTCAACCTCCGCTTCCAGGCGGCGACCGGTCAGCTCGAGAACCACGGTCGGCTCAAGGCCGTCCGCAAGGACATCGCGCGGATCTACACCCTGATGCGTGAGCGCGAGCTGGGCATCGAGACGGTGGAGAGCGCCTGATGAGCGAGAGCAACGTGACTGAGACGAACACCGAGGCGCGCGGATTCCGCAAGACCCGTGAGGGCATCGTCGTCAGCGACAAGATGGACAAGACCGTCGTCGTCGCCGTCGAAGACCGCAAGAAGCACGCCCTGTACGGCAAGGTCATCCGCAGCACGAGCAAGCTCAAGGCTCACGACGAGCAGAACGCCGCCGGCGTCGGCGACCGTGTCCTCCTCATGGAGACCCGGCCGCTGTCCGCCACGAAGCACTGGCGCGTCGTCGAGATCCTCGAGAAGGCCAAGTAGGTAATTCGCGCAAGCGAATTCCAAAGATCCGCCTGCGGCCAACCCCGCAGGTCAGTTCCGCCAGGCTCGGCAGGGGCTCCCTCGTGACGAGGCGGCCCCTGCCGGGAACCGGCAGACAATCAGGAGATAGACGTGATCCAGCAGGAGTCGCGACTGCGTGTCGCCGACAACACTGGTGCGAAGGAAATCCTTTGCATCCGTGTGCTCGGTGGCTCCGGTCGCCGCTACGCGGGCATCGGTGACGTCATCGTCGCCACCGTCAAGGACGCGATCCCCGGCGGCAACGTGAAGAAGGGTGACGTCATCAAGGCGGTCATCGTTCGCACCGTCAAGGAGCGCCGCCGTCCGGACGGCTCGTACATCCGCTTCGACGAGAACGCCGCCGTCATTCTCAAGAACGACGGCGACCCTCGTGGCACCCGTATCTTCGGCCCGGTGGGCCGGGAGCTGCGCGAGAAGAAGTTCATGAAGATCATCTCGCTCGCGCCGGAGGTGCTGTAAGCATGAAGATCAAGAAGGGCGACCTGGTCCAGGTCATCACCGGTAAGGACAAGGGCAAGCAGGGCAAGGTCATCGCGGCCTTCCCCCGCGAGGACCGCGTCCTGGTCGAGGGTGTCAACCGGGTCAAGAAGCACACCAAGGCCGGCCCGACCGCCAAGGGTTCGCAGGCCGGTGGCATCGTCACCGTCGAGGCGCCGGTCCACGTCTCCAACGTCCAGCTGGTCGTGGAGAAGGACGGCAAGAAGGTCGTCACGCGTGTCGGCTACCGCTTCGACGACGAGGGCAACAAGGTTCGCGTTGCCAAGCGGACGGGTGAGGACATCTGATGGCTACCACCACGACTCCGCGTCTCAAGACGAAGTACCGCGAGGAGATCGCGGGCAAGCTGCAGGAAGAGTTCTCCTACGAGAACGTCATGCAGACCCCGGGCCTCGTCAAGATCGTGGTCAACATGGGTGTGGGCGACGCCGCCCGCGACTCCAAGCTGATCGAGGGCGCCATCCGCGACCTCACCACGATCACCGGGCAGAAGCCGGCCGTCACCAAGGCCCGCAAGTCCATCGCGCAGTTCAAGCTGCGTGAGGGCCAGCCGATCGGTGCCCACGTCACGCTCCGTGGCGACCGCATGTGGGAGTTCCTGGACCGCACCCTGTCGCTCGCGCTCCCGCGCATCCGCGACTTCCGTGGTCTGTCCCCCAAGCAGTTCGACGGCCGTGGCAACTACACCTTCGGTCTCACCGAGCAGGTCATGTTCCACGAGATCGACCAGGACAAGATCGACCGTACCCGGGGTATGGACATCACCGTGGTGACCACGGCGACCAACGACGCTGAGGGCCGCGCCCTCCTTCGTCACCTCGGCTTCCCCTTCAAGGAGGCGTGAGCGAGATGGCGAAGAAGGCTCTGATCGCGAAGGCTGCTCGCAAGCCCAAGTTCGGCGTGCGTGGCTACACGCGCTGCCAGCGCTGCGGCCGTCCCCACTCCGTGTACCGCAAGTTCGGCCTGTGCCGCGTGTGCCTTCGTGAGATGGCTCACCGTGGCGAGCTGCCGGGCGTGACCAAGAGCTCCTGGTAGTCCCCGCTTCAGGGACTCCCGAAGCTCTCGGTAAGCACTGGGCGTGTCAGGCGCCCACCCATCCATGGCTTAGGCTTGGAGGGTTGGGCGCCTGACGGTAGCCCGTACGACTTACTACGCCGTAGGTCCCCGCACCGCACCCGTCCCGCCACCGAGTGGGGAGAGGGATGGCGCATACAGGAAACCCCGGCGAGAGAGGCCGAAGGCCAATTCATGACCATGACTGATCCGATCGCAGACATGCTTACGCGTCTGCGGAACGCGAACTCGGCATACCACGACTCCGTGACGATGCCGGCATCGAAGATCAAGTCCCACATCGCGGAGATCCTCCAGCAGGAGGGCTTCATCACGGGCTGGAAGGTCGAGGACGCCGAGGTCGGCAAGAACCTCGTCCTCGAGCTGAAGTTCGGCCCGAACCGTGAGCGCTCCATCGCGGGCATCAAGCGGATCTCCAAGCCCGGTCTCCGGGTTTACGCGAAGTCCACCTCCCTGCCCAAGGTGCTGGGTGGCCTCGGCGTGGCGATCATCTCCACGTCCCACGGGCTCCTCACCGACAAGCAGGCCGGCAAGAAGGGCGTAGGCGGAGAAGTCCTCGCCTACGTCTGGTAGCGGAAAGGAATCGGAGGAAAAAGCTATGTCGCGTATTGGCAAGCTCCCCATCACGGTTCCCGCCGGCGTGGACGTCACCATCGACGGCCAGACGGTCGCGGTCAAGGGCCCCAAGGGCTCGCTGACCCACACCGTCGCCGCGCCGATCGAGATCGCCAAGGGTGAGGACGGCGTCCTGAACGTCACCCGCCCCAACGACGAGCGTCAGAGCAAGGCCCTGCACGGCCTGTCCCGCACGCTGGTGGCGAACATGATCACCGGCGTGACCCAGGGTTACGTGAAGAAGCTCGAAATCAGCGGTGTCGGTTACCGCGTGCAGGCCAAGGGCTCGAACCTCGAGTTCGCGCTCGGCTACAGCCACCCGATCACCGTCGAGGCGCCCGAGGGCATCACCTTCAAGGTGGAGAACCCCACCCGGTTCTCGGTCGAGGGCATCGACAAGCAGAAGGTCGGCGAGGTTGCGGCCAACATCCGCAAGCTGCGCAAGCCCGACCCGTACAAGGCCAAGGGCGTCAAGTACGAGGGCGAAGTCATCCGCCGCAAGGTCGGAAAGGCGGGTAAGTAAGCCATGGCATACGGTACGAAGATCGCTAAGGGCGACGCTTACAAGCGTGCAGCCATCAAGCGGCGCCACATCCGGATCCGTAAGAAGGTCAACGGTACGGCTGAGCGTCCCCGCCTGGTCGTGACCCGCTCGAACCGCCACATCGTGGCCCAGGTGATCGACGACCTCAAGGGTCACACCCTTGCGTCGGCGTCCACCCTGGACTCGTCGATCCGTGGTGCGTCGGAGGACAAGTCGGCGCAGGCCGGCAAGGTCGGCGCCCTGGTCGCCGAGCGTGCCAAGGCCGCCGGTGTCGAGGCCGTCGTGTTCGACCGTGGTGGTAACCGGTACGCGGGTCGCATCGCGGCCCTGGCCGACGCCGCCCGCGAGGCCGGGCTCAAGTTCTGAGCTCGCTGCGTAGCTAGCGGAAAGAGAGAGGTAAATCCAATGGCTGGACCCCAGCGCCGCGGTGGCGGTGCCGGTGGCGGCGAGCGGCGGGACCGGAAGGGCCGTGACGGCGGCGCAGCTGCCGCCGAGAAGACCGCGTACGTTGAGCGCGTTGTCGCGATCAACCGCGTCGCCAAGGTTGTGAAGGGTGGTCGTCGCTTCAGCTTCACCGCGCTGGTCGTGGTGGGCGATGGCGATGGCACCGTGGGTGTCGGTTACGGCAAGGCCAAGGAGGTGCCGGCCGCCATCGCCAAGGGTGTGGAGGAGGCCAAGAAGCACTTCTTCAAGGTCCCCCGTATCCAGGGCACCATCCCGCATCCGATCACGGGCGAGAAGGCCGCGGGCGTCGTCCTGCTCAAGCCTGCTTCCCCCGGTACCGGCGTCATCGCCGGTGGCCCGGTGCGTGCCGTGCTCGAGTGCGCCGGTGTGCACGACATCCTGTCGAAGTCGCTCGGTTCGTCGAACGCGATCAACATCGTGCACGCGACCGTGGAGGCCCTGAAGGGTCTGCAGCGTCCCGAGGAGATCGCGGCCCGCCGTGGTCTGCCCCTTGAGGACGTCGCTCCCGCGGCTCTGCTGCGTGCGCGTGCCGGGGCTGGTGCTGCGTAATGGCACAGCTCAAGATCACGCAGACGAAGTCGTACATCGGCAGCAAGCAGAACCACCGTGACACCCTGCGTTCCCTTGGTCTCAAGGGCATCAACACGCAGGTCGTCAAGGAGGACCGCCCCGAGTTCCGCGGCATGGTGCACACCGTCCGCCACCTCGTGTCGGTCGAGGAGGTCGACTGATCATGGCGGAGAACAACCCGCTCAAGATCCACAACCTCCGTCCCGCCCCGGGCGCCAAGACCGCCAAGACCCGTGTGGGTCGTGGTGAGGCGTCGAAGGGTAAGACGGCTGGTCGTGGTACCAAGGGCACGAAGGCCCGCTACCAGGTTCCGGAGCGCTTCGAGGGTGGCCAGATGCCCCTCCACATGCGTCTCCCGAAGCTGAAGGGCTTCAAGAACCCGTTCAAGACGGAGTTCCAGGTCGTGAACCTGGACAAGCTCGCCGCCCTCTACCCCGAGGGTGGGGAGGTCACCGTTGCCGACCTGGTCGACAAGGGTGCCGTCCGCAAGAACAGCCTCGTCAAGGTCCTCGGCCAGGGCGAGATCTCCGTGGCGCTGCAGGTGACGGTCGACGCCGTCTCCGGCTCCGCCAAGGAGAAGATCACCGCCGCCGGCGGTACCGTCACCGAGCTCGTCTGAACACATCAGGCGTCTCGATGACTTGAGCGATCCCGACCGGGGATACCCCACAAATGGGGTATCCCCGGTTGGTCGTTCCTAGGGAGGCAGTCCCGCCGGTAAGGTGGCCTGCACTGTCCGTTTTCACAGGGGACCCTTCACCGGGCACTCGCCGCGGCAGTTAAACGTTACGTAAGTCGTCCTCATCAGAATCTCAAAACCGTCACCCTTGACGCAGTAGCGCGGGGGTCGCAGGAGGCACCGTGCTCACCGCGTTCGCCCGGGCGTTCAAGACGCCCGACCTGCGCAAGAAGCTGCTCTTCACGCTCGGCATCATCGTGATCTACCGGATCGGCACGCACATCCCGATCCCGGGTGTCGACTACACCGCCGTCCAGTTCTGCATCGACCAGACCAAGAGCAACACCGGTCTCTTCGGGCTGGTCAACATGTTCAGCGGTGGCGCGCTGCTGCAGATCACGATCTTCGCGCTCGGCATCATGCCGTACATCACGGCGAGCATCATTCTGCAGCTGCTGACCGTGGTGATCCCGCGTCTGGAAGCCCTGAAGAAGGAGGGGCAGGCCGGAACGGCGAAGATCACGCAGTACACGCGTTACCTGACGGTCGCCCTCGCCGTCCTCCAGGGCACCGGTCTCGTCGCCACCGCCCGCAGCGGAGCGCTGTTCAGCCAGTGCCCGCAGGCCAACGCCATCGTTCCCGACGACTCGATCTTCACCACCCTGGTCATGGTCGTCACCATGACCGCCGGTACGGCCGTCGTCATGTGGCTCGGTGAGCTGATCACCGACCGCGGCATCGGCAACGGCATGTCGATCCTGATGTTCATCTCGATCGCCGCCACCTTCCCGTCCGCGCTCTGGGCCATCAAGGAGCAGGGCGACCTGGCGGGCGGCTGGATCGAGTTCGCCATCGTCATCGCCGTCGGTCTGGTCATGGTCGCGCTCGTGGTCTTCGTCGAGCAGGCCCAGCGCCGGGTCCCGGTCCAGTACGCGAAGCGCATGATCGGCCGTCGCTCCTACGGCGGCACGTCGACGTACATCCCGCTGAAGGTCAACCAGGCGGGCATCATCCCCGTGATCTTCGCCTCGTCGCTGCTCTACATTCCCGCGCTCGTCGTGCAGTTCTCGAACTCCACCGCGGGCTGGGCGGCCTGGATCACGAAGAACCTCGCGGACACCGCAGCTCCGGCGCACATCACGGTCTACTTCTTCCTCATCATCTTCTTCGCCTTCTTCTACGTGGCCATCTCGTTCAACCCCGAGGAAGTCGCGGACAACATGAAGAAGTATGGTGGCTTCATCCCGGGCATCCGGGCTGGCCGACCGACCGCTGAGTACCTGAGCTACGTACTCAACCGGATCACCTGGCCGGGTTCGCTGTACCTGGGTCTGATCGCTCTCGTGCCGACAATGGCGTTGGCACCCCTCGGGGCAAACCAGAACTTCCCGTTCGGCGGTACCAGCATCCTGATCATCGTGGGTGTGGGTCTGGAGACCGTGAAGCAGATCGAGAGCCAGCTCCAGCAGCGCAATTACGAAGGGTTCCTCCGCTGATGCGAATCGTCCTCGTCGGGCCGCCTGGTGCGGGTAAGGGAACGCAGGCCGCGTTCCTGGCCAGGAACCTGTCGATCCCGCACATCTCCACGGGCGACCTGTTCCGGGCCAACATCAGCAAGCAGACGGAGCTGGGCAAGCTCGCGAAGTCCTACATGGACAAGGGTGAGCTGGTACCGGACGAGGTCACCATCGCCATGGCGAAGGACCGGATGGAGCAGCCGGACGCCGTGAACGGCTTCCTGCTCGACGGCTTCCCGCGCAACGTCTCGCAGGCCGAGGCGCTCGATGTGACGCTCCAGGACGAGTCCATGAACCTGGACGCGGTCCTGGACCTGGAGGTCCCCGAGGAGGAGGTCGTCAAGCGGATCGCCGGCCGGCGCATCTGCCGGAACGACTCCGCCCACGTCTTCCACGTCACGTACAAGAAGCCGAAGCAGGACGGCGTCTGTGACGCCTGCGGCGGCGAGCTGTACCAGCGGGACGACGACTCCGAGGAGACGGTCCGCAAGCGCCTGGAGGTCTACCACACGCAGACCGAGCCGATCATCGACTACTACAAGGCCCAGGGCCTCGTGGTGACGATCACGGCGCTCGGTCCGGTGGAGGACGTCACCCAGCGCGCGATGGAAGCGCTCAAGCGCGAGGACGACGGCCAGTAGGTCGTCGGTCGGTACGTCGGCCGCGGTGCCCGTGAGGGGCGTCGCGGCCGTACTGTTGTGTAGGCACGACCCCAGAGTTCGACATTCGCGGAAGACGGAGAGCGCAGGCCCCCATGGTGCAGATCAAGAGCCCCGAGCAGATCGCCAAGATGCGCGAGGCGGGGCTGGTCGTCGCAGCCATCCACGCGGCCACCCGTGAGGCCGCCGTGCCGGGTGCCTCCACGAAGGATCTCGACGAGGTGGCCCGCAAGGTGCTCGCGGAGCACGGGGCCAAGTCGAACTTCCTCGGGTACGGCGGCTTCCCGGCGACGATCTGCACCTCGGTGAACGAGGTCGTGGTCCACGGGATCCCGAGCGAGACGGTCCTCCTGAAGGACGGCGACATCATCTCGATCGACTGCGGCGCGATCGTCGACGGCTGGCACGGCGACGCGGCCTACACCGCGTTCGTGGGATCCGGTCACGCCCCGGAGCTGATCGAACTGTCCCGGGTGACCGAGGAGTCCATGTGGGCGGGGATCGCCGCCATGAAGGTGGGCAACCGGCTCGTGGACGTCTCCCGGGCCATCGAGACGTACATCCGCCGGCAGCCGAAGCCGGGCGGCGGCAAGTACGGCATCGTCGAGGACTACGGCGGCCACGGCATCGGCACCGAGATGCACATGGACCCGCACCTGCTGAACTACGTCGAGCGGCGGCGCGGCAAGGGACCGAAGCTCGTCCCCGGGTTCTGCCTGGCGATCGAGCCGATGGTGTCCCTGGGCACCCCGAAGACCGAGGTCCTCTCGGACGACTGGACCGTGGTGAGCACGGACGGTACGTGGTCCTCGCACTGGGAGCACTCCGTCGCGCTGACCGAGGCGGGCCCGCTGGTGCTGACCGCTCCGGACGGGGGCAAGGCGAAGTTGGCCGAGTACGGGATCGTCGCGGCTCCCGACCCGCTGGGCTGAGTCCGTCCGCCCGGGGGCCGGCGTGGCCCCCGGGGCCTTCGAGAGACGCTCCCGCGGGGCGGCGTAAGGATCATCGGCCTTGGGCATGCATACCGAATTCGTGTTTCCGGAGGCCCTGGCGTAGACTGACTCGTCGGCTCTCGTGTTTCCGTGTGTCTTCATTCGGTTACGCCGAGTCGATCAAGGTAGTCGATTCGAAGGGCGAAGCGTGGCCAAGAAGCAAGGTGCCATCGAGATCGAGGGCACTGTCGTCGAGTCTCTTCCGAACGCCATGTTCAAGGTCGAGCTCCAGAACGGCCACCAGGTCCTGGCACACATCAGCGGCAAGATGCGTATGCACTACATCCGCATCCTCCCTGACGACCGGGTCGTGGTGGAGTTGTCTCCGTACGACCTGACGCGTGGCCGGATCGTCTACCGCTACAAGTAGATCTTGCCCCCGCTCTCCGTGCCCCGGTCTGTCGGGTCGCGGGTGGTGGCACTGACCCGGAGAACCTCACCCCATGAAGGTCAAGCCGAGCGTCAAGAAGATCTGCGACAAGTGCAGGGTGATCCGCCGTCACGGTCGGGTCATGGTCATCTGCGAGAACCCGCGCCACAAGCAGCGCCAGGGCTGACGCACGACCGAACCCTCTGCTCGGTTCGCAGAGATTCGCGCGACGCAAGCTGAATATGTTCATACGCAGGACCCAGACGCGCTGAGCGTCTGACACCCCCGGCTCGGAGGCCGGGGACCCGTGCCGTACCTACTCCTCCGCTACAAGGGGAGGCCGGCGGCCGGGGCCCGGTTCTGTGGAAGACCTCCGACAATCACCAGGAGCCATTGAATGGCACGCGTTTCCGGTGTTGACATCCCGCGCGACAAGCGTGTGGAGGTCGCCCTCACCTACGTGTTCGGCATCGGCCGGACCCTCTCCCAGGAGACGCTGGCAGCGACCGGCGTCAACCCGAACACCCGCGTTCGCGACCTCTCCGAGGAGCAGCTCGTCGCGATCCGCGAGTACGTGGACAACAACATCAAGACCGAGGGTGACCTCCGTCGCGAGGTCCAGGCCGACATTCGCCGCAAGGTGGAGATCGGCTGCTACCAGGGCCTCCGTCACCGTCGTGGTCTGCCCGTCCGCGGTCAGCGCACCAGCACCAACGCCCGCACCCGCAAGGGCCCGCGTCGCGCCATCGCCGGTAAGAAGAAGCCGGGCAAGAAGTAGTCCTCAGCGGACAACGCTTCATCAGCGGTCTTCGCTGTAGGACCGACCACCTCCCCGTAGGAGTTTGTAGATGCCCCCCAAGGGTCGTCAGGGCGCTGCCAAGAAGGTGCGCCGCAAGGAAAAGAAGAACGTCGCTCACGGCCACGCGCACATCAAGAGCACGTTCAACAACACGATCGTCTCCATCACGGACCCCTCGGGCAACGTGATCTCCTGGGCCTCCGCCGGCCACGTCGGCTTCAAGGGCTCCCGGAAGTCCACGCCGTTCGCCGCGCAGATGGCCGCCGAGTCGGCCGCCCGTCGCGCGCAGGAGCACGGCATGCGCAAGGTCGACGTGTTCGTCAAGGGCCCGGGTTCGGGTCGTGAGACGGCCATCCGTTCGCTGCAGGCGACCGGTCTCGAGGTCGGCTCCATCCAGGACGTCACGCCCACCCCGCACAACGGCTGCCGTCCCCCCAAGCGCCGCCGCGTCTGACCCTCCGGGTCGGACACACGGACTGCTTGGTCTGAGGTTTTCGGGCGGTACGGCTCTTTCGGGTCGTATCGCCCGTACCCTTGTTACACCTCAGGGCGTCAAATAGCGGGCGCCCCTGACAGAAGGATCACCACATGCTGATCGCTCAGCGTCCCTCGTTGACCGAAGAGGTCGTCGACGAATTCCGCTCCCGGTTCGTGATCGAGCCGCTGGAGCCGGGCTTCGGCTACACCCTCGGCAACTCCCTCCGCCGCACCCTCCTGTCGTCGATCCCCGGCGCTGCTGTCACCAGCATCCGCATCGACGGTGTCCTGCACGAGTTCACCACCGTGCCGGGCGTCAAGGAGGACGTCACCGACCTGATCCTCAACATCAAGCAGCTGGTCGTCTCCTCGGAGCACGACGAGCCGGTCGTGATGTACCTGCGCAAGCAGGGCCCGGGTCTGGTCACCGCCGCCGACATCGCGCCCCCGGCCGGTGTCGAGGTGCACAACCCCGACCTGGTCCTCGCCACGCTCAACGGCAAGGGCAAGCTGGAGATGGAGCTGACGGTCGAGCGTGGCCGCGGTTACGTCTCCGCCGTGCAGAACAAGCAGGTGGGCCAGGAGATCGGCCGTATTCCGGTCGACTCCATCTACTCGCCGGTTCTCAAGGTCACGTACAAGGTCGAGGCCACGCGTGTCGAGCAGCGCACCGACTTCGACAAGCTGATCGTCGACGTCGAGACCAAGCAGGCGATGCGTCCCCGTGACGCCATGGCCTCCGCCGGTAAGACCCTGGTCGAGCTGTTCGGTCTGGCCCGTGAGCTGAACATCGACGCCGAGGGCATCGACATGGGTCCGTCCCCGACGGACGCCGCGCTCGCCGCCGATCTGGCGCTGCCGATCGAGGAGCTGGAGCTCACCGTTCGGTCGTACAACTGCCTCAAGCGTGAGGGCATCCACTCCGTGGGTGAGCTGGTCGCGCGCTCCGAGGCCGACCTGCTCGACATCCGCAACTTCGGTGCGAAGTCGATCGACGAGGTCAAGGCGAAGCTGGCGGGCATGGGCCTGGCGCTCAAGGACTCGCCTCCCGGGTTCGACCCCACCGCTGCCGCGGACGCCTTCGGTGCGGACGACGACGCGGACGCGGGCTTCGTGGAGACCGAGCAGTACTAGTCGCTCCGCGAGACGGCCGGACTTCGACTGCGGGTCCGTAGTGGCTGGTCGCGCAGTTCCCCGCGCCCCTTACCGGGGCGCGGTCCTCCGAGGCGCTTCGAAAGAGGCGCCCCGGATCTTCGACGGGCATCCGCCCGCTCGGATACTGACCCCGGTACCTGATACGGCCGGGGCAGACACCTAGGAGAAACATCATGCCGAAGCCCACCAAGGGTGCCCGTCTGGGCGGCAGCGCCGCGCACGAGAAGCTGCTTCTCGCGAACCTCGCGAAGAGCCTCTTCGAGCACGGCCGCATCACCACCACCGAGGCGAAGGCCCGCCGTCTGCGGCCGTACGCCGAGCGTCTGGTCACCAAGGCGAAGAAGGGCGACCTTCACAACCGCCGCCAGGTGCTCCAGGTCATCACGGACAAGAGCGTCGTGCACACGCTCTTCACCGAGATCGGCCCGCGGTACGAGAACCGTCCGGGTGGCTACACCCGTATCACCAAGATCGGTAACCGTCGTGGCGACAACGCGCCCATGGCTGTCATCGAGCTGGTCGAGGCGCTGACGGTCGCGCAGCAGGCCACCGGTGAGGCCGAGGCCGCCACCAAGCGTGCCGCCAAGGACGCGGAGGCGCCTGCCGCTGAGGCCACGGTGGACACCACCAAGGCTGACGCCGCCGATGAGGCTGCCGAGGAGTCGAAGGACGCGTAAGCGTCTGCGGGGTGCTGTGCGGTCGGCGGCTGCGGGTTCGTCGTGGCTGGTCGCGCGGTTCCCCGCGCCCCTGGAAGGGGGCGCGTCTGAGTGGGTCCGTTCCTGTTACGGGAGCGGGCCCGCTTTTTTGTAGCTGAGAGGATCTGTTCGTGAGTGATGAAGCGGCGCCCGGTCATGTGCGCGTTCGGCTGGACCTGTCGTACGACGGGAGTGAGTTCTCCGGGTGGGCCAAGCAGGCCGGGGGACGGCGGACCGTCCAGGGGGAGATCGAGGACGCGCTGCGGACCGTGACGCGGTCCGGGGAGACGTACGAGCTGACCGTGGCCGGGCGGACGGACGCCGGGGTGCACGCGCGGGGGCAGGTGGCGCACGTGGACCTGCCGGAGGCGGTCTGGCGTGAACACCACGAGAAGCTGCTGAAGCGGCTCGCGGGGCGCCTGCCGAGGGACGTACGGGTCTGGGCCCTCAGGGAGGCTCCCAGCGGCTTCAACGCGCGGTTCTCGGCGATCTGGCGCCGGTACGCCTACCGGGTCACCGACAATCCCGGCGGCGTCGATCCGTTGCTGCGCGGCCACGTGCTGTGGCACGACTGGCCGCTCGACGTGGACGCCATGAACGAGGCGGCCCGGCTGCTGCTGGGCGAGCACGACTTCGCCGCCTACTGCAAGCGGCGCGAGGGGGCCACCACCATCCGTACGCTCCAGGAGCTGAGCCTGGTGCGGGGCGACGACGGGATCATCACCGCCAGCGTGCGGGCCGACGCCTTCTGCCACAACATGGTGCGGTCCCTGATCGGGGCGCTGCTGTTCGTCGGGGACGGGCACCGGGGGACCGACTGGCCGGGGAAGGTGCTGGCCGCGGGTGTGCGGGACTCCGCCGTGCACGTCGTACGGCCGCACGGGCTGACGCTGGAGGAGGTCGGCTACCCGGCGGACGAGCTGCTGGCCGCGCGGAGCAGTCAGGCGCGGAACCGGCGGACCCTGCCGGGGGCGCCCGGGGCCGGCTGCTGCTGACCCCGGAGCGGCTCCGCGCGGGCTACCGTCCTTCCGCCGCGGCGGCCGCCTGGGTCTCGCCCCGGCGGCGGATCTGCTCGAAGGTGGACCTGGCGAGGTCGTCACCGGCGACGAAGACCGCCTTGTCCTTCTCGGTGACGTCCTTGCCGTCGGTGAAGCCGGACAGGGTGAAGTAGGCGTAGCGGCCGTAGGAGTTGAGGGTCGTCCGGCAGAACGTCGTCCGGCAGAAGGTGGGGACGCCGTCGCCGGAGAGGGAGACGATGGTGCTCTTCTTGTCCCAGTCGTCCTTGACCTTGGTCGCCTCGGCCTCGGTGTCGAACAGGGCGACGCCGATCGTGACCGCGATCTTCTCCCGGAAGTAGGTCACGCGCATGAAGCGGGTGCAGTCGTTGCTGCTCAGGAGGGTGCCCACGGTTCCCTGGACGGCCGAGGCGCAGTTCGTCGTCGAGGCCGTGGCGCCCTTGCGGTAGACCACGTCGTCGCGCTTGGTGAGCTGGGAGCCCGGGAACAGGATGTTCGGGCTGATCGGCGCCTTGTCCTTGCCCGAGCTGGAGATGAAATCCTCCGGGTCAAGGGGTGGCGGGGCCGAGGTCGGCGCGAAGGACGGGTCGGTCTTGGCGCTGGCGCTCGGGATGTCCCCCGCGGTCGGCAGGCTGTTCGGGCCGTTCGCCGTGGTGTTGCCGCTGTCGGTGTTGACGACGGCGACGGCCACGGCGACGCCTATGCCGACCGTGGCGAGGGCGCCGCCGACGATCAGCAGGAGTCTGCGGCGCCTGTTGCGTGTTTCGGACTGCTCGGCGAGTGACGCCCAGTCCGGGGTCTGGTTACTGGTGGAACTCCACTGATTGTCCCACGGATTGTGGGAACCCCCGGGGCTCCACTGAGACCCCCCCTGCCCAAAGCTCATGGGCCGCAGTTTAGACGGACGAAGGCATACCTCACCCGGTTACGGGTGAGGCCCTCTCCCACCACTGGTCCGGGGCGTGGCCGGGGGCCGTTTTGACCCGTCCGGGGCAGCGCGAGTATTCTTGCCGCTTGTTATGCGTATTGGCTCGGTCGCTCTCAGGCGAGAGGCCCTTACGTAGGTTCCCTGGAGCAGTTACCAGTGGGCGGCATACGGGCAGCGTTCCCGGCACTGTCGTCCCCAGCTGCACGATCGCTTCAGTGATGCCATGTGTCAGCACCCATCCACTGAAGAAGAAGGCTGCGAAGTGCGTACGTACAGCCCTAAGCCCGGCGATGTGACTCGCCAGTGGCACGTCATTGACGCTCAGGACATCGTCCTGGGCCGTCTGGCTACCACTGCCGCGAACCTCCTCCGTGGCAAGCACAAGCCGACCTATGCCCCGCACATGGACATGGGCGACTTCGTCATCATCATCAACGCCGACAAGGTTCACCTGTCGGGCAACAAGAAGACCCAGAAGCTGGCGTACCGCCACTCCGGCTACCCGGGTGGTCTGCGCTCCGTCCGTTACGACGAGCTGCTGGAGAAGAACCCCGAGAAGGCCGTCGAGAAGGCCATCAAGGGCATGATCCCCAAGAACTCCCTGGGCCGTCAGATGATCAGCAAGCTGAAGGTCTACTCGGGCGACCAGCACCCGCACGCTGCCCAGCAGCCGGTGCCGTTCGAGATCACCCAGGTCGCGCAGTAGTTCCGGCCACACCCCAAACAGAAAAGAATCTGAGGAGAACCGTGGCCGAGACCACCGTTGAGCAGCCGGTCGAAGAGACCGAGACCGAGCTCGTCGACATCGAGAGCTACACCACCGAGTCCGAGGTCCCCGTCGAGGGTGAGTACACCTCGGAGTCGCTCGCCGGCCGCTTCGGCGACCCGCAGCCGGCCGCCGGCCTGGGCCGTCGCAAGAACGCCATCGCCCGCGTCCGGATCGTCCCGGGCTCCGGCAAGTGGAAGATCAACGGTCGCACCCTTGAGGACTACTTCCCCAACAAGGTGCACCAGCAGGAAGTCAACGAGCCCTTCAAGGTGCTGGAGCTCGAAGGCCGTTACGACGTCATCGCCCGCATCTCCGGTGGCGGTGTCTCCGGCCAGGCCGGTGCGCTCCGTCTCGGTGTCGCCCGCGCGCTGAACGAGGCCGACGTCGACAACAACCGCGGCGCCCTCAAGAAGGCCGGCTTCCTCCGCCGCGACGACCGTGCGGTCGAGCGCAAGAAGGCCGGTCTGAAGAAGGCCCGTAAGGCCCCGCAGTACAGCAAGCGCTAAATCCCGGCGCTTCGCCGCACCGCTCGCTTCGCCCCGGTGGCACACTCCCTGTGCCGCCGGGGCGGTTTGCGTAGCAGGCTTGACGGTTCATCGCAGACGTACACGCAGACTGTCGGTACAACCCCGAAAGGGGGAGGACAGTCTCAGGGGATGTACTGGGTCCCGGGACGAGCGGGACACTCGGGGGAGACCCGGTACGAGCCGCACATTCTCAGCAATTCGGAGGACACCACTGTGGGACGACTCTTCGGCACGGACGGCGTGCGCGGTGTCGCCAACGCGGATCTGACGGCCGAGCTCGCGCTCGGACTCTCCGTCGCGGCGGCACACGTACTCGCCGAGGCGGGAACGTTCGAGGGCCACAAGCCGGTGGCGGTGGTCGGGCGGGATCCGCGGGCGTCCGGAGAGTTCCTGGAGGCGGCCGTCGTGGCCGGTCTCGCCAGTGCGGGCGTCGACGTGCTGTGCGTCGGCGTGCTGCCCACGCCCGCTGTGGCGTTCCTCACCGGGGAGCTGGGCGCCGACCTCGGCGTGATGCTCTCCGCCAGCCACAACGCCATGCCCGACAACGGCATCAAGTTCTTCGCCCGCGGCGGCCACAAGCTCGCCGACGACCTGGAGAACCGCATCGAGGGTGTGTACGAGGAGCACCGCACCGGGGCGCCCTGGGACCGGCCGACGGGCGCGGGGGTCGGGCGCGTCCGGTCCTACGACGAGGGCTTCGAGCGGTACGTCGCGCATCTGCTGGCCGCGCTCCCCAACCGGCTGGACGGGCTGAAGATCGTCCTGGACGAGGCGCACGGCGCCGCCGCCGGGGTCTCGCCGGAGGTGTTCACCCGGGCCGGCGCCGAGATCGTCACCATCGGGGCCGAGCCGGACGGGCTCAACATCAACGACGGGTGTGGGTCGACGCACCTCGGGAAGCTGCGGGCGGCCGTCGTCGAGCACGGGGCACATCTCGGCATCGCGCACGACGGGGACGCGGACCGGTGCCTCGCCGTGGACCACCAGGGCGACGAGGTCGACGGGGACCAGATCCTCGCGGTGCTCGCGCTGGCCATGCGGGAGCGCGGGGAGCTCCGCTCGGACACCGTGGTCGCGACCGTGATGTCCAACCTCGGCTTCAAGCTGGCGCTGGAGCGGGAGGGGCTGCGGCTGGTGCAGGCCGCGGTCGGGGACCGCTATGTGCTGGAGGAGATGAAGGAGCACGGGTACGCGCTCGGGGGCGAGCAGTCCGGGCACGTGATCATCTCCGACCACGCGACGACGGGTGACGGCACGCTGACGGGGCTGCTGCTGGCGGCCCGGGTCGCGCAGACCGGGCGTCCGTTGCGGGAGCTCGCGGGTGTGATGGAGCGGCTGCCGCAGGTGCTCGTCAATGTGCCGGACGTGGACCGGTCGCGGGTGTCCACGTCGGCGGAGCTGGCGGCGGCGGTTGCCGAGGCCGAGGGGGAACTGGGTTCCACGGGGCGGGTGTTGCTGCGGCCTTCCGGGACCGAGCCGTTGGTTCGGGTGATGGTGGAGGCCGCGGACATCGAGCAGGCGCGGGCTGTGGCGGGGCGGTTGGCTGATGTGGTGAAGTCGGCGCTCGGCTGAATTGCCGGTTCTGTGTGATCCGGGGGTGGTGAGGCCCGGGGGCTGGTGCGTTCCGGTTAGGGGCGTGGGGTTCCGGGGACGGCGGGCGCGGGTGTGTGTGTGGGGCTGGTCGCGCCCATCCGGCGGTAGCCGCACATTCAGCGCGGCCCCCGCGCCCCTGAAGCGCGGGGGCCGCGTCCTTCGCGCTTCAGTTCTTCGCGCCCTCACTCTCGGTCACGGTGTTGCGTTGTCTTGACCACAGCCACTTCTGGAGCAGCAGGGTGAGGGTGCCCGCGAGGACGATGCCCAGGAGGTTCAGGAGCAGTTGCTCCGTCGAGCCGACCGTCTGTTTCATGTCGCCGTAGGCCAGGGCCACCGCCGCGTTCGCCGCCGCCGGGACCGTGGTGACCGAGATGGCCACACCCACCAGGGCCCCGGACTTGGCCGAGGTCAGGGAGAGGGTGCCCGCGATGCCGGCCAGGACCGCCACGATGAACGAGAAGGCGTCGGGGGCGTAGACGAAGGCGGTGTTGGGGCGGTCGGCCTCCAGTTTGGCCTCGGTGAAGTAGCCGAGCGCGTCCATGAAGAGGCTGAAGGCGACCGTCGCCGCCATGGCCGCCGCGAAGCCCACCAGGAGCGCGATCAGGGAGCGCAGGGCGAGGCGCGGGTGGCGCTGGACGATGGACGTGCTGATACCGGCCAGCGGGCCGAACTCGGGGCCCACGGCCATCGCGCCGACGATCAGGACCGCGTTGTCCAGGACCACACCGCAGGCCGCGATCATCGTGGCGAGGGTGATGAAGGCGACGTAGGTGACGGAGAGCGTCGACTCCTCGTGGGTGGCGTCCGTCAGGTGCTCCCACAGGACCGCGTCCGCGCCCTCGCCGGGCGCGTCCTTCTCGGCCTTGTCGGCCCGTTCCGAGAGCGACAGGTCGATGTTCTCGACGGCGATGGAGCCGGTCCTGTCGAGGTCCAGCGCCCGCAGCGCGCCGATGAGTTCGTCGCCCGCCTCGCGCGCCACGTCGCACATCACGACGTCTCCGGCGGGGTCGCGGGCGGCGCCCGGTACGACGACGAGGTGGGTGCACCCGACCGCGTCCTCGATCAGACGCACCACGTCCTCGGTCCGGTCGGCCGGGGTGATCAGGCGCAGATGCAGCATGCCCGCAGGGTAGCCGGGCCCGGTGAAGCTACAGCTTGCGCAGGCTCAGGCGGCGGACCTTGTGGTCGGCGCCCTTGCGGATGATGAGGGTGGCGCGGCCCCGGGTGGGGGCGATGTTCTCGACCAGGTTGGGCTTGTTGATGGTGCGCCAGAGGGTGCGGGCGTAGTCGAGGGCGTCGTCCTCGGAGACCTGGGTGTACTTGCGGAAGTAGGAGTCGGGCTTCTGGAAGGCGGTCTGGCGGAGCTTCTTGAAGCGGTTGAGGTACCAGCGCTCGATGTCGTCGGCGCCGGCGTCGACGTAGACGCTGAAGTCGAAGTAGTCGGCGAGACCGACGCGGGTGCGGCCGTCGCTGCCGGGGAGCGCGGGCTGCAGGACGTTCAGCCCCTCGACGATGAGGATGTCGGGGCGGCGGACCGTGAGCCGTTGGTCGGGGACGATGTCGTAGATGAGGTGCGAGTAGACGGGGGCCGTCACCTCGCCCTTGCCGGCCTTGATGTCGGCGACGAAACGGGTCAGGGCCCGGCGGTCGTAGGACTCGGGGAAACCCTTGCGGGAGACCAGGCCGCGTTCCTGGAGGTCCTTCATGGGGAGCAGGAAGCCGTCGGTGGTGACCAACTCCACGCGCGGGTGCTCGGGCCAGCGGGCGAGGAGGGCCTGGAGGAGGCGGGCGACGGTGGACTTGCCGACGGCCACGGAGCCGGCGACACCTATGACGAACGGGGTGCCCGACTGGGAGCCCTGCTCGCCCAGGAACGTGTTGAGGGCACCGCGCAGGCCGTCGGTGGCGCCGATGTAGAGGTTGAGGAGCCGGGACAGCGGCAGATAGATGTCCCGGACCTCGTCGAGGTCGATGACATCGCCCAGGCCGCGCAGCTTCTCGACCTCCTCGGCGTTGAGGGGGAGCGGCGTCTTTTCACGCAGCGCGCTCCACTCGGCTCGGGTGAGGTCGACGTAGGGAGTCGCCTCCGGCCTGGGCCGGTGGGCGCTCCGCGGCAACGAGGAGACCGGTGAGATCACAGTCCATTGTTAACGGAGTTTGAACGAGGTGACGGGGTGGGGTCCGTCACGCCGGGGGCACAGTAGAGCATCCGCCCCTCACCGTGTGTGAAGTGTGACGAAGGTATGGACCTGGGGTGGGGGTGGGACTAGCGTCCGGGCGGCCGGGAGGGAGCCGCCTTCCGGCCGTTGCGCGGTCATTGGGGAAGTCTGATGTCTTTCGGTGGGCGCTTGAGGTCGAGGAAGGCCGTGCGGCGGGATTCCGCGCACGGTGACGAGGAGCTGGCCGCGCGGGTCTGCAGCGAGCTCTCGGCGGATCTGCCGGACGAGGATCTGGGGGAGTGCCTCTCCGACGTGATGGACCTGTACCGGATGGGGAGCAAGCCCCGGTGCGAGGAGGCCGAATATCTGGGGATGGTGCGGGAGGCGATCGAGCGGATCGAGGAGGGGAACTGAGGGTGGCGGTCGGGTGGGTGGGGGCGGGCGTCAGGCCGTGATGTCCCGCCAGGCCGCCGGGATCGACTCCGCCACGTCGTGGGCGCCCGCCGGGGCGCCGTCGGCGGCGTAGCGGCCCGCAAGGCCGTGGACGTACGCGGCCACGCTCGCCGCGTCCAGGGCGGAGAGGCCGGCGGCCAGCAGCGAGCCCGCCAGGCCCGAGAGGACGTCGCCGCTGCCGGCGGTGGCGAGCCAGGGCGTGCCGGTGGCGTTGACCCGGACCGGGGCGGCGGGGTCCGGGTCCGCGATCAGCGTCGTGGAGCCTTTGAGGAGGACCGTCGCGTCGTAGGCGCGGGCCAGGTCGCGTACGGCGCCGAGGCGGGACGCCTCGACCTCCTCGCGGGTGATCCCGAGCAGGGCCGCCGCCTCGCCCGCGTGCGGGGTCAGCAGGGTCGGTGCCGTGCGGGTGCGCACGGTCTCGCGGTCGGCGAGGCGGAGCCCGTCGGCGTCGAGGAGGACGGGGACGTCGGTCGAGAGCGCCTCGGCGACGGGGGCCGCCTCGTCGCCGGCTCCCGGCCCGGCGACCCAGGCCTGGACGCGGCCCGCCTTCTTCGGGCCCGTGTTCGAGACCAGCGTCTCCGGGAACCGGGCGAGGACCGCGTCGCCGGCCGCGCCGACGTAGCGGACCGCGCCCGCGCCGCCGCGCAGGGCGCCCGCGACCGCGAGGACCGCCGCTCCCGGGTAGCGGGCCGAGCCCGCCGCGATGCCCACGACCCCCCGGCGGTACTTGTCGCTCTCCTGCGACGGGCAGGGGAGGAGGGCGGCCACGTCGGTGTGCTGGAGCGACTCCAGGGCGGGGGCGGCCGGGAGGGTGTCCGTGAGGCCGATGTCGACCAGCCGGACCGAGCCGGCGTACGCGCGGGCCGGGTCGACGAGGAGGCCCGGCTTGTGGGTGCCGAAGGTGACGGTGAGGTCGGCGCGGACGGCCGCGCCGCGCACCTCGCCGGTGTCCGCCTCGACGCCGCTCGGGAGGTCGACGGCGACGACGGTGGCGGGGGAGGCGGCGACCAGGGCGGCCAGGCGGGCCGCTTCCGGGCGGAGGCCGCCCTTGCCGCCGATGCCGACGACGCCGTCCAGGACGAGGTCGGCGCGGCTGATGTGGGTGTCGGCGGCGGTGGGGGTGGCGGTGGTGCCGCCTGCCCGGAGGAGGGCGTGGAGGGCGGCCGGGTGGGTGCGGTCGGGGGAGAGGAGCACGGCGGTCACTCCCGCGCCTCTCCTTGCCAGGCGGGCCCCGGCGTACAGCGCGTCGCCGCCGTTGTCGCCGCTGCCGGTGAGGACGACGACGCGGCTGCCGTAGACGCGGCGGGGGAGGATGTCGGCGCACGCGGCGGCCAGGCCCGCGGCCGCGCGCTGCATGAGGGCGCCGTCGGGGAGGCGGGCCATGAGGGTGCGTTCGGCTGTGCGGACGGTTTCTACGCGGTGGGCTGAGCGCATGGGGACGAGTCTGCCTTGTTTGTCGGGCCCGGTGCAGCTGGGCCGGGGTGGTGGGGTGCCCCCTCCGCTGCTGTGGGTGGGGTGCGTTGTCGGGTGCGGGTCCGGTGGGGCTTCTCGCGCAGTTCCCCGTGGCCCCTGAGAACCCAGGCTCCGCGCCCCTAAAAACCCAGGCCCTGCGGGCCTGAAAGGCAGCGGTCCTCTGCGGGCCGAAAGCCAACGGTCCTGCGTGCCTGAAAGGCTCGGGGCGCAGCCCCTGCTTTTCAGGGGCGCGGGGAACTGCGCGACCAGCCCCGACTCACCCGCACCCGACAACGCCCCCCGGCACCCACCTCTCCTCAGCCCTCCGCGATCACCACCGCCGACGCCACCCCCGCGTCGTGGCTCAGCGAGATGTGCCAGGACGTGACGCCCAGCGCGGAGGCGCGGGACGCGACCGTGCCGGTGACGCGGAGGCGCGGTTGGCCGGAGGGCTCGACATAGACCTCCGCGTCGGTCCAGCGCAGGCCGCTGGGGGCGCCGAGGGCCTTGGCGAGGGCCTCCTTCGCGGCGAAGCGCGCCGCGAGGGAGGCGACGCCCCGGCGTTCCCCGCTGGGCAGCAGCAGTTCGCTGGGCAGGAAGAGGCGGTCGGCCAGGCTGGGCGTGCGCTCCAGCGAGGCGCGGAAACGGTCGATCTCGGCGACGTCGATGCCGACTCCGATGATGGGCATGATCCGCACCTTACGGCGGACGCGCGCGGCTCACTCCACGGTCACGGACTTCGCCAGGTTCCGCGGCTGGTCCACCTCGTTGCCCCGGGCCGTGGCCAGTTCGCACGCGAAGACCTGCAGGGGCACGGTGGCGACCAGCGGCTGCAGCAGGGTCGGGGTGGCCGGGATACGGATCAGATGGTCGGCGTACGGGACGACCGCCTCGTCGCCCTCCTCCGCGATGACGATGGTGCGGGCGCCGCGGGCGCGGATCTCCTGGATGTTGGAGACGATCTTGTCGTGGAGCAGGGAGCGGCCCGCCGGGGACGGCACCACGACGACCACCGGCAGGTCCTCCTCGATCAGCGCGATCGGGCCGTGCTTCAGTTCGCCCGCCGCGAAGCCCTCCGCGTGCATGTAGGCCAGCTCCTTGAGTTTCAGGGCACCCTCCAGGGCCACCGGATAGCCCACGTGACGGCCCAGGAACAGGACCGTGTCCTTGTCGGCGAGGGTGCGCGCCAACTCCCGTACCGGCTCCATCGTTTCGAGGACCCGCTCCACCTCGCGGGAGATGCGGGAGAGGTCGCGGACCACCGCCCGGATCTCGTCGCCCCACTGGGTGCCCCGTACCTGCCCGAGATACAGCGCCACCAGATAGCACGCCACCAGCTGCGTGAGGAACGCCTTCGTCGAGGCGACCGCCACCTCGGGGCCCGCGTGGGTGTAGAGGACCGCGTCGGACTCGCGGGGGATCGTCGAGCCGTTGGTGTTGCAGATGGCGAGGACACGGGCGCCCTGTTCGCGGGCGTGGCGCAGGGCCATCAGCGTGTCCATGGTCTCGCCGGACTGGGAGATGGCGACGACCAGCGTGTGCGGGCCGAGGATCGGGTCCCGGTAGCGGAACTCGCTCGCCAGCTCCACCTCGCAGGGGATCCGGGTCCAGTGCTCGATGGCGTACTTGGCGATCAGGCCCGCGTGGAAGGCCGTACCGCACGCGACGATGACGACCTTGTCCAGCTCGCGCAGTTCCGCGTCACGGATGCGGACCTCGTCCAGGCTCAGCGCGCCCGCCGCGTCGATACGGCCGAGGAGCGTGTCCGCGACCGCCTTGGGCTGCTCGGCGATCTCCTTGAGCATGAAGTAGTCGTAGCCGCCCTTCTCCGCCGCCGACGCGTCCCAGTCGACGTGGTACGAGCGGACCTCGGCGGGGCGGCCGTCGAACGTCGTCACCGTGACGCCGTCGCGGCGCAGCTCGACCACCTGGTCCTGGCCCAGCTCGATCGCCGAACGGGTGTGGGCGATGAACGCGGCCACGTCCGAGGCGAGGAACGCCTCGCCCTCGCCGACCCCGACCACCAGCGGCGAGTTCCGGCGGGCGCCCACGACCACGTCCGGTGCGTCCGCGTGCACCGCGACCAGTGTGAACGCCCCCTCCAGCCGCCGGCACACCAGGCGCATCGCCTCCGCGAGGTCGTCGCACGAGGAGAACTCCTCGGCGAGCAGATGGGCGACGACCTCGGTGTCCGTCTCGGAGAGCAGGTCGTGGCCGCGGTCGGCCAGTTCGGCGCGCAGCGCGGCGAAGTTCTCGATGATGCCGTTGTGGACGACGGCGACCCGGCCCGCGTTGTCGAGGTGCGGGTGGGCGTTGGCGTCCGTGGGGCCGCCGTGGGTGGCCCAGCGGGTGTGGCCGAGGCCGGTCGAACCGGTCGGCAGCGGTCGGCCGACCAGCTCCTTCTCCAGATTGACCAGCTTCCCGGCCTTCTTCGCGGCGGCCAGGCCCCCGTCGGCGAGGACCGCCACGCCCGCGGAGTCGTACCCCCGGTACTCCAGCCGCCTCAGCCCGGCCAGGACCACGTCGAGTGCGGACTGCGCGCCGACGTAACCCACGATTCCGCACATATCAACCCCTGTGTCGTACCGTTCGCGACCTGTCGTGTGCCGTAGGTGACTGTACGTGACGCCGGTGGTGTCCGGTCAGCCCGCATATCGGGTGACTTCGCGCGTGCATATCGGGTGACCGTACGCGCGGCGCCCTCACCCGGGCGAGTGCGGCACGTATCGCTGATCACATGACGAGCCGACATATGACGAGCGGGCGACCGGGATTGCGGGCCCTGGCCGTGTGCCTCGCCGTGTTCCCCGCGCTGGTGACCGCACTCCCCGTCGACGCCGCCGCGGCACCCCGCGCGCCGCACCGGTCCGCCGCGCCGCCCGGCGACGGCCCCCTCGTCCCCGGCGTGCCGCCCGGCCCGCACCAGCCCTGGCAGATCGACACGCCCGACCAGGCGCTGCCGCCGCGGGTGTACGCGCCCGGCGCGGCGGAGGAGGCGGTGGAGCCGAGGAGCGCGGCGGCCGGGACGTACGACCTCGTCGAGTACGTGCCGCTCGGCGAGGCCCAGGCGTTCGCCGCGGCCGAGGTCACCTGCACGAAGCTGACGGGCCCCTACCAGCGGCAGGTCGAGCGGTATCTGCGCCGGAAGGCGGACGGGAAGCAGTCGCGGGCCGACTGTCTGGCGATCCGGGCGTTCCAGATCAAGCAGCGCATCAAGCCGGCGATCGGCTTCGCGGGGCCGGTGACCTGGGCACGGATGCAGTTGCTGGCCGCCCGCAAGAACCCCAACGCGGCCGGGAAGTGCCCGGTGCGCACGTACCGGGTGGCGTGCGTGGACCTGTCGCGGCAGCTGACGTGGGTGCAGAAGGGGAAGAAGGTGGTCTTCGGGCCGGTGCCGATGCGTAGCGGGCGGAAGGCGTACCCGACCCGTGCCGGGTGGCACACGGTGTACTGGAAACACAAGAACCACTGGTCGACGCTCTACAACACGCCCATGCCGTACAGCCAGTTCTTCAGCGGTGGACAGGCGTTCCACGCGGTGTACGGGTCCCTCTACACGGAGATCGGGTCCATGGGGTGCGTGAACCTGCGGCTGGCGGACGCACGGACGCTGTGGGGGGTGCTGAAGACGAAGGACCGGGTCTTCGTGTGGGGGAAGCGGCCCGGGAAGTGAGGCGCGCGGGGCCGGGATCGTTCGTACGTCATGGGCCGCGCCCGTTCGAAGGGGACTGCCGTGGCTCTGAGACACTGGGGCTGACATGAGTGAGACAGCACCTCTGCGGAGCGCGCCCCTGCGGGCCCGTGCCGAGATCGATCTGGATGCCCTGCGGGCCAATGTGCGGACCCTGCGCGCGCGGGCGGCGGGTGCCGAACTGATGGCCGTCGTCAAGTCCGACGCGTACGGCCACGGGGCGGTGCGGTGTGCCCGGGCGGCCGTCGAGGCGGGCGCGACCTGGCTCGGGACGGCCACGCCGGAGGAGGCGCTGGCGCTGCGGGCGGCGGGTCTGTCCGGGCGGCTGATGTGCTGGCTGTGGGCGCCGGGCGGCCCCTGGCGCGAGGCGGTCGAGGCAGATCTCGACGTCGCGGTCAGCGGACTGTGGGCGCTGCGGGAGGTCACCGACGCCGCCCGTGCCGCGGGCCTGCGCGCGCGGGTCCAGCTCAAGGCCGACACCGGGCTCGGGCGCAACGGCTGCGCGCCCGGCGACTGGCCGGAACTCGTCGCCGAGGCGCTGCGGGCCGAGGCCGAGGGGCTGGTGAAGGTCACCGGACTCTGGTCGCACTTCGCCTGCGCCGACGAGCCCGGTCACCCCTCCATCGAGGCCCAGCTGACCCGCTTCCGCGACATGGTGGCCCAGGCCGAGGAGCAAGGCGTCCGCCCCGAGGTGCGGCACATCGCCAACTCCCCGGCCACGCTCACCCGCCCGGACGCGCGCTTCGACCTCGTCCGGACGGGCATCGCGGTCTACGGCGTCTCGCCCAGCCCGGAGCTGGGCAGCGCGGCCGACCTCGGGCTGCGCCCCGTCATGCGGCTCAGCGCCTCGCTCGCGCTGGTCAAGCACGTGCCCGCCGGTCACGGCGTCAGCTACGGGCACCACTACGTCACCCCCGGCGCCACGACCCTCGGCCTGGTCCCCGTCGGCTACGCGGACGGGGTCCCCCGGCACGCCTCCGGCACCGGGCCCGTCCTCGTCGGGGGCAAGTGGCGGACGGTCGCGGGCCGGGTCGCCATGGACCAGTTCGTCGTCGACCTCGGCGGGGACGAACCCGTCGCCGGGGACGAGGTCGTGCTGTTCGGGGCCGGTGACCGGGGCGAGCCGACCGCCGAGGACTGGGCGCAGGCGGCCGGGACCATCGCGTACGAGATCGTGACGCGCATCGGAACCCGCGTCCCGCGCGTCTACGTCGATACGGGTGAATGAGCGGGCGCGTGCGGCTCCGGGTGCGGCCCCCGAGTATGTGATCACGGGTGTCCGGCGCGGGTGCGCCGGGGTGTGATCCGGGGCACGTCCGGGCGCGGGCATGAGCGGCCGGTGCCCGAACACGAGTAAGTGAAAGACGAACAGGACTGGACACTCCGTACGGATGTGCGGAGCGACGGCGGTAGCGGCATCGGCAACGGGACCGGCAACGGGACCGGACGTCGGCGAAGAGGAGCGGGACGTGAGCGAAAGCAGCGCGGAGGCCGTGGAGGCCGTCGCGAGCGCGGCCGCCGCCTCGGCCGCGTCCGGCGACGGCATCTGGCGCAGGGCGGGTGTCGCGGGGGCGGCGATAGGCGTGGTCGCGGCGGGCGCGGCGGCGGGCGTCGCCATAGAGCGGCTCACCGTCGGACGCGGCATGCGCCGCAAGGCCCAGCTCGCGCTCGACTCCACCGGCCCGTACGGGACGCTGCGCGGCACCCCTGGCAAGGCGTACGCCGACGACGGCACCGAGCTGTACTACGAGGTCGACGACGTCGAGCCCGAGGCCGGGCTCTCGCCCCGCAGACGCCGCCTCTTCGGCCGCAAGACCCCCGCCCCGGTCACCGTCGTCTTCAGCCACGGCTACTGCCTCAACCAGGACTCCTGGCACTTCCAGCGGGCCGCGCTGCGCGGTGTCGTACGGACCGTGCACTGGGACCAGCGCAGCCACGGCCGCTCCGGCCGGGGCGTGGCCCAGGTGCGGGACGGGCTGCCGGTCACCATCGACCAGCTCGGGCGCGACCTGCGGGCCGTCATCGACGCGGCCGTCCCCGAGGGGCCCGTCGTGCTCGTCGGGCACTCCATGGGGGGCATGACCGTCATGGCACTGGCCGCGCACTGCCCGGAGCTGATCCGCGAGCGGGTCGTGGCCGTCGCGCTGGTCGGTACGTCCTCGGGGCGGCTCGGCGAGGTCAACTTCGGGCTGCCGGTCGCGGGCGTCAACGCGGTGCGGCGGGTGCTGCCCGGGGTGCTGAAGGCGCTGGGGCAGCAGGCGGCGCTGGTGGAGCGGGGGCGGCGGGCGACCGCCGATCTGTTCGCCGGGATCATCAAGCGGTACTCGTTCGCGTCGCGGGACGTCGACCCGGCGGTCGCGCGGTTCGCCGAGCGGATGATCGAGGGCACGCCGATCGACGTGGTCGCCGAGTTCTATCCGGCGTTCACCGAGCACGACAAGACCGAGGCACTGCCGACCTTCGCCGAGCTGCCGGTGCTCGTGCTGGCCGGGGTCAAGGACCTCGTCACGCCGAGCGAGCACAGTGAGGCCATCGCCGATCTGCTGCCGGACGCGGAGCTGGTGCTCGTACCGGACGCGGGGCATCTGGTGGTGCTGGAGCACCCCGAGGTGGTCACCGACCGGCTCGCGGACCTCCTCACCCGGGCGGGGGCCGTGCCGGCGGGGGCTACCGTTACTGGTTATGGAAGCGCCAGCAGCACCGCACGCCCCGGGTGAGTCCGGGCCGTCTCTGCGGATCACCGTCCCTTCACCCGACCAGATGCTGGAGCTGGGCCGTCGCCTGGCCAAGCTCCTGCGGGCGGGCGATCTCGTGATGCTCAACGGGGAGTTGGGCGCCGGGAAGACCACCCTCACCCGGGGGCTCGGGGAGGGGCTGGAGGTGCGGGGTGCGGTCACCTCGCCGACCTTCGTCATCGCCCGCGTGCACCCCTCGCTGGCGGCGGGGCCGCCGCTCGTCCATGTCGACGCGTACCGCCTGGGCGGCGGGCTGGACGAGATGGAGGACCTCGATCTCGACGTCTCGCTGCCCGATTCGGTGATCGTGGTGGAGTGGGGCGAGGGGAAGGTCGAGGAGCTGACGGACGACCGGCTGAGCGTCGTCATCCACCGGGCCGTCGGGGACACCACGGACGAGGTACGGCTGGTGACCGTCACCGGGCTGGGTGAACGGTGGGCGTCGGTGGAGCTGGGTGTGCTTTCCGCGTGACGCTCCGCCTTTGCGCTCCGCCGTGGTGGAGCGGTGGTTCCGACGGGGTGTCGGTAAGTGTTGCGCGGGTCGTGCTCGGCGTGTTCACATGGGTGCAGCCCTCGGTTAGGTCTACCTAACTTGGTTCGCCCGGTGGCATCAGGAGGCGTCCATGTCGACAGCGGAACACAAGGCCGTGCCGTCCTCCGGGGCGGGCGGGGTGTCGATGCGGGACCTTCTGGCTTCGTGTGCGGCGGCGCGGGTCGTCTCGACACCGCCGTCTGCTCCGCCTGTGGCTCCGCCCGTGAAGGGGGAGGGGCGGCGGGGTGTGGGTGAGCGGTGCCGTAGGGCTGCTTAGGGATCGCTCCGGGTGGGGTGGTTCCGGTCCGGGCGCGGCTGCGGGTGGGTGGGGGCTGGTCGCGCGGTTCCCCGCGCCCCTGAAACGACCGGCGATTCCCCTGGCCGGTGACTGAGAAGGCACCCGCCTACTCGACCACGACCACCTTCGTGCCGATGCCCGCGAACAGCCACATCGCCTTGCCGTCCTTGCGGGACTCGCGGATGCCGCCCGTCTTGGTGGCGGGGTCCGGTTCGGGGGTGGAGCCGTCCACCGCCGCGCTGAAGCCGATGGAGACGCCGTCGACCGTGGCGAAGCGGACGACGTTCTCGATGGGGGTGCCGTCGGAGCCGGTGACGGCGGCGGAGCGGGACGAGACCGTGTAGGTCGCGGGGGCGGGGTCGACCGTGCTGGGCGTGACCTCGAAGGTGCGGGTGACCTTCTCGTTGGCGCCGACCAGCCAGACGCGGTCGTCGTCGAGGGAGTAGACGACGCGTTCGCCGGTGCCCGAGCCCTCGGGAAGGAGCTTCTCCGTGTCCTTCTTCCGCTCGCCGGGCTTCTTGGACTTCGGGAGCGCCGAGGACTTGGAGGGAGACGGCTTCCCGAGGTCGTCGGGCACGTGGGCCGACGCCTGATAGGTGAGGAAACCGACTGCGGCGACGGCCGCCGCGGTGAGCCCGGCCACGATTACCGAGCTGCTACTGGCCACCTTCTGAGTCCACCTCTCGTACCCACGTACGCCTTTGAAGCACGTCTGTGCTGTGACGGTAGCAGCAGAGGGGACGTGTACCGGGTCGGCCGTGGCCCGGCCCGAAGCGCCGTAGGCTGTTTGCGTGCTCTTGCTCGCTCTGGATACCGCCACCCCCGCCGTCACCGTCGCGCTGCACGACGGGACGGACGTCGTCGCCGCGTCGAGTCAGGTGGACGCGCGACGCCACGGGGAACTGCTGCTGCCCGCCGTCGACCGGGTTCTCGCCGAGGCGGGCACCCGCCTCGACGCCGTCACCGGCATCGTCGTGGGCATCGGCCCCGGCCCGTACACCGGGCTGCGCGTCGGCCTCATGACCGCCGACACCTTCGGCCTCGCCCTCGGGGTCCCCGTCCACGGCCTGTGCACCCTCGACGGACTCGCGTACGCGGCCGGCGCCGAGGGCACGGTCGAGGGGCCGTTCGTGGTGGCGACCGACGCCCGGCGCAAGGAGGTGTACTGGGCGCGGTACGCGGACGCGCGGACGAGAACCACCGACCCCGCCGTCGACCGGCCCGCCGAGATCGCCGACACGGTGGCCGGACTGCCCGCCGTCGGGGCCGGCGCGGTCCTCTACCCCGACACCTTCCCGGACGCCCGCGGGCCCGAGCACGTCTCCGCGGCCGCCCTCGCGGCGCTGGCCGCCGAGCGGCTGGCGGCGGGCGCGGAACTGGAGGCGCCCCGGCCGCTGTACCTGCGCCGGCCCGACGCCCAGGTGCCCAAGAACTACAAGGTGGTCACCCCCAAGTGACGACCCCCGTGCTGCGCGAGATGCGCTGGTGGGACATCGAGCCCGTCCTGGAGCTGGAGAAGGACCTCTTCCCGGAGGACGCCTGGTCCCGTGGCATGTTCTGGTCGGACCTCGCCCACGCGCGCGGGCCCCACGCGACCCGGCGGTACTACGTCGCCGAGGACGCCGACGGACGGATCATCGGCTACGGGGGCCTGGCCTCCGCCGGGGACACCGCCGACGTGCAGACCATCGCCGTCGCCCGCGAACAGTGGGGCACCGGCCTCGGCGCGCTGATCCTCACCGAGCTGCTGCGGGCCGCCACCTCCTTCGAGTGCGCCCAGGTGATGCTCGAATGCCGGGTCGACAACGTCCGCGCCCAGAAGCTCTACGAACGCTTCGGCTTCGAGGCGATCGGCTTCCGCCGCGGCTACTACCAGCCGGGGAACGTGGACGCCCTCGTCATGCGCCTCAACGACCCTTCCGCATCCGTACAAGGAACCGAGATCAATGGCTAGGTCCATGGCTGACGAACCCCTGGTCCTCGGGATCGAGACCTCCTGCGACGAGACCGGCGTCGGCGTCGTGCGCGGCACGACCCTGCTGGCCGACGCGATCGCGTCGAGCGTCGACGAGCACGCCCGCTTCGGCGGGGTGGTGCCCGAGGTCGCCTCCCGCGCGCACCTGGAGGCGATGGTCCCGACCATCGACCGCGCGCTGAAGGAAGCGGGCGTGAGCCCGAAGGACCTCGACGGCATCGCCGTCACCGCCGGTCCGGGCCTCGCGGGTGCCCTGTTGGTGGGCGTCTCGGCGGCCAAGGCGTACGCGTACGCGCTCGGCAAGCCGCTCTACGGCGTCAACCACCTCGCCTCCCACATCTGCGTCGACCAGCTGGAGCACGGGGCGCTGCCCGAGCCGACGATGGCGCTGCTGGTGTCGGGCGGGCACTCGTCGCTGCTGCTGTCCACGGACATCACCTCGGACGTACGGCCGATGGGCGCGACCATCGACGACGCGGCGGGCGAGGCCTTCGACAAGATCGCGCGGGTGCTGAACCTGGGCTTCCCGGGCGGTCCCGTCATCGACCGGTACGCGCGCGAGGGCGACCCGACGGCGATCGCGTTCCCGCGCGGTCTGACCGGGCCGCGGGACCCGGCGTACGACTTCTCCTTCTCCGGGCTGAAGACGGCCGTGGCCCGCTGGATCGAGGCGAAGCGGGCGGCCGGCGAGGAGGTGCCGGTGCGGGACGTGTCGGCGTCCTTCCAGGAGGCGGTCGTGGACGTGCTGACCCGCAAGGCCGTCCGCGCGTGCCAGGACCAGGGCGTCGACCACCTGATGATCGGCGGCGGCGTGGCCGCCAACTCCCGGCTGCGGGCGCTGGCGCAGGAGCGCTGCGAGAAGGCGGGCATCCGGCTCCGGGTGCCGCGCCCGAAGCTGTGCACGGACAACGGCGCGATGGTCGCGGCCCTCGGCGCGGAGATGGTCGCCCGTAACCGCCCCGCCTCCAGCTGGGACCTCTCCGCCGACTCCTCCCTCCCGGTGACCGAACCGCACGTGCCGGGGCACCACCACGACCACGACCACGTGCACGAGGTGAGCAAGGAGAACCTCTACTCGTGACGGTCGCGCTGATGTGGGAGGCGCGGGCGGTGGAAGGCCGGGGCTCCGAACTCCTCGCCTGGGCGCGGGCCCAGGAGCTTCCGGTCCGGCCACTGCGGCGCGAGACGTTGCGCGCGCCCCAGGACCGGGTGCTCGTCATCACCTGGTGGGACGCGGACTACGACGCCGAGCTGCCCGAACTGTCCGAGCCCGGCGGGGAGTTGGTCAGTCGGGCGGTCCACCGGTGGCGGTTCGAGTCGCTGGACGGCTGAGGCGGCGGTACCGGCGTTCGCCGAGCCGGTCCAGGGCGGGGAAGCAGAGGGCGAGACAGAGCAGCGGGACACCCCCGACCAGGAGCAGGGTGTGGGGCGGCCGGTCGGTGAACGCCATCCCCATGTCGACGACGAGCATGGCGGCCGCGACGACCAGGCTCGCGAGACCCGCCCGCCGCAACGCCGTGCGCCGCCGCGCCCCTCGCGCGATGCGTGCCTCCACCTCCGGCCGTTCCTCGGCCGAGGTGAGCCCGAGCCGCAGGGCGGTGGCGGACAGGTCGGCGACCTCGGCGACCGGGTCGGCCAGCTGGTACTCGTCGAGGTGGGGGAGGCGGGCCCGGCGCCCGTCGGAGGTGTAGAGGTACCCCGACCAGCGGGGGGAGCCGCCCCTGTTGTCCTCGACCCGGATGCCGTAGATGTCCGGCCAGGCCCAGCGGCGCGTGCGCAGCGGTCCCCGCACGGTGACCCCGTCGGCCGTGACCGACGTCCGCGCCCGCCACTGCTCCAGCACCACCCGGCTCGCCGTGGCCACCCAGGCGACCACGGCCAGCACGTTCCAGCCCGACGGCCCGAGCGTCGCCATCGCGTGCAGCGCACCGGCGGAGACCAGCACCGCCGCGACCAGTGTGGTGAGGAACGCGGGTGGTACGCGCCGTCTGCGGTACTCCCGTTCGATGCCGTCGTTCACCGCGCTGTTATAGCCGGCCCCGGTGAGCGTGGGGTAAGGACGCCGACCGCGCGTACGGAACGGGGAGTACGCGGCTGTTCGGTGGACAGTACCGTGATCGTGCGGTCACTCTGGGTCGATGGTGCACGGTGTGGAATGGGCGGCGCAGGGGCCGGGCGGTGAGCCCGAGTCGTCGGACAGCATGCGGGCGTTCGGGGCGGTGGTGCGGGCGCTGCGCGAGCATGCGGGGGTGAGCCGGGAGGAGTTCGGGGCGCTCGTCCATCTGTCCCGCCACTCCGTCGCGTCCATCGAGTTGGGGCGACGGCTCGCGGACCAGCGGTTCGTGGAGCTGGCGGAGGAGGCCACGGGCGGCACGGGGGCGGTGCGAGGCGCTTTCCAGCACATGGCTCGACAGCCGGGGTTGGCGGCTTGGTTCAGGACGTGGGCGAGGCTGGAAAGGGAGGCGGTGAGCCTCGACACGTACGAGTGCCGCATCCTGCCTGGACTGTTGCAGTCCGAGGCGTACGTCCGGGCCGCGTTCTCCAACAACATCCCCGTGGTCGGCGACGAGGAGATGGAGGAGCAGGTACGTGCGCGCATGGAGCGGCAGCAGCTGATGCGTGAACGCCTCGGCACGTCGTTCAGCTTCATCATCGACGAGGCGGTGTTGCGCAGTCGCCTCGGTGGTCCGGCTGTCATGAGCGACGCGCTGGACTGCGTCCTGACCTGCGCGGCCGCCCGTAACGTGCAGGTGCAGATCATGCCGATGGCCTTCGAGGCGCACGCTTGCCTCGCTGGCCCGCTCCGGCTGCTGGAGACGGAGGACGGGAGGCGTTACGCATACGCCGAAGGACAGCAGCACGGGCGGCTGATCGCCGACGTAAAAGAGGTCGTTACCCTTGGCCAGCGGTATGCGACACTGCGTTCGCAGGCCCTGCCGCCGGGTGACTCCAAGGACCTGCTCAGGCAGATTCGAGGAGCGCTATGAGCAACGACCTCACGTGGTTCAAGAGCAGCTACAGCAGCCCGCAGGGCGACGACTGCCTCGAAGTCGCCCTGGAATGGCGCAAGTCGACCTACAGCGGCACCGCAGACGACAGCTGCATAGAGATCGCCCCCACCCCCACCACCATCCACATCCGGGACTCCAAAGACACCACCCGCCCCCACCTCGGCCTCGGCCCCGCCGCCTGGGCCGCGTTCGTCGTGCACGCGGCGGCCCAGGCGGCCTGACCGCCGTCAGTTCTCCATGGCCCGGACCTCCGTCCCGCAGTGCAGCCGGCGGTCCGGGCCGACCTCCCGTACCGGCCCCTCCAGCGTGAGCGTGGCCCGGTGGCGGATGTCCGTGCTCGACGCGCCCCACCGCAGTTCCAGGGCACCCGGTTCGACCACGAGCCGGCCCGAGCGGTCCGCGAAGGCCGACACGTCGGGGTGGAAGCGGAACGTCACCCGCTGGGCCGCACCCGGCTCCAGCTCCACGCGCCGGTAGGCGATCAGGCGTACGTCCGGGCGGGTCACCGTGGCCACCGGGTCGTGCAGGTACAGCTGGACGACCTCCGCGCCCGCTCGTTCACCCGTGTTGCGGACGGTCACCGACACGTCGTACGTGGTGTCGCCGTCCGTGGTGACCGAGGTGCCCTGCTCCTGGAAGTCCGTCCACGCGAACGTCGTGTACGAGCGGCCGTGCCCGAAGGGGTACAACGGGGTCGGGTCGATGTTGCTCGCGCCGCCGAGGAGGCCCATGGGCGGCTGGAGGTACGTCCACGGCTGGCCGCCGGGGCGGTCGGGGACGCTGACCGGGAGGCGGCCGGAGGGGGAGATGCGGCCCGACAGCACTCCCGCCACCGACGGGCCGCCCTCCTCCCCGGGAAAGAAGGACTGGACGGTGGCCGCCAGCCTGCCGTTCCAGCGGCCCAGTGCGTAGGGGCGGCCGGTCAGCAGGAGCAGGACCACCGGTGTGCCCGTGGCGACCAGCGCGTCGAGCAGCTTCGCCTGGACGCCCGGCAGCCGGAGGTCCTCCGCGTCGCAGCCCTCGCCGGAGGTGCCCCGGCCGAAGAGTCCGGCGCGGTCGCCGAGGACCGCCACGCAGACGTCGGCCTCGGAGGCGCGGGCGACCGCCTCGGGGAACCCGCCGGTGTCGCCGCCGTCGACCGTGCTGCCGGTGGCGTACGTGATCTTCGCGTCCGGGAGTTCCGTGCGCAGGGACTCCAGGACGGTCGGGATCTCGATGCCGAGGGCGGTGCCGGGGTGCGCGGGCAGGACATGGGAGGGGAAGGAGTAGCAGCCCAGCATGGCCAGCGGGTCGTCGGCCCGGGGGCCCACGACCGCGATCCGCAGGTCGAGGGCGAGCGGCAGCACGGCGTCGGGGTTGTCCAACAGGACCACCGACTCCTCGGCCAGGCGGCGGGCCAGGGCGCGGTTGCGCGGGGGGTCCAGGTCGGCGGCGGGCGTGGGCGGCTCGGGGCTCCAGTCCTCGTCCAGGAGGCCCAGTTCGCACTTCTGGATCAGGACGCGGCGGGCGGCGAGGTCCACCAGGGACTCGGGGACCTCGCCCGCGCGGACCGCCGCCACCAGGGGCTCGCCGTAGCAGCGCAGGCCCGGCAGCTCCACGTCGACCCCGGCGGCCAGCGCGGCGTGAGCGGCCTCGGCGCGGCTGCCCGCCACGCGGTGGTTGGTCTCCAGGAAGCCGATGCCGAAGTAGTCGGAGACGACCGTGCCCGTGAAGCCCCAGTCGTCGCGCAGGAGTTCGGTGAGCAGGCGCCGGTCGGCCGAGACCGGGACGCCGTCCGTCTCCGTGTACGCGGCCATGACCGAGCGGGCGCCGCCCTCCCGCAGTGCCATCTCGAACGGCGGCAGGACCACGTCGGCGAACTCGCGGACGCCCGCGCGCACGGGTGCGTGGTTGCGGGCGCCCACCGAGGCGGCGTACCCGGCGAAGTGCTTCAGCGTGGCCACGATCCCGGCCGACTCCAGGCCCCGTACGTACGCCGAGCCGATGGTGCCCACCAGGTACGGGTCCTCGCCCACGGTCTCCTCGACCCGCCCCCAGCGCGGGTCGCGGACGACGTCCAGGACGGGGGACAGGCCCTGGTGGACACCGACCGACGCCATGTCGTGGCCGATGTTCCGGGCCATCTCCTCGACGAGCGAGGGGTCGAAGGTCGCGCCCCAGGCGAGGGGGACCGGGTACGCCGTCGCGCGCCAGCTGGTGAAACCGGCCAGGCACTCCTCGTGGGCGACGGCCGGGATGCCGAAACGGTTCGCGGCCATGATGCGGCGCTGGAAGCGGGCCAGCACCTTGGCGCCCTCGGCCGGGTCGAGGGGGGCCGTGCCGAAGACACGGGTGAGCTGGCCGAGGCCCCGGGTGATCAGCTCGTCGAAGTCGAACGCCTCCGTCATGCCCGCCTCGTCGGGGGCGATGTCCTCACCGTTCGCGTCGTTCTTCACCCACACGCCGTACAGCTGCGCGGTCTTCTCTTCGAGGGTCATCCGGGACAGCAGGTCCTCGACCCGCTCGGCGGCGGGCAGGGCGCGGTCACGCCAAGGGGTGGTCATACGACTCCTGTCAGGGGTCGGTGAGTTCCAGGGATGCGGAGAGGGCTCATTTGCCGCCCACGCCCATCAACCCGCCCACCAGCGCCCGCCGCGCCACCAGGTACACGGCGAAGATCGGGATGCCGGAGAGGACGACCGAGGCGAGCAGGGCGGGGATGTTCACGCCGAACTGGCTGACGTAGTTGAACAGTCCGAGCGTCAGGACGCGTGGGCCGTCGGACTGCGTGAAGATCAGCGGGAAGAGGAAGCCGTTCCAGGCCTGCAGCGCGGAGAAGATGACGACCGTGCTGATGCCGCCCTTGGCGAGCGGGATCGTCAGCTGGAAAAGCACCCGCAGCGGTGAGGCGCCGTCCAGGGCCATCGCCTCGTACAGGTCCTCCGACACGTCCCGCAGGGTGCCGACGAGGACCAGGACGGAGACCGGCATCGCGAAGGCGGCCGTCGGCAGGATGACGGCCAGGAGGGTGTCGTACAGGTCGAGTTTCGCGATCAGCAGATACAACGGCACGACGACCGCCTGCGCCGGGATCGCCACGCCCAGGAGGAACAGCCGGAACGCGGCGTTCGACCAGCGGTTCCGGGTGCGGACGGTGACGTAGGCCAGGGGGATCGACAGCACCAGGACGATGCCCACGACCGACACCGCGACGATCGCCGTGTTGCTCATCAGATGGCCGAAGCCGCTGGTGAGGACGGTGTTGTAGTTGTCGAGGGTCGGGTCGGTGGGAGGCTTGAGGGGGTTGCCCGTCAGGGCCTTGTCCGCGCCCGTGAGCGACGCCGACAGCATCGCGTAGATCGGGATCAGGACGATGACCAGCCAGAGGAACGCGCCGAGGCCCGCGACCGGGTTGGCGCGCCGCGTCCAGTGCCGGCGGCGCCGGGGTGACTCCGTGGACGGGCTCCCGTCCGGCTGCCGGGTGCTCGTGGGGCGCGCCAACGTGTCGTGTGACACTCCGTCACATCCCTTCGCGGGTGCTGCGCATGGCGCCGAAGCCCGTCAGCCGGACCAGGACCAGCGAGAGGCCCGTCGCGGCGATGACCAGGAACGACGCGATGGCGCTCGCGTAGCCGAAGTCGTACGTCTTGAAGCCGGCCTCGTACATCAGGTACGGCAGGATCGCGGTGTCCGTGCCGGGGCCGCCCTTGGTGAGGATCAGGACCGTCTCGAAGTACGTCAGAGAGCCGACGACCATCAGGACCGTGGACGTGGTGATCGTGTGCCGCAGCTGCGGCAGCGTGATCGAGAAGAACTGGCGGTAGCGGCCGGCGCCGTCGATGGCGGCGGCCTGGTAGAGGACCTCCGGGATCTGACGGGCCCCGCCCTGGTAGATCAGGGTGTGGAAGGGGATGAACTGCCAGCCGCCGACGAAGACGATCGCGAGGAACGCACCGCTCTGCGAGCCCAGGGTGTCCGCCTGGATGATGCCGAAGTTCGGGTCGAGCAGGGCGTAGAACAGGATCGCGATGGCCGTGGAGGAGAGCAGGAACGGCACGAAGAAGACCGCGGAGAGGATCGCGCGGTTGCGCTGCCGGCCCGCCGCCCAGACGCCGAGCAGCAGGGCGATCACCGTCTGGAAGACCCAGCTGGCGACCGTCAGGACGACGGTCAGCCACAGGGACTGGGTCATCCGCGGGTCGTCGAGGAGTTTCCGCCAGTTGTCGAGGCCGACCGGCCGCGGGTCGCCCAGACCGTCCCAGCTGGTGAAGGAGAGGTACAGGGCCAGGGCCATCGGGACGACCGCGAAGAACGTGAAGAACAGGACACCGGGAAGGGCCCAGGCGGCGTGCGGACGGCCGGCGCGGCTCGCGCGGTGCTCCGGTCCCTTCCGTGCCGCCGCCGGGGCCTTCTCGACCGTGACGGTCACTTCAGCCCCTTGCACGCCGTCACGAACTCGCTCGGCGAGGACTTGCCCGCGAACAGCTTGCCGATCTCCGTGTGCATCTTGGTGCCGAGGCCGTCGCCGAGCGCCTGGTCCCAGGAGAGCGTGAAGGCGGGAGCCTTCTGCACCATGTCGTACTGGAACTTCGCGTACTCCGGGTTGGGCGCGGAGGCGAGGAGGGCGGCCGCGTTCGACGTGGTCGGCACGTCGCCGTTGTCGATCAGCGCCTTCGCGTACGCCTCCGAGGCGCAGTCCTTGAGGAAGCCGACGGCCAGGTCCTTGTTCTTCGTCCGGGCGTTGATGGACCAGTAGTTGGTGGGGTTGCCGACGACGTTGAGGACATCGCCGGTGCCGCCCTCGACGGTCGGGAAGGGGGCCCAGCCGAGGTTGCTCTTGGCGAAGTCCGGGAACTTTCCGAGCTGCGTCGAGTACTCCCAGGAGCCCATCAGGTGCATGGCGGCCTTGCCGCGCGCGAAGACCGCGGGGGCGCCGCCGTTGACGTAGGACACCGAGGTGAACTTGGAGCCGAAGGCGCCGTCGTCGACGAGTTCCTTGACCAGTTCGGCGGCCCTGAGCATCGCGGGGTCGCCCCAGCCCTCGAAGTCGCCTTCCTGGATGCGCTTGAAGACCTGGGGGCCGCCGAGCCGGTCGACCAGATACTCCAGCCACATCAGGTTGGGCCAGAGGTCGGAGCCGCCGAGGGCGAAGGGGGTGATGCCGGCCTTCTTCAGCTTGGCGTTGTTGTCGAGCAACTGGTCCCAGGTGGTGGGCGGCTGGAGCTTGTGCTCGGCGAAGACCGTCTTGTTGTAGAAGAGGATCACCGGCTGCATGCCGCGCATCGGGATGCCGTAGTGGCGGCCTCCCAGGTCACCGGCGGACAGGACCGAGGGCAGGAAGCCGTTCTTGAGCACCGGGTCGTCGTCGATGATGTCGGTGAGGTCGACGAGCTTGCCCGCGTCCTCGTAGGGCTTGATCGAACCGCCGCCCCAGTTGAAGAAGATGTCCGGGGCGCTGGGCGAGCCCATCGCCGTGCGGAGCTTGGGGGAGTAGTCGGAGCCCGGGACCTTCTGCAGCTTGACGGTGCCGCCGGCCTTCTTCGCCGCGGCCGACTTGTTGAACCGGTCGACGCCCGCCTGCTGGACCTTCACCGCGTCGTCGCCGTACACGAACGCGGTGAGCGTCTTGCCGTCCCCGCCGCCGGACCCGCCGCCGGAGCCGCAGGCGGTGAGGCCGGTGCCCAGTCCCGCGGTGACCAACGAGGCGGAACCGGCGCCGAGGAACCAGCGCCTGCTGAACGGCCGGGCGCCCGTGCTCGTACCGGCGGCCTGACCTCTACTCGACTCCATGACAGCACCCTTCGCGAATGTTCAGCCGCTCGACAAGACGAATGTTTCGGATGGCACTTCGAATGTTCCGGGAACGTATGGCCGCCGAAAGGGTTCGTCAAGAGGTCGCGCAGGGATACGATCCCGCTCATGAAGCCCGCGAAGCCCGAGGAAATCCAGACAAGAGCGCGTGCGTCCCAGTCCACGCAGACCGCGACGCTCGCCGAGATCGCCCGGCAGGCCGGCGTCTCGGCTCCGACTGTTTCGAAGGTGCTCAACGGCCGTGCGGACGTCGCGCCCGCGACTCGCACCCGTGTCGAGGAGCTGCTGCGCGAGTACGGCTACCGCCGCCGGCGCGCCGAGGCGAGCCGGTCCCCCCTCATCGACCTGGTCTTCCACGAGCTGGAGAGCGCGTGGGCGATGGAGGTCATCCGGGGCGTCGAGAACGTCGCGCGCGAGGAGGGGCTGAGCGTCGTCCTCTCCGAGAGCGCGGGCCGGCTCACCCCCGGCCGCACCTGGGCCGACCAGGTCGCCGCGCGCCGCCCGCACGGCGTCGTCCTCGTCCTGTCGGGTCTGGACGAGTCCCAGCGCGCCCTGCTCACCAGCCGCGCCATCCCGTTCGTGGTGATGGACCCGGCGGGCGACCCCGGTGACGACGTGCCCTCGATCGGCGCCACCAACTGGCAGGGCGGCCTCGCCGCGACCCGCCATCTCGTCGAACTCGGGCACCGGCGGATCGGCGCCATCAGCGGGCCCTCGCGGATGATCTGCAGCCGCGCCCGGGTCGACGGCTACCGGGCCGCGCTGGAGACCGCCGGGCTGCCGGTCGCGGCCGACCTGATCAAGGCCGGGGACTTCCACCACGAGACCGGTTACCGGCTGGGGCTGGAGCTGCTGCGCCGCCCCGACCGCCCCACGGCCGTCTTCGCCGGCAACGACCTCCAGGCCCTCGGCCTCTACGAGGCCGCCCGCGAACTGGGCCTGCGCATCCCGGAGGACCTCAGCGTGGTCGGCTTCGACGACCTGCCGGTCGCCCGCTGGGTGGGCCCCCCGCTGACGACCGTACGCCAGCCCCTGATGAAGATGGCCGAGGCAGCCGCCCGCCTGGTCCTGGACCTGGGCCGCCAGGACACCCCCTCAACGGCAACGAGAGTAGAACTGGCAACCACCCTGGTGATCCGAAGCAGCACGACCACACCCCCGCCCCCCTGAAGGGGCGCGGGGAACCGCGCGAGCACCCAGGACGGCGCGGCACGTGGCGACGGACCTGTCTTTCAGGGGCGCGGGGAACCGCGCGAACAACCCCGACGGCGCGGCGGCCGACCACGTACAGCCTCCGGCACGCGCACACGCACACCCGCCCCGAGCGGAGCGCCCTGGCCGGAAGTTGATGTATTGACGAGCGGCACAACCCCCTCCACACTCCTCCGCAGTCAATCGGTTACACAACCGAAACTTTCGGAGGCCCCCGCCATGAGAACCTCCAGAACCTCGAGAACCCCCAGAACCCCCCGACGTTCACGTCTCGCCCCCCTGCTCGCCACCCTCACCACTCTCGCCGCCCTCACCACCGCCCTGATCACCACCGCCCCCACCGCCCACGCCGCCGACCCGCCCCTACGGGCCCTCGCCGCCGCCAAGGGCAAAGGCATCGGCACCGCCGTCACCGGCTCCAAGCTCACCGGCACCTACGGCGAGACCGCGGCCCGGGAGTTCAACTGGCTCACCCCCGGCAACGCGATGAAATGGGCCTCCGTGGAGCCCACCCGGGGCACCTTCGACTGGACCGAGGCCGACCGGATCGTCGACTTCGCCGAGGCCAACGACCAGGACGTACGCGGTCACACCCTGGTCTGGCACAGCCAGAACCCCGACTGGCTGCAGAACGGCACCTGGACCCCCGCCCAGCTCGGCCGGCTGATGGAGGACCACATCGCGCTGGAGGTCGGCCGCTACAAGGGCCGCCTCGCCGCCTGGGACGTGGTCAACGAGCCCTTCAACGAGGACGGCACCTACCGCCGGACCCTCTGGTACAACGGCCTCGGCACCGACTACATCGCCCAGGCCCTCACCGCCGCCCGGGCCGCCGACCCCGCCGCCAAGCTCTACATCAACGACTACAACGTCGAGGGCGTCAACGCCAAGAGCACGGCCCTCTACAACCTGGTCCGCGACCTGAAGGCCCGCGGCGTGCCCATCGACGGCGTCGGCCTGCAGGCCCACCTGATCCTCGGTCAGGTCCCCGCCACCCTTCAGCAGAACATCCAGCGCTTCGCCGACCTCGGCGTGGACGTCGCCATCACGGAACTCGACATCCGGATGCAACTTCCGGCCACTCAGGCCAAGTTGGCCCAGCAGCGCACCGAGTACGACACCGTGGTGAAGGCCTGCGTGGCCGTGACCCGCTGCACCGCCGTCACCGTCTGGGGCTTCACCGACTCCGACTCCTGGATCCCGGACGTGTTCCCGGGAGAGGGCGCGGCCACCCCGTACGACGAGAACTACGCCCCGAAACCGGCCTACCACGGCATCGTGACGGCACTCGGTGGCACGGTCACCGAACCCCCCGTCCCGGCCGGCTGCTCGGCGGCGTACACCGTCGCCAACCAGTGGAACACCGGCTTCACCGGCAACGTGACGATCCGCTGCGCCGCCGGCTCCTCGCTCTCCTCCTGGCGGGTCAACTGGACCTTCGGGGCCGGACAACAGCTCGCCCAGGCGTGGAACTCGATCTGCACCCAGACCGGCACGGCCGTCAGCTGCTCGAACGCCTCCTGGAACGGCGGCGTCCCGAGCGGCGGTTCGGTCAGCTTCGGCTTCAACGGCACCTGGAGCGGCACCAACCCGGTGCCGACCGTGACCCTCGGCTGAGAAGCACGAGAAATCTGAGAATTTCCGAAGGAACGGCGACAGGCAGTTCCTCGCCGTAACAATTCGGACGTATGTTCATGTGTGTGACTGGTGAAGGAAACGCGCGCGGGGACGCCGACGGGGGCACGGCCACGAGCACAGGCCCGGCCACAGGTATGGGCACGGCCACAGGTATGGACACGGCCACCGCCCCGGACAGACGGCGGCGCCGGCTGAAAATCGCCGGCTTCGCCCTCGCCGGCGTCCTCGTACTCGCCGCGAGCGGCCTGGGCTGGACGTTCTGGCGGCTCAACGCCAACATCAAGGGCGTCGACATCAACACCGCCCTCGGCGACGACCGCCCCGCGAGAGCCACCTCGACGGCCGCACCCGAGGCGTCGGCCGCCGCCGAGTCCCTGCCGAGCGGCGCGCTGAACATCCTCGTCCTCGGCTCCGACTCCCGCAGCGGCAAGGAGAACGCCGCGCTCGGCGGCGGAGACGAGGGCACGGGCGCCCGCTCGGACACGGCGATGGTCGTCCACGTCGACGAGGGCCGGACCGGGGCGACCGTCGTCAGCATCCCCCGCGACACCCTCGTCACCCGCCCGTCCTGCCCGCTGGAGTCGGGCGGTTCGACGGCGGTGGCGTACAACGTGATGTTCAACAGCGCGTACGCGGTCGGCGGCCCGGTCTGCGCGGTCAAGACCGTCGAGGCGATGACGGACGTCCGCATGGACCACTACATGGAGATCGACTTCGCCGGCTTCGCCAACCTCGTCGACGCGCTCGGCGGAGTCACGGTCACGACGGACGAGGACATCGACGACGAGGACAGCCACCTGAAACTGGCCGCCGGCACCCACCACCTCGACGGCGAGCAGGCGCTCGCCCTCGCCCGCACCCGCCACGGCATCGGTGACGGCAGCGACCTCGGCCGTATCGGCCTCCAGCAGAAGCTGGTGAAGGCCCTGCTGGACCAGATCTCCTCGACCGACCTCCTGACGAACCCCGCCCAGCTCTACCGGGCCGCCGACGCGGCCACCGCCAGCCTGACCACGGACACGGGACTCGCCTCGATCACCGACCTGGTGCGCCTCGGCCGGAGCCTGGAGGGCCTGTCCTCCGAGGCCACCACGACCGTGATGATGCCGGTCGCGCCGGCCCCGTACGACAGCAACCGGGTGGTGGCACGGGAGCCCGAGGCGAGGAAGCTCTGGGAGTCGCTGAAGTAGCCGGGCTCTCTGAAGCGGCCAGGGCCCCTGACCGGGGCGCCGAAGAGGCGGCCGGAGGGGTCGCGAGAAACTTTTCCCGGAAATTCCGGCGGCCGTGTCGATCCGGGGTGCGGCCGTTCGACGTAGGGGTGAGAGTCGGGGAGAAGCCCCGGCCACCGACGCACCTGGAGTCACCATGCCGCGCTATCTGTCGATGGTCCGGATCGACGAGACGAACGCCCCCGCCGAGGGCCCGAGCCCCGAGCTGATGCAGCGGATGGGGGACCTGATCGAGGAGATGACGAAGGCGGGCGTGCTGCTGGACACCGCCGGTCTGTCCCCGACCGCGCAGGGCACGCGAGTGCGCTGGGAGAGCGGGCAGCTCTCCGTCACCGACGGGCCGTTCACCGAGTCCAAGGAGGTCGTGGGCGGGTACGCCATCGTCCAGGCCAAGGACATGGCGGAGGCCATCGAGTGGACCAAGCGGTTCCTGAAGGTGCACGAGGAGCACTGGACCGTCACCTGCGAGGTGCGGGAGATCATGGAGCCCTGAGCCCTGCCTGCGCCCCGAGTCCGCTTGGCCGGGGCGCCGTCCGGGTGTCTGATGGTGGGCTGTGACGACCCCGCAGCCCACCTCTGCCTCCGGTCCCGCCCCCGCGTCCCGGTCCACCCACGATGTGGCCGTCGAGACCGTCTTCCGCATGGAGTCGCCCCGGATCATCGCCGGGGTCGCGCGCATCGTGCGGGACGTCGGCATCGCGGAGGAACTGGCCCAGGACGCGCTCGTGGCGGCGCTGGAGCAGTGGCCGCGGGACGGGGTGCCGGACAATCCGGGCGCCTGGCTGACGGCCACCGCCAAGCACCGGGCGATCGACCTCGTGCGCCGCCGGGAACGGTACGCGCGCAAACTCGCCGAGGTGGGCCGGGACCTGGAGACGGCGGGGCCGTACCTCGACCGGCCGTCCGACCCCGACGACATCGACGACGACCTGCTCCGCCTCGTCTTCACGGCCTGCCACCCCGTGCTCTCCGCCGAGGCCCGTATCGCCCTCACCCTCCGCCTCCTCGGCGGCCTGGCCACCCCCGAGATCGCCCGCGCCTTCCTGGTCCCCGAGCCGACGATCGCCCAGCGCGTCGTCCGCGCCAAGCGCACCCTGGCCACGCGGAACGTCGCCTTCGAGGTGCCGTACGGCCCCGACCGCGAGGCCCGCCTCGACTCCGTGCTGGAGGTCATCTACCTGATCTTCAACGAGGGGTACGCGGCCACCGCCGGCGACGACCTGCTGCGCCCGGCCCTGTGCGAGGACGCCCTCCGGCTGGCCCGTGTGCTGGCCCAGCTGATGCCGAAGGAACCCGAGGTGCACGGCCTGGCGGCCCTGCTGGAACTCCAGGCGTCACGGACCGCCGCCCGCACGGGACCCACCGGGGAGCCGGTCCTGCTCGCCGACCAGGACCGCCGCCGCTGGAACCGCCCGCTCATCGCCCGGGGCTTCACCGCCCTCGGCCGCGCCACCGCCTGCGCGCCGGGCGCCCCTGGTCCGTACGCCCTGCAGGCCGCGATCGCCGCCTGCCACGCCCAGGCGTACACCTACGCGGAGACGGACTGGCCGAAGATCGCCACCCTGTACGCCCTGCTGGCCGCCCGCGCCCCGTCCCCCGTGGTGGAGCTGAACCGTGCGGTCGCCGTCTCCATGGCCGAGGGACCCGGTCCCGCCCTGGAGATCGTGGACGGCCTCACCGCCGCACCGGCCCTGCGCGACTACCACCTGCTGCCCAGCGTCCGCGGGGATCTGCTGCGGCGGCTGGGCCGGACGGAGGAGGCCCGCGCCGAGTTCGTACGGGCGGCCGGGCTGGCGCGCAACGAGCGGGAGCGGGCGTTGCTGCTGGCGCGGGCGGAGGAGGGGGCGTGAGGAGGGTCGCCCGAGGTCCGTAGGGGTCAGACGGGGCGGCCGATCAGCATCGAAGGCGCTCCCGCGACCCGGGTCAGGAAGACCGTGGCCGAGTTGCGCCCCTGCGGCTTGACCTTCTTGCGCAGTTCCTCCGGCTCCACGGCCGAGCCCCGCTTCTTCACGGTCAGCACGCCGACCTCGCGCTCCCGCAGCAGGGCCTTCAGCTTCTTCACCCCGAAGGGGAGCCGGTCGGTGATCTCGTAGGCGGTGGCGTACGGGGTGACGTGGTGCTCGTCGGCGGTGATGTAGGCGATCGTGGGGTCGATCAGTCCGCCCGCCAGGTCTCGTGCGACCTCGGCGACCAGGTGGGCGCGGATGACGGCGCCGTCGGGCTCGTACAGGTACCGGCCGACCGGGCGGACCGGAGGGTCGGGCAGCATCGTGTCGGGGGAGGCCCGGATGCCCGCCTCCGCGGGCAGCAGCATCGCGCGCCGCGCCCCCGGGGTGCCGCCCTCGCGGAACCACAGCACCGCCTCCTTCACATCGCCGCCGTCCGAGATCCACTCGGCCTCGGCGGCCGGGGGGATCGCCTCGTGCGGGATGCCGGGCGCGATCTTCAGCGCGCCCAGGGGAGCCTTGAGCGCGGCCGACACGGCCCAGGACAGGGGCGGGGAGTAGGCCTCCGGGTCGAAGATCCGGCCCCGCGCGGAGGACCGCCGGGCCGGGTCGACGAACACGGCGTCGAACCCGGCGGTGTCCACCTCCGTCACGTCCGCCTCGCGCACCTCGATCAGCTCGGCGAGGCCGAGCGCGTCGGCGTTGGCGCGGGCGACCGCCGCCGTCAGCGGATCGTGGTCGACGGCCAGTACCCGGATTCCGGCGCGCGCCATCGCGATCGCGTCCCCGCCGATGCCGCAGCACAGATCGGCGACCGACCGCACGCCGAGCGCCCGGAAGCACGCGGCCCGGTAGGCCGCCACGGTCGTCCTGGTCGACTGCTCCACTCCGTTGGGCGTGAAGAACATCCGCCCCGCGTCCGCCGCGCCGAACTTCGCCGCCGCGCGCTGCCGCAGCCGTGCCTGGGCGAGGGCCGCGGACACCAGGGGCGCCGGGTGGTCGCGGCGCAGCCGGGTCGCCACGGCCAGTTCCCGCGCCGGTTCGGTGTCGCGCACCTCGTCGAGGAGGGCGCGGCCCTCGGGGGTGAGCAGGGGGGTGAGGAAGGCGGCGGGGTCCAGGTCGTTCACCGGGCCATTGTCGGTCAGGGGGAGGGGGCGTGGGCCAGTCGGTGGACGGTGGGGGCCGGACGGCGGTGTCGGGGCCGTGCGGAGGGCCGGCCCTGCGAGGATGCGGCGCCATGCGACTTGTACGACAAAATGATGTAAAGATCGCAAAGTGGGCGCGTTTCTGGAGAGGGGGCGGCACGGTCCGGGGCGGCGTCGCCGTGCTCGCCGCCGCGGTCATCGTGTCCGGGTGCGCCGGGGGAGGCGGGGGCGACGCCAGGGAGGGCGTGGCCGAGCAGGAGGGCACCGCGGGGCCCGCCCACGGCCAGGAGCGCGGGCAGCGACCGCCTCTCGAAGCGCCGGGTGCCCGTGCCCTCGACGCGTACGCCGGGAAGCTGCGCCGGGCGCACGCCGCGCGGGTCGCCGCGGCGAAGCGCTGGGGGCTGGCCGGGGTGCCCCTGCTCGCGCCGGCGCCCCCGGCGCGGAAGCCGGTGCTCCGGACACGCAAGGGATTCGAGGTCGACGGCCACGAGGAGGACGGGCTGCCCCCGGTCCTCACCACCGTCCCCACCCGTGACAAGGTCCTCTTCCTCACGATCGACGACGGCGCCGAGAAGGACCCCGCCTTCCTGCGGATGATGAGCGAACTGCGCATCCCGTACACCGCCTTCCTCAGCGACTACCTGATCAAGGAGGACTACGGCTACTTCGCGCGGATGCGGGACCGGGGCGTGACCCTCGACAACCACACCCTCAACCACCGCCATCTGCCCGCCCTCTCCTACGCCGCCCAGAAGCACGAGATCTGCGGCATGCAGGACGTGATCGAGAAGCGGTACGGCAAGCGGCCCACGCTCTTCCGGCCGCCGTACGGGAGCTACGACCGGGACACCCTGCGCGCCGCCAGGTCCTGCGGGATCGAGGCCGTCCCCCTCTGGAACGAGGAGGTCTTCGCCGACCGCTGGGAGCATCGCGAAGCCGACCGCCGGCTCCGTCCCGGCGACATCGTCCTCAGCCACTTCCGGGGCAGGTCCGACTGGAAGGGCACCATGCCCGACATGGTCCGCCGCTTCCTGGACCGGGCCACCGCCGAGGGCTACGCGGTGGCGAGGCTGGAGGACTACCTGTGACGGCCGACGGGGCGCGGGGGCGTACGCCGGGCTCCCGCGTCCGCTCCGCTCTCGCCGCTCCTGCCGCGCTCCTGGCCCTGGCCGCCCTGCTCCTCGCCGGGTGCGCGGCCGATCCCGCCGGCCGTGCCTCCCGGGCGCCGGCGCCCGGGGCCGAAGCGACGGTGAACGACCGCCCGTCGGCGCGGGGGACGAGGCCGCCCTCGCCCCCGGCTGTCGGGACGCCGCCCTCGGCGACCGCGCCCGCGCGCGAGCGGGGCCCGGTCCCGGACACCCCCGGCGCGGACGGCGCCCGCGCTCCCGGAGACGCGCGCCCCCACCCCCACTCACCCCCGTACCGCCGCTGGGGCCTCACCGCCCCCCTCGCTCACGCCCCCGAGAATCCCGACCGGCCCTCCCGGCTCCGCGCGGCCGGCCCTGGGCTGCCGCCCGTCGTCGACCGGGTGCCGACCCGGGACAAGGTGGTCTTCCTGACGTACGACGACGGCGCGGAGAAGGACCCGAGGTTCGTCGACATGGTGCGTGAGCTGCGGCTGCCGGTGAGCATGTTCCTGACGGACAGTGTCGTGGGGCCGGGCTACGGCCACTTCGCCCGGCTGCGGGCCGTCGGGGCGACCGTGCAGAACCACACCCTCGACCACACCGCCCTGCGCGGCCTGCCGTACGCGGGACAGCGCGCCGAGATCTGCGGCCAGCAGGACAAGCTCAGGCAGCGCTTCGGTGCCCGGCCGACCCTCTTCCGCCCGCCCTACGGCGTCCACGACACCACCACGCTCCGCGCCGCCGCCGACTGCGGCATCGCGGCCGTCGTCCTGTGGCGGGCCTCCATGCAGATCAACGACCTCCGCTACGCCGTCGGCGACCGCCTGCGCCCCGGCGACATCGTCCTGGCCCAGTTCCGGGGCCCGGCCCAGCTCGAGGGCGCCACCCTCACGGAGATGACGACGCGGCTGCTGCGCCGGATCCAGGAGCAGGGTCTGACGGTCGGCCGCCTGGAGGACTACCTCTGAGGCGCCCCTGCGGCACGTGACCGGCGTCCCGCTCAAGCCCGCCGGTCACCGCCCGCCGACCCGCCGCGACCGACTTGATTAGCAGTCCGCTTGACCGAGTGCTAATCGCAGTCATAGTCTCAGGTCTGGCACTCCCCCCTGGAGAGTGCCAACCAGCGACGGGCAGGTCCGGCACCCGCGACGACGGATCCACCTGGTCGCCACCTCAGACAGTTAACCCCGTGAGATCTCCGAAGGGGGAGGTCGGATCGTGACGACCACCAGCTCCAAGGTTGCCATCAAGCCGCTCGAGGACCGCATTGTGGTCCAGCCGCTCGACGCCGAGCAGACCACCGCCTCTGGCCTGGTCATCCCGGACACCGCGAAGGAGAAGCCCCAGGAGGGCGTCGTCCTCGCCGTCGGTCCGGGCCGCTTCGAGAACGGCGAGCGCCTGCCGCTCGACGTCAAGACCGGCGACATCGTGCTGTACAGCAAGTACGGCGGCACCGAGGTGAAGTACAACGGCGAGGAGTACCTCGTCCTCTCGGCTCGCGACGTGCTCGCGATCATCGAGAAGTAATTCACCCATCGTTTTTTGAGCTGCGCCCCTGGCCCCCGCGACCATCATCAGCCGGGCGCCCGGGGCGCAGTTCGTTTCACCCACGTTTTCCGAGAGGGCTGAACCGCTCCCATGGCGAAGATCCTGAAGTTCGACGAGGACGCCCGTCGCGCCCTCGAGCGCGGCGTCAACAAGCTTGCCGACACGGTCAAGGTGACGATCGGCCCCAAGGGCCGCAACGTCGTCATCGACAAGAAGTTCGGCGCCCCCACCATCACCAACGACGGCGTCACCATCGCCCGCGAGGTCGAGGTCGAGGACCCGTACGAGAACCTCGGCGTCCAGCTGGTGAAGGAGGTGGCGACCAAGACCAACGACGTAGCGGGTGACGGTACGACCACCGCCACCGTGCTGGCCCAGGCGCTCGTCCGCGAGGGCCTGCGCAACGTCGCCGCCGGTGCCTCCCCGGCCGCCCTGAAGAAGGGCATCGACGCCGCGGTCAAGGCCGTGTCCGAGGAGCTCCTCGCGACCGCCCGCCCGATCGACGAGAAGTCGGACATCGCCGCCGTCGCCGGTCTCTCCGCCCAGGACCAGCAGGTCGGCGAGCTCATCGCCGAGGCCATGGACAAGGTCGGCAAGGACGGTGTCATCACCGTCGAGGAGTCCAACACCTTCGGTCTGGAGCTGGACTTCACCGAGGGCATGGCCTTCGACAAGGGCTACCTCTCCCCGTACTTCGTCACCGACCAGGAGCGTATGGAGGCCGTCCTCGACGACCCGTACATCCTCATCCACCAGGGCAAGATCGGCGCCATCGCCGACCTGCTGCCCCTGCTGGAGAAGGTCATCCAGGCCAACGCCTCGAAGCCGCTGCTGATCATCGCCGAGGACGTCGAGGGCGAGGCCCTGTCCACCCTGGTCGTGAACAAGATCCGCGGCACCTTCAACGCGGTCGCCGTCAAGGCCCCCGGCTTCGGCGACCGTCGCAAGGCGATGCTGCAGGACATGGCCACGCTGACCGGCGCCGAGGTCATCTCCGAGGAGGTCGGCCTCAAGCTCGACCAGGTCGGCCTGGACGTGCTCGGCTCCGCCCGCCGCGTCACCGTCACCAAGGACGACACCACGATCGTCGACGGCGCCGGTGACTCCGGTGCGGTCCAGGGCCGCGTCGCCCAGATCAAGGCCGAGATCGAGAACACGGACTCCGACTGGGACCGCGAGAAGCTCCAGGAGCGCCTCGCGAAGCTGGCCGGCGGCGTGTGCGTGATCAAGGTCGGCGCCGCCACCGAGGTGGAGCTGAAGGAGAAGAAGCACCGTCTGGAGGACGCCATCTCCGCGACCCGCGCCGCGGTCGAGGAGGGCATCGTCTCCGGTGGTGGCTCCGCGCTCGTCCACGCCGTGAAGGTCCTGGAGGGCAACCTCGGCAAGACCGGCGACGAGGCCACCGGTGTCGCCGTCGTCCGCAAGGCCGCCGTCGAGCCGCTGCGCTGGATCGCGGAGAACGCCGGCCTGGAGGGCTACGTCATCACCTCCAAGGTCGCCGAGCTGGACAAGGGCCAGGGCTTCAACGCCGCCACCGGCGAGTACGGCGACCTGGTCAAGTCCGGTGTCATCGACCCGGTCAAGGTCACCCGCTCCGCCCTGGAGAACGCCGCCTCCATCGCCTCCCTCCTCCTGACGACCGAGACCCTGGTCGTCGAGAAGAAGGAAGAGGAGCCGGCCGACGCGGGCCACGGCGGCCACGGCCACGCCCACTGACGTCACGCACGTCGGCAGGCACTTCTGAGGCCCAGTTCCCGGTTGCCGGGGGCTGGGCCTCAGCCGCGCAGCGCGCGCTCTGCCCGTCCCCGGCCCTGCCCCGAGGCTCACCCCTGGCGAGCCTCGGGGCAGGGCCTCGGCGTTCTCAGCCCTCGTACGGCGTGGATGCCGATCTGTCCGTTCGCCGGTGAGGGACCGTCAGGGACACGAGGCAGGCGGTCAGTGACGTTCGCCCGGTGCCCGGCCCACCTCCGTGACCGCACGTCGCCGTCGCCGTCACCCCCGTGTGCGACGGCCGTGCCGACCGGGTGCACCACGCCCGGGTGCGCCTCGCGCGCCTCGGCCGCCCCGGCCGGCGCGTGTGGCCCGGACGCGGTGGTGCCCCATGCGAACGGGTGACGGAGCGTTGGTTCGTCCCTGGGGCGTTACGCGGAAATCCCGGGTTGCGGACGGTAGTCCCCGGTGAAACCCTGGAATTCCCTTCGATGGTTCGCCGACCCCTGCGGCCGACGCCCTGAACACGCCGCCTCTCTGCGGGAGGTGGGCGGTCGGCCGGCCCGGGTCGTGGAGTTCACGGACGAGGACGGATCGCATGTGGCGGGGGCTGCTTTCCCGATCGTGAGATCGAGCCCCGGGGCACCGAGGGATTCGCACTGCGGGTCGTCCATCGCACTGCGGGTCGTCCACGGCATCCGGTTCACCGGCTGATCCCCTGTACGGAGCTTCACCCTTCATTTGTCTTCCACACCCAGCAATTCACCATGCAAGGGAGGATGAGATGGCTTCCGTTCTCGCTTTTCCCAAGATCGCGAATGTGCCGCCCGTCGAAGCGGGGGAGGAGGTTCGCGGACTGGGGCGGGTGCAAGGGTTCCTCAACCGGTTCGGCTACCTGACCGACGAATACAGCGAGAACAGGGTGGACGATCCGACGTCTCGCGCGCTGGAGAGGTTCCAGGAGTTCAACGGGCTTCCCGCGACCGGCGATTTCGACGAGCGGACTCGCGCCGCGATGACCCAGCCTCGCTGCGCCATGCTGGACATGGAAGACGGCGTGGCGTTCGCCGCGAGGTGCGCCTGGGGTCACCGCGATCTTACGTTCACCTTCGACACGGGGACCGACGACGCGGGCCCCGGCCAGGAGTTCGACGCCGTGCGAAGTGCACTGCAGACGTGGTCCGCCTCGGTCCCGGTGACGTTCGCCGAGGTCACGTCGGCTCAGGATCCCGACATCGTGATCGGGTGGCGGTCCGCCGACGATCCGGATCACAGCATGGTCGGCGGAGTCCTCGCACACGCGGACTTCCCGCCGGGATGCGGGGTCGTCACGAACGGGAGCACACCGAAGCCCGTCCACTTCGACGACACCGAACACACCTGGAGCATCGGGGCCGTGGCGGACTGCTTCGACGTGGAGACGGTCGCCCTGCACGAACTCGGGCACATTCTCGGCCTCGGCCACTCCAGTGTCCTCGGAGCGGTGATGGCGCCGCTGGTCGCTGCGAACATGACGAAGCGGGACCTGGTTCAGGACGACATCAATGGAGCCCTGTCCCTCTACTCCGCGTGACGTACTCCGCACGTACTCCGCGTGACAGGGGAGTCAGGAGTGGTGGGGAGCCCGGTGCAGGGCTCCCCACCACCCACGCGACCGAGGGTGTCGACGGCAGGGGCGCCCGTTCCCCGTACGCCACGCCGGTACCCGTACGCCACCGGACGTCGACGAGCCGCGCGGCCGATTCCTCGCGTGGGTCCCTGCCCTCGGCGATACCGCCCTGGCCACCGGACGACAGCCCGAGATGGCTGCCCGAGCCGTCCCACCGACACCGGCTCCCACCAGCCGGGTGTCCGCGAGCGGGGCCACTCCGCCCAGCGCCGCCCATGCACCGATCGGGCGGGCGTCGCGTAGCCGGAAACCCGGCTGGTCCTACAGCTCGGAAGGATCCGGTCGCCAAGACGCTCCACTGCCGGGCGGAGCTCCCCGGCCCCGGTCCTGCCTCCCTAGCTCTCCAGGTCGTCGAGCGCCCCCAACTGCCCCATCAGCCCGAGCCGGTCGTACTCCCACCATCCCTCGGTGATCTTTCCTTCGGGGGAGAACAGGTGGACGAGCGTCCCCGTCATCCGGACCTTCCGGCCGCTGGCCGCAATCCCGAGGAAGTCCCCCGTGTGGGTCGCGTTCCAGGTCCACCGCGTGCACACCCGGTCGCCCTGGGCGATCTGGTCCTCCACGGTGAACGCGAAGTCGAACCCGCCCCGCCACTCCTCGACGGTCCGCCGGAACGCGTCCATCCCGATGGCGTCCGGTTCCTCCGAGGGAACGTGGTCGTGGTAGCCCTCCGCGAGCAGGCCGTCCAGCGGCGGCAGTTCGCCCTCGGCGGCGATGGTCGCGAGGAACCGCCGTGACGTCCCGGCGTACAGCTGCTCGTCCCGCACCACGTCCAGATCCGTGAACGTGGGCATCTCCTCGCACAGCGCCACCATCTCCTGGAAGATCCGCTCCGTCTCCGGCAGCCCGGAGTTCCGCATCGCCTCCTCGTACGACGGGAACTCCACGATCTCCACGAAGTGCGACCCGTCCGACCGGTCCTTCCCGATCACGCTGTGCGTCGCCGTCCGCTTGCCCCTGGTCTGCTCGACCCATGTGTCCATCAGCCGGTCCATCTCGTCGAACCGGCTGGTCCTGCAGTCGATGAGCTGCACGAATGTCATGAGACCGCCTCCGGCCCCCCTGCGTCCGGGTGAACAGCTCCATTGTCCCCCGGCACCCGCCGCCTTTCACCCCCAGGACGCCGCCCCGGCCCTCGGGCCCGGCCGCCGCCGCTACTGCGGCCCGTACTTGCGTCCCGTCTTCGAGCTGATCCCGCCCAGCAGCCCCCGCGGCACCACCTTCACCACACCCATCAGGGCCTTGTAGCGCGGGTCGGGGATGGAGACCGTCCGGCCCCGGGACAGGTCGGTGAGGGCGGCCGTGACCAGCTTGTCGGCGTCGAGCCACATCCACGAGGGGATGCTGTCGGTGCCCATGCCGGCCCGGTCGTGGAACTCGGTGCGCACGAAGCCGGGGCACAGCGCCATCAGCCGGACACCGGTGCCGGCCAGGTCGCGCGCGGCACCCTGGGTGAACTGCACGACCCAGGCCTTCGACGCCCCGTACGTCCCCCGCGGTACGAACGCGGCGACCGACGCCACGTTCACCACACCTCCCCGGCCGCGCTCGCGCATGGACTCGCAGGCCGCCGAGGTGAGACGGAGGACCGCCTCGCAGTGGACCTTGAGCATGCGCAGCTCGTCGGCCATGGAGACGTCGAGATAGCGGCCCTTGTTGCCGAAGCCGGCATTGTTGATCAGCAGGTCGACCGGGTTCTTGCGGTCCGACAGCCGCCGCGCCACCGACTCGATGCCGTCGTCCGTCGCGAGGTCCGCCGTCAGCACCTCCGCCTCGACGCCGTGCCGGTCGTGCAACTCGGTCGCCTGCTCCCGCAGCCGCTCGGTGTCACGCGCCACCAGCACCAGGTCGTGCCCGTCCGCCGCCAGGCGCCGCGCGAAGGCGGCGCCGATCCCCGCGGTCGATCCCGTAATCAGAGCCGTTGTCATGGCGCAAGCGTAGTGACCGGAACTGTGCGGGCCCGCCCGCTCCACCGCGCGCACGGCGGCGGTTTCGCCGGCCTTCCGCGGAACACCCGCACCGGCGGGGCGCCTTCACGGACACCCCGCCGCCGGCCGGCCCGTCACTCCTGCTGCGCCGCGTGCTTCCGCGCCATCTCCAGCAGCTCCGGATGCAGCGCCTCACCCGCCGCCAACAGCCGTGGCAGCAGGTCGCGTTCGCCCATCGTGGCCCGGAAGGCGAGGTTCACGGTGACGTCGTGGGCGGGCCGGTGGACGATCTCGACGGGGTCCCCCGCACGGATCTCGCCGGGCTGGATCACCCGGAGATACGCGCCGGGCGCGCCCTGGCGCGTGAAGCGTTTGACCCACCCCTGCTCGCCCAGATGGCGCTGGAAGTTCAGACAGGGGACACGGCCGCACGTGACCTCCAGGACCACCTCGGGACCGATCCGCCAGCGTTCGCCGACGAGGGCGCCGGAGACGTCGAGCCCCTCGGTGGTGAGGTTCTCGCCGAAGACCCCGTTGGGCAGGGTGCGGCCCAGTTCGCGCTCCCAGCCGTCCAGGTCCTCGCGGGCGAACGCGTACACGGCCTGGTCGTCACCGCCGTGATGCTCGGTGTTGCACACCGCGTCCCCGGCCACCCCGCTGGCGCCGACCCCCTTGGGCCCCGGGGCCGCCACCCGCACCGGCCCGTCCACCGGCCGCTTGTCGATGCCCGAGACGCGCTTCGACTCCTCCGGGACGTCGACGGCCTTGGGACGCCCCACATTCAGTGACAGAAGCTTCATACAGGCACGGTAGGCGGCCGGGGGCAAAGCGTCGACGCGATATTCGGTGCCTCGCCCAAGCCGCGCTTATGCTCGACCGCGTGATCGAGGCCCGTCATCTCCGCGTTCTGCGCGCCGTCGCCGCCACCGGCTCCTTTTCGGCGGCCGGCCGCGCACTCGGCTGCACCCAGCCCGCCGTCAGCCAGCAGATGAAGGCGCTCGAATCCTCCGTCGGCACACCGCTGCTCGTGCGCAGCGGCCGAGAGACGCGGCTGACCCAGGCCGGCGAGGCCCTGGTGCGGCACGCGGCCGGCATCCTCGCGGGACTGACGGCGGCCGAGGAGGAGGTCGCCGCCATCGCCGGACTGCGCGCCGGCCGGGTTCGCCTGGTCTCCTTCCCCAGTGGCAGCTCCACCCTCGTGCCCACCGCCCTGGCCGCCCTGCGCGCCGACCACCCCGGCACCCGGGTCTCCCTGGAGGAGGCCGAGCCGCCGCGCTCGGTCGAGATGCTCCGCGAGGGCGACTGCGACATCGCGCTCGCGTTCCGTTACGAGGGAGCGCCGGGCGCGGAGGAGGGGGAGTGGGCCGACCTGGTGGTCCGGCCCCTGCTCACGGACCGGCTCGTCGGGCTCGTACCACGGGGGCACCGGCTGGCCCGTACGCCGTCCATCGGTATCGGGGAACTCGCCGCGGAGTCCTGGATCGCCGGCTGCCCGCGCTGCCGGGGGCAGCTGGTGCGGGTCTGCGAGAGCGCGGGCTTCACGCCCCGCATCGACTTCGCGACCGACGACTATCCGGCGGTGGTCGGCCTGGTGGGCGCGGGCCTCGGGGTCGCCGTCCTGCCGGAGCTGGCGATCGAGTCCGTGCGCCCCAAGGGGGTGCGGATGGTGACGGTCGAGCCCGTGGTGCGCCGGGAGATCGTGGCGCTGACGCTGCCGGACCTGGCGCAGGTGCCCACGGTCGCGGCCACGCTGGACCGGCTGGCCGGAGCGGCCGCGCGGTGACGCCGGACGGTCCGGCGCCGTCCAGTCGTCCAAGCCGTCCAGCCGTCTAGAGAAACGTTCCTTCAGTCGTCCGAACCGCTGTCGCCCCCCGGCGCGGACGCGGACGCCGTCACCAGCCGGTGGCGCGCCCTGCCCATGAGTTCCTCGCGCTCGTCCTCGGTCAGCCCGCCCCACACGCCGTACGGCTCGCGCACCGCGAGGGCGTGGGCCGCGCACTGGGCGCGGACCGGGCATCGCATGCAGACCTCCTTGGCCGAGTTCTCACGAGCGCTCCGTGCCGCACCGCGTTCTCCTTCGGGGTGGAAGAAGAGTGAGCTGTCGACCCCGCGGCACGCCGCGAGGAGCTGCCAGTCCCACAGATCAGCGTTCGGTCCGGGAAGGCGGGAGAAATCTGCCATTACATGTCCCCTTGTTGCCGTTATGGGCGGAGATGTTGCCCATGACCGTACATCGACTATCTAAGGAGATGAAAATATGACTCATTGCGAATCTAGCCTCAGACACCAACAAAGGGGAAGAAAAACGGCTGAATGGGGCATAGGTTGTGATGAAACATTGAGGGTCCGTTGTGCATGTCTGCACCGTGTGCGCGCCCTCACGTAGAGTGCCGAAGGTAGCCGGCCATCCCGTAACTCTTTCGAGTGACCGTCGTTGAGACGGGCGGAGGCGGTTGAAGCAACAAGCGCTCGGGCAGGCGTTCGTGTCCGCTCGTGAGTGCCGACCGCACAGGTGACGATTTCGTACCAGCCTGGAGGCTCAAGGTGACGCGCATCAGCTGCGGAGGGCGGCCATGACATCCGTCCTCGTCTGCGACGACTCCCCGCTCGCCCGAGAGGCGCTGCGCCGCGCGGTGGCCACCGTGCCCGGCGTCGAGCGCGTGACCACGGCGGCCAACGGCGAGGAAGTCCTCCGCCGCTGGGGGGCCGACCGCTCGGATCTGATTCTGATGGACGTACGCATGCCCGGACTGGGCGGCGTCGAGACCGTACGGCGGCTGCTGTCCGCCGACCCCGGGGCGCGCATCATCATGCTCACCGTCGCCGAGGACCTGGACGGGGTGGCCCTCGCGGTCGCCGCCGGAGCGCGGGGCTACCTGCACAAGGACGCCTCCCGGGCGGAGCTGCGCGCCACGGTGACCCAGGCCCTCGCCGACCCGACCTGGCGGCTCGCCCCGCGCCGGCTGCGCTCCGCGGAGATGGGCGCCGCGCCCACGCTCACCGCACGGGAGATCCAGGTGCTGGAGGGCATGAGTCACGGCCGCTCCAACGCCGAGATCGGCCGCGAACTGTTCCTCTCCGAGGACACCGTCAAGACCCACGCCCGGCGCCTGTTCAAGAAGCTCGGCGCCTCGGACCGCGCGCACGCGGTGGCGCTCGGCTTCCGCTGGGGCCTGGTCCGCTAGGTGAACCGCGACGGGGGTTCGGGATTCCCCGCCTGCCGCGAGGCGGGCGGGGGTGCTCACCGCGTGGTGAGCGGCGTGGTGAGCGGGGTCGCGCCGAGGCCCGCTGCTCGTTTCGCCGCGGATGCCGCATCCTTGAGGTGTGGAGCTTCTCGGGGAGCAGTCGAACGAGCGGGAGGGGAGGGCGCAGGAGATGAGTTCCGGCGCACCTGCTCATAACGCTTCGGTGCACAACCATGGACGTGGCGCCACGGACCGGACGGCCGCAAGGCACCATGGACCGATGCGCGACGACGAGACGACAGCGATCGGTGCGCTCGTGCATCGCGCGGTCGACGGGGACGAGCAGGCCACGCACGATCTGCTCGCCCATGTCCACCCCTTGGCGCTGCGCTACTGCCGTACCCGTCTGTCCCGGCTCCCGGGTGACGCGCGGCACTTCGTGGAGGACCTGGCGCAGGAGGTCTGCGTCGCCGTCCTCCTGGCGCTGCCGCGCTACAAGGACACCGGCAGGCCGTTCGAGGCGTTCGTCTTCGCCATCGCCGGCCACAAGGTCGCCGACCTCCAGCGCGCCGCGATGCGCCACCCCGGGTCGACGGCCGTCCCCTCGGACGAGATGCCCGAGCGCCCCGACGACTCGCTCGGCCCCGAGGAGCGCGCCCTGCTCAGCAGCGACGCCGAGTGGGCCAAGAAACTGCTGGCCAACCTCCCCGAGAACCAGCGGGAGCTGTTGCTGCTGCGCATCGCGGTGGGTCTCACGGCCGAGGAGACAGGACAGATGCTGGGCATGTCACCGGGCGCGGTCCGGGTGGCCCAGCACCGCGCCCTCAGCAGGCTCCGGGCGCTCGCCGAGCAGTAGCCGTACGGGCTTCCGGACGCCTCCGCGTGAACACGGGAGGTGTGGATTCCGTACGAACATACGAAGCCCGGTATCACTTCGTACCGTGGAATGTGTGCCCCGCGCTTCCCGTTAGCATGGACATCCGCACCGATCAAGGCCATTTGGGGAAGGTGTCATGACTGCCAACGTCGACGGAGTGCCCGGAAAATTCGCGACCCTCGGGCTCACCTACGACGACGTGCTGCTGCTGCCGGGCGCATCCGAGGTGCTCCCCAACGCGGTCGACACCTCGTCCCGCATCTCCCGCAACGTCCGTGTCAACATCCCGCTGCTCTCGGCGGCGATGGACAAGGTCACCGAGTCACGTATGGCGATCGCGATGGCCCGCCAGGGCGGCGTCGGCGTCCTGCACCGCAACCTCTCCGTCGAGGACCAGGTCAATCAGGTCGACCTCGTGAAGCGCTCCGAGTCCGGCATGGTCACCGACCCGATCACCGTGCACCCGGACGCCACGCTCGCCGAGGCCGACGCCCTGTGCGCCAAGTTCCGCATCAGCGGTGTCCCGGTGACCGACGGGAACAAGAAGCTGCTGGGCATCGTCACCAACCGTGACATGGCCTTCGAGACCGACCGCTCCCGTCAGGTGCGCGAGGTGATGACCCCGATGCCGCTGGTCACGGGCCAGGTCGGCATCTCGGGTGCGGACGCCATGGAGCTGCTGCGCCGCCACAAGATCGAGAAGCTCCCGCTGGTCGACGACGCGGGCATCCTCAAGGGCCTCATCACGGTCAAGGACTTCGTCAAGGCCGAGCAGTACCCGAACGCCGCCAAGGACTCCGAGGGCCGGCTGATCGTCGGCGCCGCCGTGGGCGCGAGCCCCGAGGCGCTGGAGCGGGCCCAGGCCCTCGCCGAGGCCGGCGTGGACTTCCTGGTCGTCGACACCTCGCACGGCCACAACAGCAACGCCCTGAGCTGGATGTCGAAGATCAAGTCGAGCGTCCCCGTCGACGTGATCGGCGGCAACGTCGCCACCCGCGACGGCGCCCAGGCGCTGATCGACGCCGGTGTCGACGGCATCAAGGTCGGCGTGGGCCCCGGCTCGATCTGTACGACCCGGGTGGTCGCCGGTATCGGTGTCCCGCAGGTCACCGCCATCTACGAAGCCTCTCTCGCCGCCCGTCCGGCCGGCGTCCCGCTCATCGGCGACGGCGGTCTGCAGTACTCCGGCGACATCGGCAAGGCGCTCGCCGCCGGCGCCGACACCGTGATGCTGGGCAGCCTCCTCGCGGGCTGCGAGGAGTCGCCCGGCGAGCTGCAGTTCATCAACGGCAAGCAGTTCAAGTCCTACCGCGGCATGGGTTCGCTGGGCGCGATGCAGTCCCGCGGCCAGGGCCGGTCGTACTCGAAGGACCGCTACTTCCAGGCCGAGGTGGCCGCCGACGACAAGCTCGTGCCCGAGGGCATCGAGGGCCAGGTGCCCTACCGCGGTCCCCTGGCCAACGTGCTGCACCAGCTCGTCGGCGGACTGCGCCAGACCATGGGCTACGTGGGCGCGGCCACCATCGAGGAGATGGAGACCAAGGGCCGCTTCGTCCGGATCACCTCCGCGGGCCTCAAGGAGAGCCACCCGCACGACATCCAGATGACGGTCGAGGCGCCGAACTACAGCCGTAAGTAGACGGCACGCTGCTCCAGGGCGGTTCCGGGGGACTCCGGAACCGCCCTCGGCGTGCCCGTCGGCGATACTGGTAGACGCTGAACGCATCAGGGAAAGGCCACAGACGTGACTGAGATCGAGATCGGGCGCGGCAAGCGCGGCCGCCGGGCGTACGCCTTCGACGACATCGCCGTCGTCCCCAGCCGCCGTACGCGGGACCCGAAGGAGGTCTCGATCGCCTGGCAGATCGACGCCTACCGCTTCGAGCTGCCGTTCCTGGCCGCACCCATGGACTCGGTCGTCTCCCCGGCCACCGCCATCCGCATCGGTGAGCTGGGCGGCCTCGGCGTCCTGAACCTCGAAGGGCTCTGGACGCGGTACGAGGACCCGCAGCCGCTGCTCGACGAGGTCACCAGCCTGCCCGACGAGGCCGCGACCCGTCGCCTCCAGGAGATCTACGCCGCTCCCATCAAGGAGGAGCTGATCGGGCAGCGCATCAAGGAGGTCCGCGACTCGGGTGTCGTGACCGCCGCCGCGCTCTCCCCGCAGCGCACCGCCCAGTTCTCCAAGGCCGTCGTGGACGCGGGCGTCGACATCTTCGTCATCCGCGGGACGACCGTGTCCGCGGAGCACGTCTCCGGCTCGCACGAGCCGCTGAACCTGAAGCAGTTCATCTACGAGCTGGACGTCCCCGTGATCGTCGGCGGCTGCGCCACCTACACGGCCGCCCTGCACCTGATGCGCACCGGCGCGGCCGGCGTCCTCGTCGGCTTCGGCGGCGGCGCCGCGCACACCACGCGCAACGTGCTCGGCATCCGGGTCCCGATGGCCACGGCGGTCGCCGACGTCGCCGCCGCCCGCCGGGACTACATGGACGAGTCCGGCGGCCGGTACGTGCACGTCATCGCCGACGGCGGTGTCGGCTGGTCCGGCGACATCCCGAAGGCGATCGCCTGCGGCGCCGACGCGGTGATGATGGGCTCCCCGCTGGCCCGCGCCACGGACGCGCCCGGCAAGGGCAACCACTGGGGCATGGAGGCGGTGAACGAGGAACTGCCGCGCGGCAAGAAGGTCGACCTGGGGACGGTGGGGACGATCGAGGAGGTCCTCACCGGGCCCTCGCACACGCCCGACGGTTCCATGAACCTCTTCGGTGCGCTGCGGCGGGCGATGGCCACGACCGGGTACAGCGAGCTGAAGGAGTTCCAGCGGGTCGAGGTCACGGTGGCGGACTCGCAGCACATGCGGTGACGTGACGCCGCGCTCGGCTTGAGCGGGGCTCTTGGGGCTCGGTCGCCTTCGGGTGACCGGGCCCTTTTGTGTGCCCAAGTGGGGTGGCGGGGGCGTGAGTTGTGGGGTGGGGGCGCGTGGGGGTGTGGGGGTGTGGGGGACGAATGTGGGCCGAATGGGCGTAGCCGGGCGATAACGTTCGTGTCCGGCGCCCCAGTTCGGCTGGGAGCCCCCTTCCAAGGACATGGTCCGGACCCCGCCCTCGGGGCCCGGACCGATTCCGACGGACCGCCTACCGGGTCAACGGGCGGTGTCGTGGAAGGGGGCGCCCATGGGACGTCACCGCAAGCCCACCCGCTGGGACCGAGTCCGTCTTCGGATGGTGAAGTGCCGGAGGAAGTGGATCTTGCGGCTTTTCGGATGGTGAGCGGCCGCCCCCAAGCGGAATAGGGGCGGACACTCCGTGAACCATCCAGGAGCCTGCCGCAGTGACCGCTGCGGTGGGCCTCACCTGTTTCCGTACGGTACCGGGGTGGGGCGGTGTCTGCCACCAGCCCCGGAGGCCGGGGCTGTGTCGTGCACCCCTCTCACAACCTGTGCGCCGCCCCCGTGGGTGTGGCTCCCCGGGTGTCCAGCAGCAGTTGCGCCTTCACCGACAGGCCCTGGAGGTCGTACGTGCGGTGTTGCTGGAGGAGGATCGTCAGGTCGGCGTCGGCGGTGGCCTCGTAGAGGGAGTCGGCGCGGGGAATGGGGCGGTCGAGGACGCTCCAGGTGGGGACGTGCGGGTCGTGGTAGCTGACATGGGCGCCGAGTTCGATGAGGCGGCGGGCGATCTCGTCGGCGGGGGTGCCCTGTTGGTCGGGGACGTCGGGCTTGTAGGTGATGCCGAGCAGGAGGACGCGGGCGCCCCGGGCCGACTTGCCGTGCTCGTTGAGGAGGGTGGCGGCGCGCTGGACGACGTACTGGGGCATGCGGTGGTTGACCCGTTGGGCCAGCTCGACCATGCGGAGCGAGCGGGGGGCGTGGCCCGCGAGGTCCTGGGGGAGGGCGTGGCCGCCGACGCCGGGGCCGGGGCGGAACGCCTGGAAGCCGAAGGGTTTCGTCTCGGCGCAGCGGATGACGTCCCAGAGGTCGACGTTCAGGTCGTGGCAGAGCGCGGCCATCTCGTTGACCAGGGCGATGTTGACGTGGCGGTAGTTGGTCTCCAGGAGGTGGACCGCCTCCGCCTCGCGCAGACCACGCGCGCGTACCACCTTGTCGGTGAGGCGGCCGTAGAACGCCGCCGCCGATTCCGTGCAGGCGGGGGTGAGGCCGCCGATCACCTTGGGGGTGTTGGCGGGGCCGAAGGCGCGGTTGCCCGGGTCCACGCGGGGCGGGGAGTAGGCGAGGTGGAAGTCGCGGCCCGCACGGAGTCCGGAGCCCTCTTCGAGCAGGGGGCGCAGGAGGTCCCCGGTGGTACCCGGCGGGACCGGGGACTCCAGGATGACCGTGGTGTGCGGGCGCAGCCGCGCGGCCAGCGTGCTGGCTGCCTCCTCGACCTGGGTGAGGTCGAGCGAGCCGTCGGCGCCGGGAGGGGTGGGCGCGCAGATGACCGCCGTACGCACCCGGCCGAGTTCGGCGGGGCTGGTGGTGGGCTTGAAGCCGCGGGCGAGCATGCGGCGCAGTTCGCCGGGGGTGAGGGAACCGGAGTCCGGGCCGGTGCGGTAACCGAGCGTGGCGATGCCGGCGGCGACGGCGGCCTGGGCCAGCGGCAGCCCCAACTGGCCGAGTCCGATGACGGCGAGATCTGCGGGCATGGCGTGGGCCGTCCTTCCCAATAACCGAAGCGGGACAGACGCGCAAGCCCTGTGGTCTGGACGAGCGAGCGCAATGTCACACTAGGCGTAAATATGACCGATATGCGGGATTGGGAGGTCGTTTTTCTGCGCGCGTCCTGCGGAGTTATCCACAGGCCGGGGGCGGGTGGTGGCCGAAGTCGGGCGAGGCGGTCAGAATTTTGGGCAGGGGGACATGGATGGGTTCCCGCCCGACGGGCGGGGACAGGCGGGGCGGCGCGACCGACAGCAGGAGGCAGCGGTGAGGACAGCGGCACTGGGACCGGCGCAGCGCGCCGAGTCACTGGCGGGTATGGCCGAGCGTGAGCTGGACGTGCTGGTCGTGGGTGGTGGCGTGGTCGGTGCGGGGACGGCCCTGGACGCCGTGACCCGCGGTCTGTCCACGGGCCTGGTCGAGGCGCGTGACTGGGCGTCGGGCACGTCCAGCCGGTCCAGCAAACTGATCCACGGCGGTCTGCGCTATCTGGAGATGCTCGACTTCGCCCTCGTGCGCGAGGCGTTGAAGGAGCGAGGGCTGCTGCTGGAGCGGCTGGCACCGCATCTGGTGAAGCCCGTGCCGTTCCTCTATCCCTTGCAGCGCAAGGGCTGGGAGCGGTGGTACGCGGGCTCGGGCGTCGCGCTGTACGACGGGATGTCGATGGCGCGCGGCCACGGCCGGGGACTGCCGGTCCACCGCCATCTGACCCGCGGTCACGCCCTGCGCGTCGCCCCCTGTCTGAAGAAGGACGCGCTGGTCGGGGCCCTGCAGTACTACGACGCCCAGATGGACGACGCCCGCTACGTGGCCACCCTGGTGCGCACGGCCGCGTCGTACGGGGCGAAGGTCGCCAACCGTGCGCGCGTGACCGGCTTCCTGCGGGAGGGCGAGCGGGTGGTCGGGGCCAGGGTGCGGGACGTCGAGGGCGGCGGGGAGTACGAGATCCGCGCCCGGCAGGTCGTGAACGCCACCGGGGTGTGGACCGACGACACCCAGGCGATGGTGGGCGAGCGGGGCCAGTTCCACGTACGGGCCTCCAAGGGCATCCATCTGGTCGTACCCAAGGACCGGATCCACTCCACGACCGGTCTGATCCTGCGGACCGAGAAGTCCGTGCTGTTCGTGATCCCCTGGGGGAGGCACTGGATCGTGGGGACCACCGACACCGACTGGGACCTCGACAAGACGCACCCGGCGGCCTCCAGCGCGGACATCGACTATCTGCTGGAGCATGTGAACTCGGTCCTGGCCGTGCCGCTGAGCAGGGACGACGTGCAGGGGGTCTATGCCGGGCTGCGGCCCCTGCTCGCGGGCGAGTCGGACGCCACGAGCAAGCTCTCGCGGGAGCACATCGTGGCGCACCCGGTGCCGGGGCTGGTGGTCGTGGCCGGCGGCAAGTACACGACGTACCGGGTGATGGCCAAGGACGCGGTGGACGCGGCCGTGCACGGCCTGGACCAGCGGGTCGCGGAGTGTGTCACCGAGGACGTGCCGCTGCTGGGGGCGGAGGGGTACCGGGCGCTGTGGAACGCGCGGGCGCGGATCGCGGCGAGCACGGGACTGCACGTGGTGCGGGTGGAGCATCTGCTGAACCGGTACGGATCGGCGGCCGAGGAGGTGCTCGACCTGATCGCCTCCGACCCGTCGATGGGCGAGCCGTTGCACGCGGCCGACGACTATCTGCGGGCCGAGGTGGTGTACGCGGCCTCGCACGAGGGCGCCCGGCATCTCGACGACGTGCTCACCCGCAGGACGCGGATCTCCATCGAGACGTTCGACCGGGGGACGCGCAGTGCGCGGGAGGCCGCGGAGCTGATGGCGCCGGTGCTCGGCTGGGACAAGGAGCAGATCGAGCGGGAGGCGCGCCACTACGAGAAGAGGGTCGAGGCGGAGCGGGAGTCACAGCGTCAGCCGGACGATCTGACCGCGGACGCGGCCCGGTTGGGGGCGCCGGACATCGTGCCCCTGTAGCCGGGACCGCCGGGCGCGGCGGGTGGTGACCGTCCCCCGCCCGCCCCCGCCCGGCCCCCACCTGTGCGCCTCCCGACCCTTCTCGGCCGCCGCCGTGGCTGGTTGAGGGGGGCCCAGGGCGTGGGGCGCTTGGCGGGTGGGTGACAATGGAGGCTCTGTCAGGGCGGGTTGTATGAGGGGACGCATGTCGGAGGCGGAGCGGGCTGGGGATTCCCGTCAGGACAAGGACGCACGTCTCCTCGCCGGGCGGTACCGGCTGGGAGGGGTGCTCGGTCGCGGCGGCATGGGCACGGTGTGGCGTGCCGAGGACGAGACGTTGGGCCGTACGGTCGCCGTCAAGGAGCTGAGGTTCCCGTCGAGCATCGACGCGGACGAGAAACGGCGCCTGATCACGCGCACCCTGCGCGAGGCCAAGGCCATCGCGCGGATCCGCAACAACGCCGCGGTGACGGTCTTCGACGTCGTGCACGAGGACGACCGTCCGTGGATCGTGATGGAGCTCGTCGAGGGCAAGTCGCTCGCCGAGGCCATCCGCGAGGACGGCGTGCTCGAACCGAAGAGGGCCGCCGAGGTGGGGCTCGCCATTCTCGACGTGCTGCGCGCCGCGCACCGCGAGGGCATCCTGCACCGGGACGTGAAGCCGTCGAACGTCCTCATCGACAAGCGCGACGGCCGGGTCGTCCTCACCGACTTCGGCATCGCGCAGGTCGAGGGCGACCCCTCCATCACCTCGACCGGCATGCTCGTGGGCGCGCCCTCGTACATCTCGCCGGAGCGGGCCCGCGGCCACAAGCCCGGGCCCGCCGCCGACCTGTGGTCGCTCGGCGGTCTCCTCTACGCGGCGGTCGAGGGGGTGCCGCCCTACGACAAGGGCTCGGCCATAGCGACACTGACCGCGGTGATGACCGAGCCGGTGCCGGAGCCGAAGCGGGCCGGTCCCCTGAAGGACGTCATCTTCGGGCTGCTGACCAAGGACCCCGAGCGGCGGCTCGACGACGCCGGTGCGCGGGCGATGCTCAACACCGTGATCCACGCGCCCGATCCGAAGGACGTCGACCCGGTGGACGCGACACGCGTCGTGCCGTTGCCGCCGGTGCCGGAGGAGCGCCCGAAGAAGGGCGGGTCCGGTGGCGCGGGGGCCAAGGAGGGCGGCGGCGAGCGGCCGCGCGCGCCTCGGTGGTCCATGCGCAAGGGCGCGGCCGGGGCCGCTGCCGCCGGCACCGGTGTGGCCCGGAGTGCCGGTGGTGGGGCCTCAGGTGGGCTTTCGGGCAAGGCTTCCGGCGGGGCGGCCGCCGCGTCCGCGTCCTCGGCGGCCGTGACGACGAGGTCCGCCTCCGTCGGAGTGTCCTCCGGTGCCGGTGCCGCCAAGGCCGGCGGTGGCTCGGGACGGACGGCGGGCGCGTCGGCGCCGGGGGTGCCGGGGCCGCGTGCGGCGGGCGCGGGTGACGCCGCGGGGAACGCCGGTGCGCCGAAGCGGAGTTCCGGGTGGCCGCAGGTGCCGCCGCCGGACCTGCCGCCGCGGCCGGTGCCGCGCGCTCCGATCACGGACGTGGTGTCGCGGCGGACCCTGGCCGCCATCGCCGTGGCCGTGGTCCTGGTCGTCCTCGGGACCGTCTTCGTGCTCACCCGGGGCGACGGCGACAGTTCCGACAACAGCAAGGGCGCCGACACCAAGGCGGCCGCGTCCAGCGGGGCGGCGTCGGGGAGCGACGCCGGCAGCAAGGGCACGGACGGCAAGGGCGGCACGGACGACAAGGGCAAGGACAGCAAGGAAGCCGACAAGGGGTCCGACCCCAGTCCGGACGGGGAGACGACGGAGGAAGCCGGTGGTCCGGGCGGGTCCGGCGGCAGTTCGCCGAACCCCACGGGCGGGTCGAACGGATCCGTGGGCGGTGACGGCTCCGGCTCGGGCACCCTCGCGACGGAGACGTACAAGAGCGGTCAGGGCTTCTCGATCGGGCTGCCCGACGGATGGAAGTACCAGTCGACGGGTACCGCGGGGGCCCGTTTCTCCGGCCCCGACGGGCAGCGGCTGCTCGTCGGCTGGACGACCACGCCGAAGGACGACCCGGTCGCGGACTGGAAGAACCAGGAGCGGTACATGGTCCGCTCGCAGTACAAGCGGATCCGAATAGAGGCGGTGGACTACCGGGGCTGGAACGCGGCCGACTGGGAGTTCACCTATGTGGAGAGCGGGACGAAGTACCGGTCGATCGACCGCGGCTTCGTCGTCGACTCCCGGCAGGGCTACGCGCTGATGTACACCGCGAAGGCGTCCGAGTGGAGCGGCGAGCTGCGCAAGGACACGTGGCGGACCTTCACGAAGACGTTCAAGCCGAAGTCGTGAGGTGCCGGGCGCATCCCGTCCGTGACGGTGTGCGCCCGGGGCGCGCGTGAGTCAGTGGTGTGCGCCGGTTCGTTCGTGCTGAGTCCGCGTGCGATCTCGTGCTTCGGCTCCGGGTTCCGCGGGGGGCGTGCGGGGGCGTGGGACGGGGCGACTGCCTCGAAGTGACCGCGGCTTCGGCACTTGTGCCCGCCGGGTGAGTTCGGGGGCGGCCCTTCCGGGGAAGATCGGATGCGTTCGAGCACATTCGAGACGAACGAGATATCGCATCGAGTCAATGTGAGTTGCCTCCGGCACGTATCGTGAAGGGCTGCGGACCGCACGCATCAAGAGCGGAACGGGACACAAGGCGAACGGAATTGACCAACCGGGCGGCCGGGGGAGGGTGTTGTGGACGCATACGCGGGGCGTGTACTCGCCGACCGCTATCGCCTGCCGCTGCCCCCCTCCGACGAGTACGAACTCGCCCCGGAGCTGCGCGCCTTCGACACCTACAGCGGTCAGGAGGTCCTGGTCCGGCAGGTGCCGCTGCCCGAGGTCGTCGAGGCGGAGATGCTCGACGCGGACGGGCTGCCCGAAGGCTATGTGGCACGGGACGGCGGCGGGCGCCGGGGAGCGGCGCGGACCGCACGCGGGTCCGCGGACCCCGCCGTCCGCCGGGCCGTCGAGGCGGCGCAGGCCGCCGCGCAGATCCCCGACCATCCGCGGCTCGACCAGGTCTTCGACGTGTTCGCCGAGGGCGGCTCGCTGTGGATAGTGAGCGAACTGGTGCCCGCCCGGACCCTCGCCGCACTGCTCGCCGAACAGCCGCTGACCCCGTACCGGGCGGCCGAGGTCGCCGCCGACGTGCTCACCGCGCTGCGGGCGCTGCACGCCCACGGCTGGGTCCACCGGAACATCACCGCCCGTACGGTGCTGGTCTGCGACGACGGCCGGGTGATGCTGACCGGGCTGGCGGTCGGAGCGGCGGAAGAGGCGCTGTGCGGGTACGACCCGGTGCCCGCACGGGAGTTCGAGGACCAGCCGCCCGGGGCACCCGACGGCGGCGCGGGCGTGCCGGCCGTGGGGCCCGGCGGGGGACACGCGGTACGGCGTGACCCGGTGCCGCCCGGTGGCCTTCCGGCCGCGCGCGCGGCGTCGGCACCCGGGGGCGCCCTGCCCGGGCGCACCGGCGGGAGCACGTACGGCGGCGCCCGTGCCGACGGGCCCGGGGGCGTCGTCGAGGACCCCGAGGCCGCGCGGCGGGCGGCGATAGAGGCACGCGCGGGACGTACGACGGCCAAGGGCGCGGACCCCTCCGGGGGGCAGCGCGCGCTGGAGGCCGGCGGGGACGCCCGGGCGGCGCGAGCGGGCGCGATCGCCGCGTACCGGGCGGGCGCGCGGGCCGCGGCCCGCGTGCAGGACGACCAGCGGGGTGGGCCGGGCACGGGGTTGCCCGCGCAGCGGCCGGCCCCGCAGGACACCCCGGCGACGGGCCCGGGGCGCGACGGCGACCCCGCTCCCGGCGGGGGGACGCGCCCCGTGCCGCTCGGCCAGATCGCCGACCCCTACGGTGTCCTCGCGAACGGCGGCGCCACGAGCGCCTGGCACGGCGCGGCACCCCGAGGCGGGACGGCCGTGCCAGGCGGCAACGGCCGGGGTGCTCCGGCGTCCGGCGACTTCTCGCCCTACGCCCCCGGTCCGCTCGGCGCAGGCCCGGCCGGGGCCGGCCGGGCCGACGCCCCCTTCGACGACGGCGACACCGGCACGCACCGGGTCCCCGGGCACGACGCGCTTCAGGACTCCGGGTACTCCGAGCATGCCGGGTACGCCGGTCACTCCGGTGACGACGACCCGGCCGGTCCGTACGCCGCGCGTGTCGCGGACAGCGTTCCCTGGGACGGTGCCGGCGGCGGGGCCGCCGCCCGGCGCGGGCCCGCGACCGCGCTCGCCGCCGAGCGGGCGCGGCAGGCGCGGATGGCCGTGGTCGGGCCGGTCACGGAGCGGTGGGCGCCGGAGCAGGCCGGGCCGGTGCACGAGAACTGGCAGCTGGCGGCCCCGATCGGGCCCTCGACGGACCTGTGGGCGCTCGGGGCGCTGCTGTTCCGGGCCGTGCAGGGACACGCGCCGTATCCGGAGGAGAACACCGCCGAGCTGGTGCAGCTGGTGTGCGCGGAGCCGCCCGCGTTCGCCGAGGAGTGCGGGCCGCTGCGCCCGGTCGTGGAGTCCCTGCTGCGCCAGGACCCCACCGATCGGCTGGACTTCGAGGAACTGCGCGGCTGGCTGCGTTCACTGGTGCGGTCGGCGCCCGAACCCGAGGCCGGTACACACGTCGTGCCGGCGCCGCCCGTGGACGCGAGCCGGCTGCCGATCGTACGGCGGCGCGGCGAGCTGGTCCGCAGGCGCCGGGCCGGGCTGCCCGCGACCAGTGCGCACGCCCGCCACAAGCGCACCCGGGAGAAGCCCCCGCAGCCCCGCAAGCTCGGCCGCAACCTGCTCCTGCTGATCCTGCTCGCGCTGGTGGCGGCGGTCACCTACGCCGTGGTGTTCATGCCGAAGGCCGCGCCGAGCGACGAGCGCGGTGACGCGGGCAGCCGTACGGACAGCGCCGGGCAGCGGAGTCCGTCGCCCACGGCGAGCGACGGACCCGGCTCCGACCAGAACTCGAACTCGCCCGACGGCGGCGAGAAGGACCAGGACGAGGCGAGCCCGTCGGAGTCGTCCGGTTCGACGCAGACACAGACCGGTGATCCCGAGGTCGCCCAGGGGTTCACCCTGCGCAAGGACCCCGAGGGGTTCCAGGTCGCCGTCGCCACCGGCTGGGACCGCAGCGCCAAGAACGGGCGCGGTCAGATCGTGTACTCCCGGGGCGACTTCGAGCTGATCCTCGTGCCCGGGCGGGACAGCAGGGCGACGTACGGCGGCGATCCGCTGAAGTACCAGCGGGAGGGCGAGCGTGAGTTGCAGCCCTTCCGGGACTCGTCCTGGGCCACGTCGACGGGGATGCGGCTGATCGAGGTGGGCGGGGTGACCTCGGCGGAGGGGCAGTTCACCTGGCAGGACTCCGAGGGACGCGGCGTCTACGTACGGAACCTCGCGATCCTTCTCGACGGGCGTTACCACGTGGTCCAGTTGCGCGGACCGGAGGCGGAACGGGACGAGGTCACCCGGCTGTACGAGCAGGCGGCCGCCACGTACAAGGTGACCGGCTAGCGGCTTCCGGCGAGCCGGCCACGGGTCGACGGCAGCTTCGGGAGGCGCGCGCGAGGGCGTCGGCGGGGCGAACGGGCGCGGGGCGCGCAACCTTCGGAAGGTTGCGTTCCGGCCGCGGAAGCGAGAACCGTCACAGTGCTGTCCCTGTGCGGCCCGGCCGGTTCCCCGGGGCGCGGGCCGCTCCTTAATGTGACCCTGTCAAGAACATTGCGGGGCAACGTGAATCAGATGCAGGGGCTGCTCCTCGCGGGGCGCTACCGGCTGGTCGACACGATCGGCAGCGGTGGCATGGGACGGGTCTGGCGTGCGCACGATGAGGTGCTGCACCGGGCCGTCGCGATCAAGGAGCTGACGGCCGCGCTCTACGTCTCGGAGAACGAGCAGGGCATCCTCCTGCAACGGACCCGGGCGGAGGCGCGCGCGGCGGCACGGATCAACCACTCGGCCGTCGTCACCGTGCACGACGTGCTGGAGCACGACAACCGGCCGTGGATCGTCATGGAGCTGGTCGAAGGAGTCTCCCTGGCCGACGCGGTCAAGGAGCGAGGGCGCGTCGAGGCGCGCGAGGCGGCACGGATCGGGATGTGGGTGCTGCGCGCGCTGGGCGCCGCCCACCGGGCCGGCGTCCTGCACCGCGATGTGAAGCCGGGCAACGTCCTGCTCGCCGAGGACGGGCGGGTCCTGCTGACCGACTTCGGGATCGCGCAGGTCGAGGGCGACACGACCATCACCCGGACCGGCGAGATCGTCGGGTCCGTCGACTACATCGCCCCCGAGCGGGTGCGCGGGCACGACCCCGGCCCGGCGTCCGACCTGTGGTCGCTGGGAGCCACGCTGTACACGGCGGTCGAGGGCAAGTCACCGTTCCGGCGCACCACACCGCTCACCACGATGCAGGCCGTGGTGGGCGAGGAGGCCGCCGAACCCGCGCAGGCCGGGCCGTTGGGGCCCGTCATCACCGCGCTGCTGTGCAAGGACCCGGCCGTACGTCCCGCCGCCGCCGAAGCCGAACAGATGCTCGCCGAGGCGGCGGAGGGGCGGCGGCCCCGGGTGGCCCAGGCGTATGTGCCGACCCGGCAGCACCCGGCGGGCGCGGAGGACGACACGGGTGGGCGTGCCGCGCCGGACGGCGGGGTGGGCGGGGGCGCGCGTGGCGCGAAGGGCGCGCTCGGTGCGCCCGGTACGCCTAGTACGTCCGGTGCTCCTGGTACGCCCGGTGTGGATACGGGTGGTGGGTCCGGAACGGGTACGGCTGCGGATGGCGGCGCGTGGGTGCCGGGGCACCCCACCTCGGGGACGGCCGCCGACACCTTCGGTACGCCGGCCGCCCCGATGGCCCCGGGCCTCGGGTCCGCCCCGGCCGCTCCGGCTCCGCCGTCCACCGCCGGGCGGCGCGGCCGGGTCCGTACGGCCGTGACCGTTCTCCTGTTGGCCGCGCTCATCGGCGGTGGTGGCGCCGCCGCGATGCACTACGCGGACGTGTGGCGCACGAAAAGCGGCTCCACCACGGCCGGGTCGAACGCGGACGCCGGGGTGCCCGAGGGGTGGAAGCGGGTCGAGGACCCGGAGGGTTTCAGCCTCGCCCTGCCCGAGGGGTGGAAGCGGAAGGTGATGGGGACACAGATCGACTACACCCCGGACAACCGTGAGCACTTCCTCAGGATCGCCGTCGACGACGCGCCGGACTTCGACAGTCCGTACCACCACCAGCTCGACCTGGAGGAGCAGTTGCGGACGGCGCGGCCCGAGTACGAGCAGGTCAGTCTGAAGGAGAACATCTTCCGCGACCGGCCGGGCGCGCTGTGGGACTTCACCTGGACCGCGCCGGCGAAGGACACGGAGTTCCCCGGGCCGCGCCGGGCGATCGAACAGATGTATCTCTCCCGGGACGGCGTCGAGTACACGATCTACATGTCCGCCCCCGTGGCCGACTGGGACACGGCGGAGAAGCAGTTCTACGCGGTGCTGCGCAGCTGGCGTCCCCCGCCGAAGGGGTGAGCCGGGGCTGAGGTGCCGGCCGACGGAGTGAGCCCGACGCACGGGTCTCCCGCACGGCGCTCGCGTGGCGCTCAGGGGTCGCGCGTACGTCGCTTGTCGGCCAGGCCGTTCCGCGGCACCGGAGGGTTTCGGTCCGGTGCGGCATGATGGGGCGTATGGGGACCGAGGGGGAGAACGTCCGTCTCATAGCGGGCCGGTACCGGCTGGAGGCCAGGATCGGCCGCGGCGGTATGGGGATCGTGTGGCGCGCCACCGACGAACTCCTCGGCCGGCAGGTGGCGGTCAAGGAGCTGGCCCTCGACGACTCGCTCCCGGAGGAGCGGTCCCGGCAGCGCCGCGAGCGCACCCTGCGGGAGGCGCGGGCGGTCGCCCGGCTCGGCCACCCGCACATCATCGTCGTGCACGACGTCGTCGAACAGGACGAACGCCCCTACATCGTCATGGAGTTGATCAACGGCGGCTCGCTCGCCGAGCGCATCGAGGCCGAGGGGCCCATGGACGCGCGGGAGGCCGCGCGGATCGGGATCGACCTGCTGGGCGCGCTGCGCCGGGCGCACGACGCCGGGGTGCTGCACCGCGACCTCAAGCCGGCGAACGTCCTGGTGGAGACCGGCACCGACCGTGTCGTCCTCACCGACTTCGGCATCGCCCAGGTCGCCGGCGCGACCACGCTCACCGAGAGCGGGTCCTTCGTCGGCTCGCCCGAGTACACCGCGCCGGAACGGATGGCCGGGACCCGTACCGGGCCGGAGTCCGACCTGTGGTCGCTGGGCGCGCTGCTCTGCGCCGTACTCAGCGGGGAGTCGCCGTTCCGGCGGGACTCGCTGGGCGGCATCCTGCACGCGGTCGTCGTCGACGAGATCCGGCCGCCCGCGCAGGCCGCGCCGCTCCTCCCCGTCGTCCGGGGGCTGCTGGAGCGCGATCCGGACCGCCGTCTCGACGCGACGGAGGCGGAGCGGCTGCTGCGGGCCTTCCGGGAGACCGGCCGCACACCGAGGACGACCAAGGCCCCGAGGACGTCGGCCGGTTACACCCCGACCCGGCGGGACGTGCCGCGCCCGGGGCGCGACATGCGGCGCGGGGCCCCGTCCGGGGGCGCCGCCCCGGACGGGGCGGCGGCGGGCGGGCCGCCGCCGCCCGGACCGCCCGCGTCCGACGGCCCTCAGGTGACCCTGCGGGAGCAGCCCGCGCAGCGGCAGCCGCGCTCCACCCGGAGTGTGCTGGTCGCGGCCGCGCTGGTGGCCGCGATCGCCGGGGCGGGTGTCTCGGCGACGGTGCTGCTGATGCGGGAGGGAGACGGCGGGGGAGGCGGCGGCACGCCGGGCACCTCGGTGCCGCGCACGCCGGACACGTCGCGTACGGCGGGCACGCCGACCACCCCGGGCGTGTCCGGCGTGTCCGGCGGCGGATCCGGCACGCCGGGTACGCCGACGGACGGCACCGCCGGTACGTCGGCCGACGCCACGCCCACGATCACGCGCTCGCGGGCGGCCACCGCGCCGGCCGCGCCCTCGGGGTACCGACTGGCCGAGGACGACCGGGGCTTCAGCCTCGCCGTACCGGACGACTTCACCCGGGAACCGCAGGGGAAGCGGGTCTTCTACATGTCGCCGGGGCAGGTGATCCGGATCGGCGTCAAACTCGACGACCCGGAGGAGGGCGGGCCGGCCGGGGTGATGCGGCGCGCCCATGAGGAGGGGCCCTCGACGAACCCCGGTTACCGCGACGGCAGGGTCACCGAGACCACCCACGGCGGACGCCCCGCCGCGCTCTGGGAGTTCACCTGGGACGGCTTCAGCGCGGCGGAGGGGCCCCGGCACACCTACGACCTGTGCTGGGAGCAGGACGGGCGGCTGTACGACGTGTGGGTGTCGGCGCCCGTCGGGAAGGTGAGCGAGGCGAAGGAGTACTTCGACGTGGCGGTGGACACGTTCGTACGCGGTTGAGCCGCGCTTCCGCGCGCGGCTCCGGCCGTGCTGCCCGGCGCGGCCGGGCGGTGCTCTCGTGCACCTGCGACCGGCATGCGCGTTCGTACCAAAGCGGAGATATGCGGCGTTCCGCGTCACGGGTCTGTGACCGGAAAGCGACGGGGGTGGATGCCGACGGGCTCGCCGCGATACAGATGAGCGTATGAGCAGCAACGGGGGAGCCCCTTACGGATCCGGCTACGGGTCGGACGAGTCGACGAGTTTCGGACTGCAACCGCCGCAGCCGAGCGTGCCGTACCCGGGGAACCCGTACGCTCAGCCGGCGGCAGTGGTGGCGCAGCCGGCGCCGTCACTCTCGGCGCAGCCCCAGCCCCAGCCCCAGCCGCCGGCGCAGGCCCCGCAACCCCCGCAGGACCCCGGCACCGGACGCCTGATCGCGGGCCGTTACCGGCTGCTCGCCAAGCTCGGCCACGGCGGCATGGGCACGGTGTGGCGGGCCAAGGACGAGACGGTGGACCGTGAGGTCGCGGTCAAGGAGCCGCGCGTACCGGACCACCTTCCCGAGCGTGAACGGGCCAACGCCTTCGAACGGATGCGCCGCGAGGCCCGTGCGGCGGCCCGGCTCGACCATCCGTCGGTCGTGAACGTGCATGACGTGGCGGTCGTGGACGGCCGGCCCTGGATCGTGATGGAACTGGTCCGGGGGCACTCGCTGGGCGACACCCTCCAGGAGGGCACCCTCGGGGTGCGCGACGCGGCGAGAATCGGCCTCGACGTGCTCGGCGCGCTGGAGGCGGCGCACGCGGCGGGCATCCTGCACCGGGACGTGAAACCGGACAACGTCCTCCTCGGCCGCCACGACCGGGTCGTCCTCACCGACTTCGGCATCGCCCAGATCGAGGGCGAGACGAACCTGACGGACACCGGGGGCATCGTCGGCTCGCCCGAGTACATCGCCCCCGAGCGGGTGCTGGGCCAGCGGCCCGGCCCCGCGTCGGACCTCTGGTCGCTCGGGGTCGTCCTCTACGCCGCCACGGAGGGCGTGTCGCCGTTCCGGCGCAGCAACACGCCGGCGACCCTGCAGTCCGTCCTCAACGCCACGCCGGCGGCGCCCGCCTCGGCCACGGGCCCGCTCGCCGAGGCCATCAACGGCCTGCTGCAGAAGGACCCGGCGCGCCGCCCGGCCGCCGCGCGCGTCCGCGAACTGCTGGAGACGGCCGCGAACCCGCCGGCGCTCGCCCCCACCCAGGAGGTCCGGCACATCGCAGGGCCCCCGCCCCCGAACCCCAAGGGTGTCCGGGTCGGTGCCAAGACCCTCGCCGGGCTCGGCGCGGTGGTCGTCGCGGCGGCGGTGACGGCGTACCTGGTCGTCGCCGACCCCTTCGCGGGACCCCTGCCGGACGGCTGGAAGCAGCGGGACCTCGGCACGAAGGTCGCCGCGAGCGTGGGCGTGCCCCGGGACTTCGTGAAGGACACGTTCGAGCCGGACGCCACGGACGGCACCTTCGCGCAGTACAGCGACCCGAGCGGACTGATCCGGATCAACGTCGACCGGGACATCACGATGGACGACAAGGACGGCGAGATCCCGGACAACGCCCTGGACAAGGCGTACGCCGACTGGGAGCTGGTCAAGGACGGCGAGTACAGCCTGGACATCGCCGACACGCCGACGCCGAAGGGGAAACCGCAGGAGGCGACGTTCGAGGGCCGGGAGGCCGCCGAGAACACCATCAGGTACACGACGACCGACACACGGGCACCGCGGCTGCGTGAGGCGCGGGTCCTGTACTACCGGGCGGCCGACGGCGACGTGTACCGGGTCTGGATCGACTATCCGGGCAAGGGGCACTTCACCGGGCAGGGCCGCGAGATCGCGCGTACGGTCCTGGCGAACCTGCGGTTCGTCCACACGTAGGCGCTCAGTACGTCCTCTCGGCGATCCAGGCCGTGACCCGTTCGGCCACCTTCGGGTCGTCCAGCAGCGCCCCGCCGTGCGCGGAGCCGGCCACGGTCTTCACGGTGACCCCGTTGGCGGGCATGTTGTGGTCCTTCTCCTCGGCCGCTTCCAGGGCGAGTGAGGGCTGCGCGGGTACCGGGTCGCCCTTGGAGTGGATCAGGTACATGGGGGCGTCGTCGGCCCCGGACGCCCGGCTTCCGGCCGCCATGTCGTTCCAGGTCTCCCGGCAGCCCGGGTGGGGGGACGCGGTGGCCGGGTCCTTCGCCCCCGAAGCCGTCCCCGTCCGCGTCTTCGTTCCCGCCTCGGTCTCCGGGGAGCAGCGCGCCAGAATGACGGCGTTGTCGCGGAGCCTGCGCTGCCGGTCCGTCGCGGTGGCGGCGTTGCCGTCCCGCCAGGCGCGGTACGGGTCGACGACGGGGGACAGCCCCACCACGCCGTCGAGGCCGTAGGCACCGGACCGGTACGTCGCCACGCTGGTCGCGATCTGGCCTCCGGAGGAGGAGCCGAGGAGCACCATCCGGTTGATGTCGAGGTCGAAGTCGGCGGCGTGGCCACGGATCCAGTCGAGCGCGGAGAGGGCGTCGGTCCGCTGGGCCGGCCAGGCGGCGTCGTGGTTCAGCCGGTAGTCCACGGTGAAGACGGCGTACCCGGCGTCCGCGAAGGTGCGCGACCAGGTGGCCCAGCCGGTGTCCTCGTGCCAGTAGCCGCCGTGCAGGATCACGATGCCGGGCTGTGTCCCGTTGTGTTCCTCACCGGCGGCGTTCCAGTAGGCGTCGAGGGTCTGGCGGGTGTGCGAACCGTAGGAGTACGTGGCCTCGTTGCGGTCGGCCGCCGTGCTGTCCCGCGTGTCCGAGATGAGGAGCGCGGCGACCACGGCGGCGCAGAGAGACAGACAACCCCAGAGGCGACGCACGGCCACCCGCCCTTCGAAGAACGACCCGACGGCAGGCGTCCGTTGTCCCCGGCGAGCGGGGTCCGATCGACCCGTCCGCGACCGCGCGTGGCTCGAAACGTCCACAGGGGGAGCGCCCACACGGCCTGCTCGCGTGCGCATCCGGACTATAGGCGGCCCGCTCGAACAAAAGCCAAGCGGGGCAGGGCGGTTGTGGTGAAGGGTTCGTGCTCGCCACCGGAGAGGGTCGGCGAGGCCCGGCGAGGGGAGCCGACGAGGACCGGCGCGTGAACCTGGTGAGGGCCGGAGAGCGGCCGGAGGGCGGCCGGAGAAGCCGGCGAGGACCCGCGAGGACCGGCGAGGGCGACACGGCCGGTGTCCATGAGGCATCGCTTTGTCCGGCCCCTTGCCCCTAACATGCCGTGTCAAGTGCATGATCGGCGCGAAGGGCGAGCGAGCGTGGGCATCGAACACCTGGACGTGCGGGCTCACGCGAGACAGCGCTGGGCGGCCAGGGCCGCACTCGCCTGCGCCGCTCTCGCCGTACTCCTGCCGCTCGGTTACGCGCGCGCCGCGAGCCTGCTGCTCGTCGCGGGCGTCGTGCTGGGCGCCGGCCTCACCGTGGCCTCGCTGTGGTGGGTCCTGATCCACCGCGGCGCCGTCCGGATCGCGGCGGGAGTGCTGGCGGTGGCCGCGCCGGCCGGCGTCATCTGGTGGTTCGCCGTCGTCAACCTGCTCTGGGTCGTGATCGTCTCCGCCGGGCTCTGGGCCGTGGCCGTCTGGTCCGGCAAGTTCGCCCTCAGGAGCACCAAGTCCCACCAGGTCCATGTGCCCGAGCACCACACCCCCGCCCCCGCCCGCCCCTTCCTCATCATGAACCCCAGGTCGGGCGGCGGGAAGGTCGAGCGGTACCGGCTGAAGGAGCGCGCCGAACGGCTCGGCGCCACGGTCCATCTGCTCGATCCCGCGCACCACGAGGACGTCGCCGTACTGGCCCGCGACGCCGTCAGGAACGGCGCCGACCTCCTCGGGGTCGCGGGCGGCGACGGCACCCAGGCCCAGGTCGCCGCCATCGCGGCGGCGTACGACGTCCCCCTCCTCGTCATCTCCGCCGGCACCCGCAACCACTTCGCCATGGACCTCGGTCTCGACCGCGACAACCCCGCCGCCTGCCTCGACGCCCTCACCGACAAGGGTGTGGAGCTCCACGTCGACCTCGGGTACGCCAGCGGTCATCCGTTCGTCAACAACGCCTCCTTCGGCGCGTACGCCGCCGTCGTGCAGAGCCCCGCCTACCGTGACGACAAGGTCCGCACCACGCTGGAGCTGCTGCCCGAACTGCTCACCCACCAGCGGGGCCCGCGGCTCACCGCCCGCATCGGGGACGCCGTCATCGACGCACCGCAGGCCGTCCTCGTCAGCAACAACGTGTACCGCAGCGACGACCTCGTCGGCCTCGGCCGCCGTGAACGGCTGGACGCCGGGGTGCTGGGTGTCGTCGGGGTGCGCGTCGACAGCGCCGCGGAGGCCGCCGGGATGGTCCTCGGCCCGAACGCCCCCGGGCTCAGCCTCCTCGTCGCGGACGAGATCGTCGTCGAGGCCGACCGGCCCGAGATCGAGGTCGGCGTCGACGGCGAGGCCCTCCTCCTGCCCACCCCCGTCCACTGCCGGGTCTCGTCGAAGGCCCTGCGCGTCCGCGTGCCCCGCGACCGCCCCGGCGTCCCCGAGCCCAAGCCGCCCCTGGACTGGCGCCGACTGCGCAAGCTCGCCGCCGCGGTCGGCCGCACCGCCCTGCCCAAGCACCGCGAGCGGTACGGGTGGGCGCAGCGGTGGTGGGACCGGTGGCGCTGAGGGTCCCCCGCGCAGGCCGGTGACCCGCGGCCCGGGGCGCGGCCCGCGGTTTCGAACAAGGTGATCGACGCCGCACGGACGCCCGCACGGCACCGCCCGCCGCGCTGATCAGCGACTTCGTTGCCAGCGATCACTGGCGCGGTGTGGACACCCGGTGAAACCCTGTTACCGCCGGGTACCCAAAGTCGTCCGGTCCGGAATACCCTGCGCGTCATGACGGACTCGCAGGCCCCCGAAAAGACCGGCACGACCACCACGGGAACGACCGGCACGGCACGGACGACCGGCACCAACCCCCTCGCGGCAGCGCCCCAGGGCGCCCGTACCGCCGCCGACGTGGTCACCCCCGAACTGGTCGCCCAGCTCACCAAGGGCGTGGTCGGCTCCGGCCGCACCGCCAACCACACGCCGTTCACCGGTGAGAAGCTGGCCGATCTGCCGGAGTCCACCCCCGAGGACGTGGCGACGGCCTACGAACGGGCCCGCGCCGCCCAGGCCGTCTGGGCCCAGCGGCCGGTGCGCGAGCGCGCCGCCGTCCTCCTCCGCTTCCACGACCTGGTGCTGGAGCGCCAGGCCGAGGTGCTCGACCTCATCCAGCTGGAGACCGGCAAGGCCCGCCTGCACGCCCACGAGGAGGTCCAGGCCGTCGCGGTCGCCGCCCGCCACTACGGCCGCAAGGCCCCGTTCTACCTGAAGCCGAAGCGGCACACCGGCGCCGTACCGACCCTCACCAAGGTCGTCGAGCTGCGCCACCCGCGCGGGGTGATCGGCCAGATCGCGCCCTGGAACTACCCGCTCGAACTCTCCGTCGGCGACGCGATCCCCGCCTTCGTCGCGGGCAACGCGGTCGTGATGAAGCCCGACACGGAGACCTGCCTGACCGCCCTGTGGGCCCGCGACCTGCTCATCGAGGCCGGCCTGCCCGCCGACGTCTTCCAGGTCGTCCTCGGCGAGGGCCCCGTCATCGGCCCCGAGGTCGTCCGGCACGCCGACTACGTCTCCTTCACCGGCTCCACCCGTACCGGCCGCGAGGTCGCCCAGGGCGCCGCCGCCCGCCTCGTCGGCGTCTCCCTCGAACTCGGCGGCAAGAACGCGATGCTGGTCCTCGCGGACGCCGACATAGAGAAGGCGGCGGCGGGCGCCGTCCGCGCCTGCTTCAGCTCCGCCGGCCAGCTCTGCATCTCCATCGAGCGGCTGTACGTCCACGAGTCCGTCGCCGACGCCTTCCTGGAGCGCTTCGCCGCCCGTACCAGGGCCATGCGCCTCGGCAAGTCCCTCGCGTACGGCGCCGAGATGGGCTCCCTGGTCGGCGACCGCCAGCTGGAGACCGTCACCCGGCACGTCGACGAGGCCGTGGAGAAGGGCGCCAAGGTCGTCGCGGGCGGCGTGGCCCGCCCCGACATCGGCCCCTACTTCTACGAGCCGACCATCCTCGACGGCGTCACCGAACCCATGTCCGTCTGCACCGAGGAGACCTTCGGCCCGGTCGTCTCGATCTACCGCTTCACGGACGAGGACGAGGCCATAGCGGAGGCCAACTCCACCGCGTACGGCCTCAACGCCTCCGTCTGGACCAAGGACGGCCGCCGCGGCCGCGAGGTCGCCTCCCGTGTCCGCGCCGGCACGGTCAACATCAACGAGGGCTACGCCTCCGCCTACGGCAGCGTCCAGTCCCCCATGGGCGGCATGAAGGACTCCGGCCTCGGGCGCCGCCACGGCTCCGAGGGCATCCTCAAGTACACGGAGGCCCAGACGGTCGCCCAGCAGCGCCTGCTGCCCATGGCCCCCTCCTTCGGCATGGACGACGAGAAGTACGCCCAGTTCATGAGCCGCAGCCTGAGGGCGATGAAGGCACTGCGGCTCAGGTAGACCCTGAGGGGCGCGGGGAACCGCGAGCAACCACAGACGGCCCGCAGACAAGGACCGTTCTCAACGAGGAGAACACGTGTCGTACGACTACGACGTCATCGTCGTCGGCTCCGGCTTCGGAGGCTCGGTGACCGCCCTCCGTCTCACGGAGAAGGGTTACCGGGTCGGCGTCCTGGAGGCGGGCCGCCGCTTCACCCGCGCCACCCTCCCCAGGAACTCCTGGGACCTCAAGAACTACCTCTGGGCCCCCGCCCTCGGCATGTACGGCCTCCAGCGCATCCACCTGCTGGGCAACGTCATGGTGCTGGCCGGGGCCGGCGTGGGCGGCGGCTCCCTCAACTACGCCAACACCCTCTACGTACCGCCCAAGCCGTTCTTCGAGGACCCGCAGTGGAAGGACATCACCGACTGGCAGGAGGAGCTGCAGCCGTACTACGACCAGGCCCGCCGCATGCTCGGGGTACGCCTCAACCCGACGATGACCCCCTCCGACGTGCACCTGAAGGCCACCGCCGAACGGATGGGGGTCGGCGACAGCTTCCACCTCGCCCCGGTCGGTGTCTTCTTCGGTGACGGCGAGGACGCCGACGGCAAGGCGAAGGCCGCCCCCGGTGAGCAGGCGGCCGACCCCTACTTCGGAGGCGCGGGTCCCGCCCGCAGGGCCTGCACCGAGTGCGGCGAGTGCATGACCGGCTGCCGCCACGGCGCCAAGAACACCCTCAACGAGAACTACCTCCACCTCGCCGAGAAGGCGGGCGCCGTCGTCCACCCGATGACGACGGTGGTGGCCGTGACGGAGGACTCGCAGGGCGGCTACGCCGTCTCCACCCTCCCGACCGACCGGCGGCGCAAGGGTGCGGGCCGCGTGCTGAAGGCCCGCCACGTCGTCCTCGCGGCCGGCACCTACGGCACCCAGACCCTGCTGCACCGTATGAAGGCGAACGGTCAACTGCCGCACATCTCGGACCGGTTGGGCATGCTGACCCGCACCAACTCGGAGGCCCTGGTCGGCGCCCAGACCGACAGCCGCCGCTACCGCAAGGCCCACGGCGCGCCCGAGGTCGACTTCACCCGGGGCGTGGCGATCACCTCCTCCATCCACCCCGACGAGAACACCCACATCGAGCCGGTCCGCTACGGCAAGGGATCCAACGCGATGGGCGGCCTGTCCATCCTCCAGGTCCCGTACGCGGGCGGCACCGCGTCGGACGCCTCCCGCGTGCTCGGCTGGCTGGCCAACGCGGTCAGGCACCCGCTGCTGGTGGCCCGTTCGCTCTCCAACCGCCGCTGGTCGGAGCGGACCATCATCGGTCTGGTGATGCAGTCCCTGGACAACTCCCTGTCCACGCATCTCAAGCCGAAGGGGCTCGGCAAGGGCCTGTTGACGGCACGTCAGGGCCATGGCGCGCCCAACCCCAAGCAGATCGAGGCCGCTTCGAGGGCCGCCTCCGCCCTCGCCGCCGAGATCAACGGCTTCGCCGGCAGCAATGTGGGCGAGCTGATGGGCACCCCGCTCACCGCACACTTCCTCGGCGGCTGCCCCATCGGCGCCACCGCGGCCGACGGCGTCATCGACCCGTACCACCGCCTGTACGGCCACCCCGGCATCTCCGTCGTCGACGGCGCCGCCGTCTCCGCGAACCTGGGCGTGAACCCGTCGCTGACCATCACCGCCCAGGCCGAGCGCGCCATGTCGTACTGGCCGAACAAGGGTGAGCCCGACCGCCGCCCGGCCCCGGGTGCGGCCTACGAACGGCTTGGCCCCGTGGAGCCCCTGCACCCGGCGGTCCCGGAGGACGCCTTCGGCGCGCTGCGGCTGCCCCTGCTGCCGGTGCCGGGGGTGCCGCCGAAAAAGTAGGCCGGTCGGCCCGTTCCGTGGTGATGGTGACCGCGCGGGAGACAGCAGCGGAGAAGGACCCGCACCCCCCTCCGAGTGCGGGTCCTTCTCTCGTGTGCCAGGTGTGACCCATGAGCCGGGTGAAGGGTTGCCCCCGCGATGACGGTTTTTTCATGTGACCTGAGTCACGTCATGCTGAGGCTGCAGTGCTACCTGAAACCGCTTGTGGCGCCGGGTCGCACACATGATCTGATGTGGCCTGTGGGGCCTCTGTGAGGCATGCGAGAACGCCGTGAGGGCGGGGGACATGAAGGCGGGGGACATGAAGGCGGGGGACATGAAGGTGGGGGACGTGAAGGTGGGGGGCATCTCCATGGGGGACACGAACGCGGGGGCCATCGGGTCGAAGGTGTCGCGGGCTGCGGTGGTCGTCTCGGTCGCGGCCGTGCTGGGGCTCACCGCGGCGTGCGGCGGGGGCGGCGACGAGAGCAAGGACGCGCAGGCGAAGCCGACGTCCGTCGGCAGCGCCTCCGCCGGGGACGGGCAGGACGCAAAGGGCGGCGGAAAGGCCGCGCTGACCGAGGCCCAGCTGAAGGAAGCGGCCCTCACGAAGGGGGACGTGAAGGGCTACAAGATCGCCGACATGCCCGCGGACGAGATGTCCGGCGTGCCCGTTCCCGCGAAGCCGGCCGCCTGCCAGCCGCTCGCGAACATGTTCGAATTTACCTCGGACCCGCAGCCGAAGGCCCGAGCAGGACGCACCGTCACCTCCGAGGACGACCTCTCCGCGAGCGTCGTCTCCCTCGCCCTCGCCGCACACGAGCAGAGCGACGCCGAGAAGGCCATGGCCGACCTGCGCACGGCGACGGAGACCTGCGACGGATACGAGCACGTCGGCAACACGTACACCGCCGTCGAGTCCCGCCCCGCCCCGAAGCAGGGCGACGAGGCCGTCGCGTACAAGCTGAAGGCCGACATCGAGGGGGCCAAGATCCCGATGTCCTTCACGGTGGTGCGCAGCGGTTCGACGCTCATCGGGTTCTACTCGATGAACATGCTCGACGCGGACAAGGCCGAGGTGCCGGACGAGATCCTCGACGCGCAGGTCGCGAAGCTGGAGAAGGCCGCCGGCTGAGCGGACCACGGCGTGACGAAGGGCCCCGCGGGACGGATGCGATGCTGTTGGTTCCAACAGCGTCGGACGGAAGCCGCGGGGCCCTTCTGCGTCAGCACCGACGTCAGGGCGGCGCCGGTGCCCCGAGAGCGGCGCCGGGGGGTGTGCGCCGCTTTTCGGGAAGGTGGACAAGGGGCGGCGGCGCCCGGCGCACCGGGGGCGTGCGCCTGGTACCGACCGGGGGCGGTCGAGGGCGTCCTGTTCCGCGTCGTGAGGGCGGGGAAACGGCCTCCGCAACCGTTCCGGCCGCCCCTGAACAGGATTCCGCCGGTCGGCCCCGGGCGTCCCCGGAGCCGGCCGTTCTCTTGCGTGACCGGGCTGCTGTCCCCTGCCGTCCGGTCACAACCCTGGAGCGAGGTCCCACGGCGCACGGCACGATCCGTACGCCTCATCGCTCCAGCGGAGCCACGCGTGGTTCTTTCGGGCCCGGGCCTGGCTGGCACGGACACCGACACCAACGAAGCGTGTCGTGCGACGGTCACGCGCCGTACGGGTGAGAGGGCAGGCGTACGTACGTGCGCCGTCAGACGCGACCCCGGCACAGTTCCAGCAGGGTCATGGCGAGCGCGGTGCCGGGCCTGCCGAGAGCGTCCCGGTAGTGGGCGAGGACGTCCATCTCGCGGGAGAGGTTCACCCGGCGGCCGCCGGACTCGATACGGGTCTGCTGGATCACGGCGGAGACCGCCGTCCGTTCCTGGATCAGGCCGATGATCCGGTCGTCCAGTGTGTCGATGCGTTCACGGGCGCAGGCGATCACCTCGGCCGCCTCGCCGGTGCGGGCGCCGGTCGAGTCGACGACGGTCCCGCCCGCGGTGGTCGCGCCCGTGGCGGCTGTGCCGACGGCGGTCCTGTGCGGGGCGGCCTCGTCGGCGGTGGTCGTGTGCGGGGCGGCCCCGCCGGTGGTGGCCGGGCCGGCGGTGGTCGTGTTCGTGATGGTCATGGGGAGCTCCTCGCAGGAGGTCGAAGCCGGACGTGGCTCCCCGGAGCGGCAGGACCCGGAACACGCAGGACGCCCCGGACCGTGTCGGTCCGGGGCGCCTGGGAAAGTCGCTGATCAGTAGCTCAAGCAACACGACCGTGGCAGCCGGCGGACCGGGTGCCATAGGTAAAGAGGAAGGTCGGGTGCGTGAGCATGGGCGCCAGTATGCCACGGCCTGTCCCGGTCCCGTCCGCGCCGGGGGACTGACGGGCGTGGGTCCGGGGGCCGGGGGCGGAGTCCCCGGTGGGCCCGCTCCGCCGGGGCGCACCCCGGTAGACTCGACCTCACAGACCCCCGCCCCACCGCCGGAAGGCACCCCGTGTCATCAGCGAACCCCGCTGCCGCCGTTCCCGACACCGTCCTGGTCGTCGACTTCGGCGCCCAGTACGCCCAGCTCATCGCCCGACGGGTCCGCGAGGCCCGGGTCTACAGCGAGATCGTGCCGAGCACCATGCCGGTCGCGGAGATGCTCGCCAAGAACCCGGCGGCGATCATCCTCTCCGGCGGCCCCTCGTCGGTCTACGCCGAGGGCGCCCCCCGCCTCGACCGCGCGCTCTTCGAGGCCGGCGTCCCCGTCTTCGGCATGTGCTACGGCTTCCAGCTGATGGCCACCACCCTCGGCGGCACCGTCGACAACACCGGCGCCCGCGAGTACGGCCGTACCCCCCTGCACGTCGCCAAGAGCGGCAGCACCCTCTTCGAGGGCACCCCCGACGAGCAGACGGTCTGGATGTCCCACGGCGACGCCTGCTCCGCCGCCCCCGAGGGCTTCACCGTCACGGCCTCCACCGACGTCGTCCCGGTCGCCGCCTTCGAGAACGACGAGAAGAAGCTGTACGGCGTCCAGTACCACCCGGAGGTCATGCACTCCACGCACGGCCAGCAGGTCCTGGAGCACTTCCTCTACCGTGGCGCGGGCATCACCCCCAGCTGGACCACCGGCAACGTCATCGAGGAGCAGGTCGAGGCCATCCGCGAGCTGGTCGGCGACAAGCGCGCGATCTGCGGCCTCTCCGGCGGCGTGGACTCCGCCGTCGCCGCGGCCCTCGTGCAGAAGGCCATCGGCTCCCAGCTGACCTGCGTCTACGTCGACCACGGTCTGATGCGCAAGAACGAGACCGAGCAGGTCGAGAAGGACTTCGTCGCCGCGACCGGCGTCCAGCTGAAGGTCGTCGACGCGGAGGAGCGGTTCCTCAAGGCGCTGGCCGGGGTCTCCGACCCCGAGCAGAAGCGGAAGATCATCGGCCGCGAGTTCATCCGTGTCTTCGAGCAGGCCCAGGCGGAGATCATCGCCGACGAGGGCCCCGAGGTGGCGTTCCTCGTCCAGGGCACCCTCTACCCGGACGTCGTCGAGTCCGGCGGCGGCACCGGCACGGCCAACATCAAGTCCCACCACAACGTGGGCGGCCTGCCCGAGGACCTGGAGTTCAAGCTCATCGAGCCGCTCCGCAAGCTGTTCAAGGACGAGGTCCGGATGGTCGGCCAGGAACTGGGGCTCCCGGAGGAGATCGTCCAGCGCCAGCCGTTCCCCGGCCCCGGCCTCGGCATCCGGATCGTCGGCGAGGTCACCAAGGACCGGCTCGACCTGCTCCGCGAGGCCGACGCCATCGCCCGTGAGGAGCTGACGGCGGCCGGCCTCGACCGTGACATCTGGCAGTGCCCGGTGGTGCTGCTGGCGGACGTCCGCAGCGTCGGCGTCCAGGGCGACGGCCGCACCTACGGCCACCCGATCGTCCTGCGCCCGGTGTCCAGCGAGGACGCCATGACCGCCGACTGGTCCCGGCTGCCGTACGACGTCCTCGCCAAGATCTCGACCCGGATCACCAACGAGGTCGCCGACGTCAACCGCGTCGTCCTCGACGTGACGAGCAAGCCCCCGGGCACCATCGAGTGGGAGTGAGCCCCGCCGCGTACCGCGCGCCGGAGCTCAGGTCCGTCTGAGGGTCCGCACCGGCTCTCCGGGCTGCCAGATCTGGACGACGAGGTACGTGTCGTCCTCGACGTAGGTCCGTACGACCTCCGTCAACTCGGTGCGGAAGAGGTGGAACGGCTCCGGCGGTTCCACCTCTTCGCCGTACGCCGCCTTGACGGCGGGATCGTCGACCTCGACCGCCCGTCCGCTCACCCGTACGTCACCGCCGCCCATCTCCGTGCCGGGGCCCGGGTTGGCCTGCAGCGAGAAACGCGGGTCCCGGCGCAGATCGAGCGCCTTGCGCGAGTCGGGCATCATCCCCAGCCACAGCTCCCCGTTCACGAACCGGACCTCCAGCCCGGTCGTACGCGGGGAGCCGTCCCTGCGGAGGGTGGCGAGGACGTGATGGGTGAACGCACCGAAGCGCGCCTCGACCGTCTGTGCGAGTTCGGGTTCGGCGGCGACGAACGCGCCCCAGTTCGAAAGATTCTCCGGCATACGTCGAGTCTCGCGCGGATACCCGACACCCACTGTCCGGTTACCCCGAGCGAGGTACAGCGGCGGTTCGACCCGAGCGAACGGTGTGCGGTGTGGCGCGCTTCCGTGACTTGCGTAACGGTTGCGCACTCTCTTCACGGGACGGGCCTGTTCTGCCAGGGGCACCGACGGTAACTTCCGATTCGTAAAGGAAGTCACCCTGGAGGACACATGCACGGGCCCACACCGCCCCTGCCCCTACCCACCGACCAGCTCCGGTTCGCCATGCCGCCGATGCACGAGGCGGCGGAGGACGAGCGACGGCACCGCAAGGAACGGCTGGCCGGGGCCCTGCGGATCTTCGGGCGACTGGGGTTCGAGGAAGGCGTCTCGGGACACATCACCGCGCGCGACCCTGAGTTCAGCGACTGTTTCTGGGTCAATCCCTTCGGGATGCCGTTCAAGCACGTCACGGTGAGTGACCTGGTCCTCGCCAACCAGGACGGGCAGGTGATCGAGGGCCGCTACCACGTGAACCAGGCCGCCTTCACGGTCCACGCACAGGTGCACGCTGCCCGCCCCGACGTCGTCGCGGTCGCGCACTGTCACTCCGTGCACGGCCGCGCGCTGGCCGCACTCGGCGAGCTGCTCGACCCGATCACCCAGGAGTCCTGCGCGTTCTACGAGGACCAGGCGCTCTACGACCACTACACGGGCGTCGCCGTGGACACGGAGGAGGGCCGCCGCATCGCCGGCGTGCTCGGCAGCCGCAAGGCGCTCGTGCTGCGCAACCACGGTCTGCTGACGGTCGGCGACTCGGTCGACGCGGCGGCGTGGTGGTTCCTGTCGATGGAACGCTCGGCCCAGGTGCAGCTCACCGCCAAGGCTGCGGGACGCCCCCTGCTGATCGAACACCGGCTGGCCGCGGCGACGCGGGAGCAGGCGGGCGGCGACCTGGTGGCGTGGATCAACTACCAGCCGCTGTGGCAGGACATCAGCAGGAGCGAGCCGGACCTGCTGAGCTGACCCGGGGCGCGCCGGCCCCGGGCTGCCGGCCGGTCAGAAGTCGCGCAGCACGGCCGCCTTCGTGGGGGCGAACTCCTCGTCCGTCAGGACACCCTGACGGTGGAGTTCGCCCAATCCGCTGCGCCGCCGCAGAAGGACGTCGTGGTGGTCGTTGTCGCCGTGGTGATCGTGGCGGTCGCGGTGGTCGTTGTCGCCCCGGTGGTCGGGGGTGGGCGATGGCTGGATTCTCGCGGCCGGGTCAACACGGACACCGGGACTTCACCCCGCTCCTCCCTTGCGCGGAGTGGACCTGCCGGACGCGGGCCATGTCCCGTACGGCACAATTCGCTGTCATCGCAGGTCACTTGTACGGCCGCACGGCCGTGGCAGTGAGCGGACGTGCGGACGAGGCCCACGAGGCCCTGATCCGTCCACGAAGGCGGCGACGGAGGCATCGGCACGGCACGGACGGCGGCGTCGGCGACCGAACCGAGGTAACGGTACTGACGACGGACGACAACGGTCCTGCTGACGGCCATGCCGAAGACGGGTCCTGGACGAAACAATCGCGACGACGACGGCCGTGACGACGACGGCCGTGACGACGACGGCCGTGACGACGACGGCCGTGACGACGACGGCCGTGACAATGACGGCGATGACAACGGCGGCGAATGCCGAAGGACGCGGTCGCGCAGGCGACGCGGTGCGGGAAGGCGGGCTCGGGCGTGGCGGTGCAGGAGGCCAGAGGGGGCATGGGCGCGGCCCATGAAGGCGGGTGCACGTGCGGGGACTGCCCGCACGGGGCGCGTACGGGACACCGGCGCGCGGTCGCCGCGTTCCTGCTGAAGCGGGAGGAGTTCGCGTCCGGGCAGGGACTGCCGGCAGCCGTCGCACACTCCGCGTCCGCCTCTCGGCAGTGGGTCTCCGACGAACTCACCCAGTCCGCGGCCCTCGTCGCCGAACGCGGCCGCGTCGAGGGCGAGGCCTGGCTCGGCCGTCTGTGGCTGCGCACGGCGATCGTCGTCTGGGCCGCCGTCGTGACCCTCCTCCTCGTCCAGTCCCTCACCGCGATCGGCGCGGGCTGGACGGTCGCCCGCACCGCCGGTCTGCTCGCCGCCCTGCTGGTGGGCGCGGCACTGACGGGCGCCGGATATCTGCACCGGGCACGCGGTGGCGCCCTCGCCCCCGTCATCGGCGAGGACAACCGTCTGTCCACCTCCCGCGCGATCGCGGCCGCCTGGGTGATCTTCGTCGTCTTCGCGGTTCTCGTCCTCGTCGGCCGCCTGGCCGCCGCCTCCGACCACCGGGAACGCGACGCCCTCATCGCCGGACTCGACCTCACCCGCGGCGCGGGCATCGTCACCGTCCTGGCCGTCGTCTGCGGCATCGCCGTTCTGGTCCGCCGCGTGGTCGGTCTCCGTGTCCTCTCCCAGCGACTCCAGAAGGTCCGCGCCCCTCGCCCTCGCGCCGCCGACCTCCTCACCGACGACTCCGGCCGAGGCAGCTTCACGGACATCCAGTACGTGATCGTCTGCGCCGTCGCCCTCGCCTTCGCGGCGGTCCGCCTCGCCCGCCGCCCCGACCAACTCCCCGACCTCCCCTGGGGCCTGGCCCTCCTCGTCCTGGTCTCCGCCGCCACCTACGTCGCCGGCAAATATGCCGAGGGCGGCCGTCCTGTCGTCCTCTCCGTCGTCCGCGCCCGTGAGGCCGGTGATCTCGACGCCCCCATCCGCAACGGCGACGACATCGAGATCCGCGGCGCCGGCTTCGTCCCGCCCGGCGCCCAGACCGCCGATCACCTCTCCCGCATGGTCGTCCGCATCGGCGCCGTCCACGTCCACGTCCCCCTCGTCCCCGTCGCCGGCGGCTTCAGCAACCCCACGGACGCCGTCCTCACCGCCCCCGTCCCCGCCGACGTCGAACCCGGCAAGGTCGACGTCCAGGTCGTCACGGCCGCCGGCGTGGAAACCAACCGCTACACGATCGAGGTCTCAGCGGACTGAGCGACCACGTCAGGGAGGGCGAGGAGCGGGCGGGGCGGCGAGATACGGGGGCGTACCTGCCAGGCGCCGGGCAGGGGTGCGGTGCTGAGTGCTGGGTGCCCGGCATGGGGCGCCGCGGGCGAGCGGCAGTGTGCTGGGCGCCCGGGGGCCCAGGCTCGTGCAGGGGTGGCGGGGCGCGAACGAGCGAGACCGTGAGCGTCGGGGGAACCGCCGTCGCGGCCCCCGGCGGACGGCCGGGCTCCACGCCGCCGACGCGGAGCCGCGCGAGCGAGTCGGGGTGAGTGCGAAGAGGCGCGAGCCTCTCAAGACGGAACGGGAACAGGACGGATCGGGACGGACCGGGGCTGCGGGGCCATGACATGGTCCGGCGTAGACGTGGCGGACGAAGCCGCGACTCGACCCTCGAAAAGCATCCCCGACCCGGAAAAACACGCCCTAACCATTGAGCACCCCCACCCCTGCGAACGTATCGTCTGTTGAGGGGTCAACGGCACGGCGGACAAGAGGCGGCGCAGACCATGACTCACGACATTCGCACGGACTCCTACACCTCCTATCGCGATGGCGGCCCCGACTGGCGAGACACGGCCACCCGCTACGCCCTGCTGCCCCTACGTGTCTTCCTCGGCATCACCTTCATCTATGCGGGCCTGGACAAACTCACCGACAGTGCGTTCATGGCGGCCTCCGGCTCCGGCTCCATCGGCGACATGATGAGCGCCACCAGGGAATCCTCCGCCATCCCAGCCATGATCGACATGGCTCTCAAGAACCCCGTCGGCTTCGGCTACGCCATTGCCATCGGTGAACTGGCCGTCGGCATCGGCGCCCTCCTCGGTCTCCTCACCCGCCTCGCCGCCTTCGGCGGCGCCCTGATCTCCCTCAGTCTCTGGCTGACGGTGAGCTGGTCGGCATCCCCCTACTACTACGGCAACGACCTCCCCTACCTCATGGCCTGGATCCCCCTGGTCCTCGCCGGCGCCCCGGTGCTCTCCGTGGACGCGGCCATCCGCTCCCGCCGTCACGGCGGCAGCAGGCACCGCGCACACGCCTACCGCTGAGCTCCGCACCGCCTCCGCCCAGGCGTCACCACAGCTCCCCGCACAGTTCGCGGCTGGCTCTCCCACGCCCCGGGTGCCCCGCGCGGCAGCCCATCCGCCGCCCCGACCATGCAGGCAGGCTCACCCCGCAGGGCCGCTCGGTCCTGTCGTCCCACCCGAATCCGACCCGGTCACCGTCCCGGCCGTACTCGCGTTCTCGGCCGCGCCCGTCACCCCAGGCGAATTCGCGCTGCCGGCCGGACTCGCATTCCCAGGAGTACTGGCACTCTCCGCCGTCCCGGCCGTTGTCGCACCCCCATGTCCCGGCGGCCCTGGCGGCCCCGGCGGCCTCGTCCGTGCGAACGCCCGGTGCCCACGTATCGCGTAGTCCAGAACCCCCACCACCCCCGCCAGACACAGCCCTCCGATCACGAGCGGTATCACGGCGAACCAAGGGGTCCGCCAGGCGTCGCCCGCGTCGCCCAGATACACGACGCCGGCGGCGGTGAGGAAGAGGCCTGCTATGAGCGTCCCCGGCCGGAACTCATGACGCAGCACGGGCCACCTCCGCCTGTCCCACTCCGACTTCGAGGTCGATGGCGAGCGTGCCACCGCCGTCCGAGCCCTTCCCGGGGGGCAGTGTCAGCCGATCACTCTTGTCCGGTGCCACGTCCACGTCCTCCTTGTCGTCACCCGGCAACTGGATGTCACCGAGGCCCACTTGGACGTCGAGCCGAACGGTGACGTCCCGCGGGACCACCACCCTCACCTTGCCCGCGCCCACCTCCACGCTCGTCGTGAGCGTCCCGCCCTTCGGTATCTCCACCTCGGACAGGTCCAGCGTGCCCACACCGGTTCCCAGCTCGTACCGGGGCGCCACGCTCTTCGCGTTTCGCGGTGTCCACTCCGTGCGGGCCCAGTCTGTGGTGATGTTCGCCGGAAGCGCCGCCGTGCACGCGAGCATCCCCGCGGTGATCAGGGCCAGGAAGATCGACCCCGCCCCGGTACGGCCGAGGAAGGCGCTCAGGGCTATACCCAGGCCGAACACCGTCAGCGCGCAGGCCAGACCGGTCTGCAGGCTGGTGGCGAGAGGGCGGCCCTCCCAGGTCGCGCCGGTGCCGAGGCCACCGGCGAGCAGCGCGAGCAGGAATATCCAGCCGCCCGTCCAGCGCGGACCACGTGGTCTCGGCGGGCGCACGGTGCGGGTGTCGCGGCGGGCGGGCATGACACCCCTGGCGATGTTGGCGGCTGCCGCCATGTCCCGGTCGGCGGCCGTCCACGGCCCCCACAGATAGCCCGTGCCGCCCACGTGCTTTCCGTCCTTGATGATCGGGTCGCGCCACCAGGAGGGGTAGGCGGATGCCACGGGCGGAGCCTGGGCCTCCGGTGGGGCGTCGGCTACGGCCTGTGCGGCGAGCGGATCGGGGTCGGGGGCGCCGCGCTGCTGCGACCAGTACCCCGCGCCGGCCAGGAGCAGGGAGACGACCACGGAGAAGGTCAGGACCGTGGTGTTGCTCAGCATGGTGAGGAAGACGCCGCAGCCGACCAGCGCGAAGAGCACTCCCGCGAGGGCCTGGCCGTCGACCCTGCCGGTCAGCAGCTTGCGTACCTCGTTCTCCTCCTCGTCGTCGTACGGTACGAACAACCAGGCGAAGCCGTAGAAGACGAGGCCGAAGCCGCCGGTCGCGGCGAGCACCGCCAGCACCACCCGGAAGATCACCGGATCCATGTCGCACTGACGCCCGAGCCCGGCGCAGACACCGCCCAGCGTCTTGTACCGCCGGTCGCGACGGAACTTGTGCGGAGCGGCGGGCCCCCCGACCGGATCGTCGGGGGAGGGACGCCCCGTCGAGCCAGGTGCGGACGGGTCCGCCGCGCCGGGGGAGGGGCGGCCGGCAGCTCCGGGAGGGTCCGCGGGGACCGTCCGATCGGTGGGAGCGCCCGCGCTCGCCCGCCCGCCCGCACCCGCCTGTCGTTGCGTGCCTGTGCCCGTGCTCCCGTGTGCGCGCGGTTCCTCCGCCCCCGTGTCCGGTGGCGGGGGCACGGCGTCCTGCGGCTCGGTCATGGGCCGCTGGGCGTCCGGACCCGAGCCGGGGCCCGGCTCCGCTGCCGCGTGCTGGTGATCCGTCATGCGTCCATCGTGACCGCCGAGCGGCCCCGATGGCAGTCAGGACGACCCTGGTCGAACCCTGATATCCGCCCGGGGATGTGTTCGAGCCTGCCCGGCCCGAAGATCAGGGGCGTCTCGGGGATCGACCCTGATGCCTCGATCCGCCGTGCGTGTGAATATCGATGGCATGCCGGAAGCCGCAGCACTGCCAGTCGACACTCCGCGGCCCCCGCGCAAGCTCTACCGCAGCAGCGACGGACGCTGGCTCGGAGGCGTGGCGCGAGGGCTCGCCGGACATCTCGGGCTGCCCGTGACCTGGGTGCGGCTCGTGTTCGCCGGCCTCTTCCTCGCGGACGGCCTGGGTGCCCTGGTCTACGCCGCGTTCTGGTTCTTCGTCCCGCTCGGTGTGGGAGGCGTCGACAACCAGCGGCCGCCGGCCCTCGCCACCGAGACCTCACCCGACGGCCGCCGCAGGCTCGTGGCCCGCAAACCCGACCGCGGCCAGATAGTCGCTCTCCTCCTCATGGTCGTCGTGGCCATGGTCTTCGTCGGCAACGTGGATCTCGGCGGGGCCGCCCGGGCGTACCTCTGGCCCACCGTCCTCGTGGCGGCCGGCGTCGCCCTGGTCTGGCGTCAGGCGGACAACGCACGGCGTGCCCGCTGGGCCGAGGTCGGCCGCCGTCGGCGGACGATCACGCTTCTCCGCTCCGGGGCCGGCGTCCTGCTGGTCACCGCGGGTGTGTCCGGGATATTCGTCCTGCAGGGCTCGGCCGCCCACCTGGGCTCGGTGCTGCAGGCCGCGCTCGCGGTGCTCGTGGGCATAACGCTGCTGGCCGGCCCGTACCTCGTCCGCATGACCCAGGATCTCTCCGAGGAGCGCCTGATGCGTATCCGCGCCCAGGAGCGCGCGGAGGTCGCGGCCCACGTCCACGACTCGGTGCTGCACACGCTGACGCTGATACAGCGCAACGCGGACAGCCCGAACGAGGTGCGCCGCCTCGCCCGCGCCCAGGAGCGCGACCTGCGGAACTGGCTGTACAAGCCCGAGGGCACAGGAAAGGACGAGGACGACGAGCCGGACACCCTCGCGGAGGCCGTGCGGCGGAACGCCGCGGAGGTCGAGGACAAGCACGGCGTTCCCCTAGAGGTGGTCGTCGTCGGCGACTGCCCTCTCGACGAAGGACTCACCGCACAGATGCAGGCCGCGCGCGAGGCGATGGTGAACGCCGCCAAGTACGGTGGCGAGGGCGGTGCCGTGCAGGTCTTCGCGGAGGTCGAGGGAAGGACGGTCTTCGTGTCCGTCCGTGACCGCGGTCCGGGCTTCGATCTCGACGCGATACCCGCCGACCGCATGGGGGTCAGAGAATCGATCATCGGCCGTATGGAGCGCAACGGAGGCACGGCACGGCTCCGCGCCGTACCGGACGGCGGCACGGAGGTCGAGTTGGAGATGGAGAGGGCGGAGACGACGTCATGAGTGACGCGAACGGGGCGAACGACCTTGCCGCGGACGGCGGTTCGGGCACTGGCCCGGTCGGGGACCAGCAAGGTGCGACGGGGCGGGGCACCACCGCGGCCGAGGGTGTGCCCGACGAGTCGGGCCGGCCCGACACGCCTTCCACGACCACAGCGGCCGCCCCTGCCGGCGGCCCCGACGTGCCGGCCGGATCGGGGCAGCCCGCCTCGACCGGGCAGCCCGCCCCGACCGGACAGTCCGCCGCGGCCGAAGGCGGGTCCGGGGCCGGAGTCGCCGTCCCCGGGACCGGACGGCATGTCCGGGTCGTGCTGGTGGACGATCACCGGATGTTCCGTACGGGGGTGCAGGCCGAGATCGGGCAGACGGACCGTACGGGTGTGGAGGTCGTCGGGGAGGCGCCCGACGTCGACCAGGCGGTCTCGGTGATCACGAGTACGCGGCCCGAGGTGGTGCTCCTCGATGTGCATCTGCCGGGCGGCGGAGGCGTCGAAGTCCTGCGCCGCTGTTCCGCGTTGATGGCGGACGCCGAACAGCCGGTACGGTTCCTCGCGCTCTCCGTGTCGGACGCGGCGGAGGATGTGATCGGTGTGATCCGGGGCGGTGCGCGAGGCTATGTCACCAAGACGATCACGGGCTCCGACCTCGTCGACTCCATCTTCCGGGTACAGGAGGGCGACGCCGTCTTCTCCCCGCGCCTGGCCGGCTTCGTTCTCGACGCCTTCGCCTCCACCGACGCCCCGCCCGTCGACGAGGATCTCGACCGGCTCACCCAGCGCGAGCGCGAGGTGCTGCGTCTCATCGCCCGCGGTTACGCGTACAAGGAGATCGCCAAGCAGCTCTACATCTCGGTGAAGACGGTGGAGTCCCATGTCTCCGCCGTCCTGCGGAAGTTGCAGCTTTCCAACCGGCACGAGCTGACGAGATGGGCGACGGCGAGACGCCTGGTGTGAGGGGTGGGCGGGCGTCGGCGCCGAAGGCCAGCGCCGGGGTGCGGGGCGACAGCGGCAGCAGGACGGTCGAGGCGGCGCGGCCTTCGCTGATCGAGTTCGTCCTGCCCCGGACGGGCCGTCACCGCTCCGGCTGGACGAAGCCCGGCCGAGCCCGCTGGGGCGGGGCGCGGGCAGCCCGGCCCTCGGCCTGTCCGGAGAAGCCGCTCCACCCCGCCCACCCCAGCGCCAGGCGCCTGCCCAGCCCCGCCTCGCCCTATTGCCTGGCTCTCCCCCGCCGCCCTGCCCCCGTCGGCGGAGGCGTCCTGACCGGGAAGGAGGCGTGCCGGTCAGGGGTCAGGCCACCCGGGTGGCCCCCGCGAAGGGCATCTCGTCGAGCGGGGCCACACGTACCGGGGCCGAGGGGTTAGGGGCGTGGATCATCTGGCCGTTGCCGATGTAGAGGCCCACGTGGCTGATGCCGGAGTAGAAGAAGACGAGGTCGCCCGGGCGGAGTTCCGAACGGGAGACGCGGCGGCCGGCGTTGATCTGGGAATAGGTGGTGCGGGGGAGGGAGATGCCTGCGGCGCGGTAGGCCGCCAGGGTGAGACCGGAGCAGTCGAAGGCGTGCGGGCCGGTGGCGCCCCAGACGTAGGGGCTGCCGAGCTTGGAGAAGGCGTAGGAGACGGCCGCTGCGGCGCGGGAGTCGGGGGCGTCGGCGGTGGCGGAGGCGGGGGAGACCGGGCCGGTGAGGTCGCGGCGGGAGGTGACGGAGGAGCGGGAGGCGTGCGCCGTGGTGCTGCCCGCGGTGCCGAACCGTGCCCGGTCCTCGGTGGTGAGCCGGCCGAGCAGCTGCCGGGCGTCGGACAGCTTCGAGGTGACGGTCTTCTTGTGCCGCTTCAGCTCGGTCTGCCGGGTCTTGAGCGTGCCCAGTTCGACCCGGGCGGCCCCGCGCAGCCGCTCGATCTCCAGCAGCTGTCTCCGGACGCTGGCCACATCCGCCGACTGCCGGCTGCCGACCCGCTCGGCGAGGGCGGCGCCGTCCAGGTACTGGTCCGGGTCGGCGGAGAGCGCGAGCTGCCACGAGGGGTCGATGCCCCCGCGCCGGTACTGCGCCGCCGCCAGCGAACCCAGCTCGTCGCGTGCCGAGTTGAGCCGTTCGGTGCGGCGGGCGGCCTGGTCGCGCAGTTCTTCGAGGTTCTCCTGCGCCGTGTCGGCCTTCTCCTTCGCGCCGTTGTACTTCTCGGTGGCGACCTCGGCCTCTTGGAACAGCTTGTTCACTTTCGCCCTGACCTGGTCGGGCGTGAGCTGCGGCTCGGCGTGCCCGGTGCCGTCGAAACCGGTCGCCGTCGCCGCGCCCGCGAGGGCGAAGGTCGCGGCCGTGCGGACCGTATGGCCGCCGAGTGAGCGCTGTCTGGGCTTGCGGTGCGCTGCCACGTGGAGTCCACGTCCTCTCCGTACGACCGCCGTCCGCGGTACGGACGTCGTCTGTCCGTACGGACCGCCTGGGGGGAGCGGTGGCACGTCCGGCGGCGGCCCGCACAGGGGGAGCGGGACGCCGCCGGACCTTCTCGGCGGTGGTGTCCGACTGCCGCCCCTGGCCGGGCGGCGGTGGGGAGCCGGTCACCTGAGGGAGGACGCTAAACCTGGGTGTGAGGGCACGGTAACGCGTTGTACGGAAGTGGCGTGCACCGACCGCGAGGTGACCGTATGTGACCGTGATCCCGCCCAGGCGCCGCCGACTTCACGCTGAGCGATGACCGATCCGGTCATTTCGGACCACTCGGTGGCGCGGCAGTGCTATGCGGCGCATATATGCAAGATCGGCTCTCCGTGGCCGCGGCGCCATCGCGTTCCGTGACGTGACGGCGACGGCCCCCGTGCCCGGCCGGCCGAGGGCCCCTCATTAGGCTCCGCGCATGGACGTACTCATCCACATCCTCGTCGGGCTCCACATCATCGGCATCGCCTCGCTCCTGGGCGGTTTCCTCACCCAGATGACGGCCATGGGGCGGGGCACCGCCCGCTTCGTGCCCGCCATGCTCCACGGTGCCCTCACCATGCTCGTCACCGGCGTGCTCCTCGTCGGCCTCAACCAGGCCGACGACCAGCCCGTCAACAACATCAAGATCGGCGTCAAGCTCGCCCTGCTGATCGTGATCCTCGGGCTGGTCTACGTGAAGCGGGACGAGGAGAGGGTGGACAAGCCGCTGTTCGGCCTGGTGGGCGCGCTGACCGTCGCGAACGTCTTCATCGCGGTGCTCTGGACCTGACGGCCCCGCGCCCCCCGGCGACCGCGCGGCTACGCCGGTCGCACCACGCTGTGGACCGAGGACTCGCCGTCGTAGAAGACCGACTCCTCGCGGACGTACGTGCCGGGCTTCGGGGCGTGGATCATCATGCCGTTGCCGATGTAGAGGCCGACGTGGCCGATGTTGTCGTAGAAGAAGACGAGGTCGCCGGGCCTGGCGTCGGCGAGGGGGACCGTGGTGCCGGCGGCGACCTGGTCGTAGGTGGTGCGGGGGAGGTCGACGCCGGCGGCCTTCCAGGCGGCCTGGGTGAGGCCGGAGCAGTCGTAGGACCCGGGGCCGGTGGCGCCCCAGACGTACGGCTTGCCGATCTGCGCGCGGGCGAAGGCGATGGCCTTGGCCGCCTTCGTGGCGTACGTGGAGTCGGCGGCCGGAGCGGTGGTGCCGGGGGTGGTGCCGGTGGACGTCCCCGTGCCGGCGGAAACACCCTCCGGGGGCGCCTCCGATCCCCCCTGGCTCGTCCGGGAGTCCTGTCCGTCCTGGGAGTCCTGCGCTTCAGGGGAGTCCTGGGGCGTCGCCTGTGCCGCCTGCTGCCGTGCGAGGTCCTCCGCCTTGCGGTCGGCCTCCTCACGCTCGCGCTGCTCGATCGCGGCGAGCCGGGCCTTCTCCTCGGCGGTGAGGGTGGACAGCAGTTCGCGGGCCTGGGCCAGCTTCGCCTGGACCTTGGCCTTGCTGGCCTTGAGGGTGTTCTGTGACTCGGTGAGCTGTTCGAGGCTGTCGCTCGCCTCCTGGCGCTTCTCCGCCGCCTCGGCCTGGTCGGCGGCGTACCCGTCGACGGTTTCCTTCTGACGGTCCGTCAACCGGTCCATCAGCTGGTTCTGGTCGAAGTAGTCCCGCGGGTCGTCCGCCAGTAGCAGCGAGGCCTGGTCGGGGGCCGTCGCGCCCGCGCGGTACTGGGCCGCGGCGAACGAACCCAGCTCCTCCCGCGTCTCGTTGAGCTTCTCCTGGCGCTTGGCGACGGCTTCGAGGAGGGTCTCGACCTGCTTCTTCTGCCTGGTCGTCCTCTCCTTGGCCGCGTTGTAGGTCTCGGTCGCCGAGCCGGCCTGGCGGTAGAGGTCGCCGACCTTCTTCTCGACTTCCTCCAGGCTCGGCTTGCCGTCGGCGGAGGGCGCGGCCGTGGCCGACTGGGAGAGCAGGGCCACGGAGGTGAGGGCCGCGGTGGCGAGAGCGGGGGTGCGTATGCCCGCGCGCGTTCCGGCCGGACGCGGTTTGCGGTGCGGCGCCATGGTTCGGCGTCTCCTTCCGTTGTCCGCCTACCGAGTTAGCTGTCGGGTTCGGGCGCATGCTTCGGAAGGTTTGCCCTACGGCCCGTGCCGCGTGCGGCGGTCGGGTCGATTCACCCCGGAGAACGGTGGGTCCCCGGCTCCGGCTGCCTCGGAAAGGCGCACCGGACTCGGCGGAGGTCCGTGCGGCCCGGCGACGTTCGCCGGTTGGGTCGTACGGCCCAGAAGAAAAAGCTAGCCAATTCGTGTGGCCCGTGTGAAGGTTGATGTTCGATATGCCCGATACGTTTTCGTGACCTTAGCCTCTTCGGTGCGGCAGGCGGTACGCTCGATCGCTCACCGTCGCACCGTGGTCGCGGTACGTGGCACCGCGGAGCGATACGCGGCGGACGCGGACTTCCCGGGGCGGCCTCCCGCTGTCAGTGCGGGCGCCTAGACTCGGAGAGCGATGAGCAGCCTCTTTGACGACAGCTTCCTGGCGGACCTCCAGGCCCCCCGCGGCCACGCGGAGGAGCCCCCGCCGCCGCCCGAGGACGATCACGTACCGGAGCCGCTTCCGGACGATCTGTTCGGCGGGAAGTTCGACGTGCCTCCGGACCGGGACGCGTACTACCGCGACGGAGCCCCCCGCCCCGCTCTCGACGCGGCGGCGCTCCTGGACGGGCTGAACGACAACCAGCGCGCGGCCGTGATCCACGCGGGCTCGCCCCTGCTCATCGTGGCCGGCGCCGGCTCCGGCAAGACCCGTGTGCTCACCCATCGCATCGCGCACCTGCTCGGCGAGCGGCGCGTCCACCCGGGGCAGATCCTCGCGATCACCTTCACCAACAAGGCCGCCGGTGAGATGAAGGAGCGCGTCGAGCAGCTCGTCGGTCCGCGTGCGAACGCGATGTGGGTCATGACCTTCCACAGCGCCTGCGTCCGGATCCTGCGGCGGGAGTCCAAGAAGCTCGGCTTCACGTCCTCCTTCTCGATCTACGACGCCGCCGACAGCAAGCGCCTGATGGCGCTCGTCTGCCGTGATCTGGACCTCGACCCGAAGCGTTTCCCGCCCAAGTCCTTCAGCGCCAAGATCTCGAACCTCAAGAACGAGCTGATCGACGAGGAGGACTTCGCCGCCCAGGCCACCGACGGCTTCGAGAAGACCCTCGCCCAGGCCTACGCGCTCTACCAGTCCCGTCTCCGCGAGGCGAACGCGCTCGACTTCGACGACCTGATCATGACGACGGTCAATCTGCTCCGTGCCTTCCCGGACGTCGCCGAGCACTACCGCCGCCGCTTCCGGCATGTCCTCGTCGACGAGTACCAGGACACCAACCACGCGCAGTACGCCCTGGTCAGAGAGCTGGTCGGCACCGCCGAGCACCCCGTGGACGTACCGCCCGACGAGTGGGACGTACCGCCCGCCGAGCTCTGCGTCGTGGGTGACGCCGACCAGTCGATCTACGCCTTCCGTGGCGCGACCATCCGCAACATCCTCCAGTTCGAGGAGGACTACCCGGACGCGACGACGATCCTGCTGGAGCAGAACTACCGCTCCACCCAGACGATCCTGAGCGCGGCCAACGCCGTCATCGAACGCAACGAGTCCCGCCGCCCGAAGAACCTGTGGACCAACGCGGGCGCGGGCGCGCAGATCACCGGCTATGTCGCCGACACCGAGCACGACGAGGCCCAGTTCGTCGCCGACGAGATAGACCGGCTGACGGACGCGGGTGACGCGAAGGCCGGGGACGTCGCCGTCTTCTACCGGACGAACGCCCAGTCCCGTGTGTTCGAAGAGGTGTTCATCCGCGTCGGCCTGCCCTACAAGGTCGTCGGCGGTGTCCGCTTCTACGAGCGCAAGGAGGTCCGGGACGTCCTCGCATACCTGCGTGTCCTCGCCAACCCGGAGGACTCCGTCCCGCTGCGCCGCATCCTCAACGTGCCCAAGCGCGGCATCGGCGACCGCGCGGAGGCGATGATCGACGCCCTGTCGCAGCGCGAGAAGATCAGCTTCCCGCAGGCGCTGAAGCGCGTCGACGAGGCCTACGGCATGGCGGCCCGGTCGACCAACGCGGTCAAGCGGTTCAACACGCTGATGGACGACCTGCGCACGGTCGTCGAGTCCGGCGCCGGACCGGCGACCATCCTGGAGGCGGTCCTCGAACGGACCGGTTATCTGGCCGAGTTGCAGGCTTCCACCGACCCCCAGGACGAGACCCGTATCGAGAACCTCCAGGAACTCGCCGCCGTCGCCCTGGAGTTCGAGCAGGAGTCCGGGGCGGCGGAAGGCGAGGGCGAGGCGGTGGCCGCGACCCCTGCCGGGCTCCCCGCCTTCCTGGAGCGGGTGGCGCTGGTGGCCGACTCCGACCAGATCCCGGACGAGGAGGAGGACGGCTCGGGCGTCATCACGCTCATGACCCTCCACACCGCCAAGGGGCTGGAGTTCCCGGTCGTCTTCCTCACCGGTATGGAGGACGGCGTCTTCCCGCACATGCGCGCCCTCGGCCAGACCAAGGAACTGGAGGAGGAGCGCCGCCTCGCGTACGTCGGGATCACCCGCGCGCGGGAACGCCTCTACCTCACCCGGTCCTCGCTGCGCAGCGCCTGGGGCCAGCCCTCGTACAACCCGCCGTCCCGTTTCCTGGAGGAGATCCCGGCGACGCACCTGGAGTGGAAGCGCACGGGTGCCTCCACGCCGATGCCCTCGGGGCCGGCCTCAGGGATCGCGTCCTCGCTGTCGTCGTCCCGTTCCCGTTCGTCGGCCTCGGGGGCGTCCGGCTTCGCGACCCGTCGCGGCAGCGAGAAGCCGGTGGTCTCGCTCGCCGTGGGCGACCGCGTCACCCATGACCAGTTCGGCCTCGGCACGGTCGTCGGCGTCGGGGGCTCGGGCGCCAACGCGGAGGCGACGATCGACTTCGGCGACACCAAGCCGAAGCGGCTGCTGCTGCGGTACGCACCGGTGGAGAAGCTGTAGCGGAGGACGGGGCCGCCGCCCCGTGACACACCTCGGGCCCCTGCGTGTGCAGGGGCCCGGTCTTCGTTCCGGTTGTCCGTGACGGTGCCCGTCACGGCACCGGTCAGGTCGGGTCCAGCCCGTGGCTGCGCAGCCACGGCAGGGGGTCGATGGCGGAGCCGCCCGCCGGGTGGACCTCGAAGTGCAGGTGCGGGCCGGTCGAGTTGCCCGAATTGCCAGAGTAGGCGATGGTGTCGCCGGCCTTGACGGTCGTACCGGAAGCGACCTTGTACGTGGAGAGGTGGCAGTACCAGGTCTCGGTGCCGTCCTTGGCGGTGACGACGACCATGTTGCCGTAGGCGGCGTTCCACTGGGTGCGCACGGTGCCGTCGGTCGCCGCCATCACGGGGGTGCCGTACGAGACCGGGAAGTCGATGCCGGTGTGCAGGGACATCCAGTTGACGCCGGACTGACCGTAGTACGCGCTCAGTCCGTGCTGGGAGACCGGCAGCGCGAACTTGGGCCGCAGTCGTTCCTTGCGGGCCGCGTCGGCCGCCGCCTTCTTCTGCTCCAGCTCCTGCTGCGCCTTGAGGTCGATGCGCTCCTGCGTCCGGCTCGCCCGGTCGGCGAAGTCGTCCGCCTCGGCGGAGAGGCTCTCCAGCTGGGTGTCCAGCTGGTTGTTGGCGGTGGACGGCTTCACGGCGGTGGCGTCCGACTTGACCGACGCCGTCGTCTCCGTGTCGTCCGACGTGGCGCCGACGGAGGCCGCCGCGATCCCGGCGACACCCATGACACAGGCCGACGGAACGGCCACGGTCAGCAGGGCGGAACGTTTGGCCGGAGCCTTCCGGCGCGACCGGGAGGCCGCGCGCGTGGCCGCTCTGCCGGGACCGGCACTCCTCGTCTCCGCCGGGGTGACCTCCTCCTCGCCGTCGAGGAGCGCGACGCGGTCCGCGTCGTCGGTCTCGAACTCGTCGTCCTCGGAGGGGTTTTCGTCCTGGTCGTACGGGGCGATCTGCTCGAAGGTGGCGGTCGCCTGCTGGTGGAAATCCGCGGCCTCGGCCGAGAGGTCCACCACCACGGTCTGCGGGTGCTCGTGGGCCTCGTACGACTCGGAGGCGCCGTCGTGTTCGTACGACTCCGCGGCGGGGCCCTCGTGCTCGTCGCCGGCCGGGGTGCCGTCGCTGTTCCACTGCGTGGCGTCGAACGCGCCCGTGTCGAAGTGCTGGGTGCCGACCCACTGCTGGGTCTGGTCGGAGTGCCCCGACCGGCCCGTCTCGTCGGACGCCTCGGCCTGCAGCCAGCTGCCGGCGTCCCACTGGCCGCTCGCGTCGGGGCCCGGGGGCTGGGTCGGGACCTGGGAGAGGTGTTCGTAACCGGCCGACCAGGACGTCGTTTCGTAACTGCCCGTGTCGTAGGCGGCGTGGTGCTGCGCGGCGTACGGGTCGTAGTTCAGCGTCTGGTGGTTGCCCGTCGACCACTGGGAGGCGTCGTAGGAGCCGGTGTCATTGCCCGGCAGGTCACCGAAGAGGGGGTCGGCCGCGAAGGTGCCGGTGGCGGTCGCGGGGGCGCCGTTGCCGGAGTCGAAACCGGTGGCGGGGAATTCGCCGTACGTGGTGAAGTCGCCATAGGTGGCTTCCTGGTGGCCGTACGACGCGTAGTGCGCCGGGTCGGCTTCGGAAGCCGGGGCCGGGGGTGTTGCGGTCCCCGACGGATGACGATCGTTCACCAACTTCTCTTTCGCCTCGACGACAGGGGCTGGCAGAGCAGTGCGGTGACTGTACCCGGCGGTATGCGGGCGCGACAATCTTCAACGGGTTTCGTGCGCGCAGGAAACGGGCATTCGAGCGTCTTTCGGCGGTCTGTGGGTACGACCTTGGCCTTGCGTTCGAAACGCGTTCGATAGTCGACCGTCGTGTGGGGGTGACGGGACGCCCGCGCCAGCGGGGTCGAGGTGTTTCGCGGGGTGATGGCGTGCCGGAGGTGGGGCGCGTTCTCGCTGCCGGAAGGAGTGGCACGAGTCGGGCGCGTGGTGGGGGCGCATGGGCGTGCGCCGGGTTTATCGCCTTACGTCCCGGTTCTTCCGTCGTGTGGCGAGCGTCACTGCGCCCCCGTCGGTGGCCGCGGGCTCACGCCACGGTCAGGCCGCCGGGGCGGGCGGCGGTACGGGCGCCGGGTGACGGGGCGTCGAGCGCCTGCCGTATCTCGCCGACGACGGCGGGGTGCACGGGCAGGGCGAGGTGGCCGATGCCGGTGACCCGGATGTTCTGTGCCATCAGGTCGGGGTGGTCGATGCCGGCGGTCTCCATCGGCACCATGACGTGGTCCAGATCGCTCCAGAACGCCACGAAGTGTGTCCGGCAGCCCGGCGCCGGCTCCCGCAGTTCCTCCAGCAGTGCCGAACCCGGCCGCATCTGGCGGACGATGGGGTGCGCGTCCGCCAGCGGCACGGCCAGCGTCCCGCCGTGCGGGGTGCCGAGCGTGACGAGCGTACGGACGCGGAGGTCTCCGCCGAGTCGCTGCACGTAGTACCGCGCTATCAGTCCGCCGAGGCTGTGTCCGACGATGTCCACCCGCTCCTGGCCCGTGCGTTCGCAGACGTCCTCGATGTGCCGGCCGAGCTGTTCGGCGGCGGTACGGATGTCGCGGGTGAGGGGGGAGTAGTTGAGCGACTCGAGGTGCCGGCCGCCGTGCTGGGCGAGGGCGCGGCGCAGCAGGACGAAGACCGAGCGGTTGTCGATGAACCCGTGCAGCAGGACGACCGGGGGCTTCTCCTCGGTGGGGAGCCTGGGGGTCTCGGCCGGGGGGAGTGTGGGAGCGGTCCGGCGCTCCTGGGTCATTCCGGACGGATAGAGCAGCATGTGCCCGGCGAGGATCGCCAACTCCAGGGCGGTCGCCTTGAGCAGAGCCACGGAGAGACCCGCGAGGCTCGTGGGCAGCAGTCGCTCGCAGAGCGGAAGAAGGGGCGTGACCGCCCTGGTGACCTTCATGCGACCTCCCGTCGGCAGACGGGTGGACGACTGTGTCCCCCCGTGTGCCCTAGTGAAGGGTCGCGGATGTGGGCGGCGGGTGGCGGGTGCGGGGTGGCGTGACGCGATGCGTGTGGCGCGCGTGACGTGCGGTGCGTGTGCGATGCCTGAGGCGCCGATCACGCGACGGGGGCTCGGCTCTCCCGACTCCCCGTTGCCCTGCCCTCCGCCGTCTGCCGGTGCCGGTCCGTCCCGTCACCGTGACTTTTCGCGGCAGTGGGGCGGTACGGCGTCCTTCCGACGACTCCTCTTGTGCGCACGCTACCCCGTGGCGCGCACGCCGCGGGAGCTTGTGGCGAGCGGCCCGGGCGCAGCCCGGGTGCCGCGATCACCTCCGTGATCACCTAGGTCCCCGCGACGCGTGAGCCGCGGAAACCGGGAGCAGTGCGCGGCGAACGTGTCCCACGTGTGATTTCCCCCTCGCTCCGGACCGCGAAACTGCCGGTTACGGGATGCTGGGGATAACGTCCGTTCACTTCCGCGGAGGGTGGTACGGGTACGTGTCTTATGAACCCGAAGCCGCGATCCGAGCGGTTCGAGCGGTTCACGCGATATAGGTGACTGTGTTCTGTTACGGGTTGGTGTAGTCGTTTCATGGAGGCCGTTTCATGGAGGCAGCGATGGGTGTGGCAGCCGGTCCGATCCGCGTGGTGGTCGCCAAGCCGGGACTCGACGGCCACGATCGGGGGGCCAAGGTGATCGCGCGGGCGCTGCGCGACGCCGGTATGGAGGTCATCTACACCGGCCTCCACCAGACGCCCGAACAGATCGTCGACACCGCGATCCAGGAGGACGCCGACGCGATCGGCCTCTCCATCCTCTCCGGCGCCCACAACACGCTCTTCGCAGCCGTCATCGAACTGCTCAGGGAGCGCGACGCCGAGGACATTCTCGTCTTCGGCGGCGGGATCATCCCCGAGGCGGACATCGCGCCCCTCAAGGACAAGGGAGTTGCCGAGATTTTCACTCCCGGGGCGACGACGGCGTCGATCGTGGAGTGGGTACGGGCGAATGCGCGGCAGCAGACGGGGGCGTAGGGAGAGGGGCGGGTGCGGGTGGCCTGGGGCTGCTCGCACAGTTCCTCGCGCCCGTGTGTGCACAACACGGCCCGTGCCCGCATTTGAGCCCGGGGGGCCTGTGCCCGGCCGCACGGAGAACCGCGCGACCAGCCCTCACGACGACCGCGTCTGCCCACCCACACCGGCCTGGCCCCTCGGCCGGCCGATCTTGCACCCTCTGGCCCTCAGCCCTCCAGCCCTCCGATCCTCAGCCCCCCAACTCGCAACTCCTCACGCGGAGTCCGTCCCCGCCAGCTCACTCCGCATCGTCGCCCGCAACCGCAACGTCGTCGCGAGCCGCTGGAACGCCTCCGCCCAGTACCCGCCCGCTCCCGGCGCCGCGTCCTCCGCGTCCTCCGGCGTCGCGGTGAGCGGCTGGAGCCGCACCGCCTCCGCGGGATCCAGGCACCGCTCGGCCAGCCCCATCACGCCGCTGAAGCTCCACGGATAACTCCCCGCGTCCCGCGCGATGTCGAGCGCGTCCACCACCGCCCGTCCCAACGGCGGAGACCACGGCACCGCACACACCCCGAGCAGCTGGAACGCCTCCGACAGACCGTGCGTGGCGATGAACCCCGCCACCCACTCGGCCCGCTCGATGCTTCCCAGCGTCGCCAGCAGTTTCGCCCGCTCCGCCAGCGACAAGGCTCCCGGCCCGCCGGCCTCCGGTGTGGAGGGTGACCCCAGCAACGCCCGCGACCACGCGGGATCCCGCTGCCGCACCGCCGCCCGGCACCACGCCCCGTGCAGCTCACCGTGCCAGCCGTCCGCGACCGGCAGGGCGACGATCTCCGCCGGTGTACGTCCCCCGAACCGCCGTGACCACGCAGCGAGGGGCGTCGCCTCCACCAACTGGCCGAGCCACCAGGACCGTTCACCCCGCCCGGCCGGAGCCTTGGCCACCACACCGTCCCGCTCCATGCCGGGGTCGCACTCGTGCGGGGCCTCGACCGCGAGCACAGCGGCTCCGACAGTCGTCGTCGTGCTGCCCGCGTGGTCGACGGACACACACGCGGTCGCCCGCTTCGCCATGCGCCTCGCGAGCGCCGAGTCGGGCAGGGCGGACAGCAACTCCGCCGCCGTGGCCCGCACATTCCGGCTGCGGTCCGTCAACGCGGACTCCAGGAAGGGCTCGTCGGCCGCCTCCAGACCCGTGCGCAGCGTGTCCAGGAACATGAGCCGGTCCTCGGCCCGCTCCGTCGACCATGTCCCCGACAGCACCTCGCGAGCCGAGGCGGCGTCCTCGGCCCGTATCGCCGTGAGCAGGGCGACGCGCTCCGCGAACAGGCCCTCCTGCCACAGGCGCCGGACACGGTCGGGCTCGTCCGCGCCGGGCAGGGCCGTGCCACCGCCGGGTGCGGCACGCAGCGCGAAACGCCAGTCCTTGTTCAACCGGGCCAGCCACAAGGCCCGCTCGCCCGCGAAGGTGAGGACGGCGGGACGCAGATCGGTACGGCCGCGCGCCGCGTCCAGGAGCGCGGGCAGGGCCTGCGGAGGTGCCGCGTACCCATGTGCGTCGGCCAATGCCAGCCACTGGGGCAGCAGTTCGGTCAGGTCGGGCGCGGTGCCCCGGCGCCCGCCTCCGGTGCCGGGCCGGTCGGCCAGCAGTGTCGCCAGCCTCCGCGTGGCGGCGGGCGGCAGCGGCGGCCGCTCGTCCGGCGCCACCGGCTCCGGCCGGGCCGCCGACCGCACCGGCCGTATCCCCGCGCGGCGCCGCACGGTCTCCACGGCCGCCGCGTCCAGCAATGCCACGGGCGCGGTCCGGCCCGGCGCCGGCCCGGCCGGCGCGCGACGGTCCGTCCCGAGCAGCGCGGTCGTGACCAGTTCCTCCCAGGAGGGCCCCGCCGAAGCGTCCGACGCACTGCTCATGAGGTTCCCTCCGTCTGCCGCGAACCACTGCTTCCGCTTTTGCCGGCGATGCCGATGCCGCTTCGGCTCCCGCCTCCGCTCAGCACAGCGCCACCGCCTGCCCGACCGTCTCGTACGCGCCCTCCGACTCCTCCGACCACGCCGTCAGCGGGGTGAAGCCCCGGTGGCCGCACTCGCCGAAGACCGTCACGGGTAGCCCGCCGGAGAGGGAGAGCAGACGCCACAGACCGGGGCGGGAGCGAGCGGAGGAGATCAGGGGGAGGGCGAGATCGCTGTCGGCGTCGGCCAGTTGCCAGGAGTCGCCGACCGGGACGGGGACGACGCGGCCGAGGGTGACCGGGAAGGAGTCCAGCCAGGGATCGTCCCGCAGGGCCGCGCCGTAGCGGGCCGCCGCCTCGGACGGAGTGATGCCCGGGGGGCGTGCGGCGCTGGGCTCGGGCGCGGTGAACCGCTCGCCCAGGGCCGCTCGCAGCTGACCGGCACCCGGGTACGCCGACACCTCGGCCTCGAAGGCCAGCCCGACCGGCAGCGACAGTTCGGGTGCGCGGCCGGCGGCTCCGTAGGAGAGGAGCAGCACCGTACGGCCCGACCGGAGGCCGTGCAGCCAGATGCGGCGGGTGGTCAGAGAGGAGTGGGCGTCGGAGGTGTCGTACTGCGCGAGGGCGAGCCAGCGGTCGTGGACCGGGGGGCCGTCCGGCGAGCCGGTCAGACCGATCCGGGAGCCGACCGTGGCCGCGAGGCCCTCCGGCAGGCGATCGCGGCGCAGCCAGCCCTGGTCGAGGAGATGCAGGAGGGCGCACTCCTCCAGGAGTCGGGCCGGCCAGCCGGGGCCGGAGGCCGGTATCGCGCCCAACTCCCGGACGCGTGCCGCCAGTCCCGGGGCCTGGGCGTCGACCATGCGGGCCGCCGTCTCCTCCCACAGCCCGTACCCCGCCTGTTCCGCGGCGGCCAGGCCGCCGCGGAACAGGTCGGTCAGTCGCTGTTCGAGCTCCGTCGCGCCCGCGGTGACGCGGTCGGCGCGCCGCTCGGCTCGGCGCCGCGCCGCCTCGGGGTCAGCGGACGTGGCCCCAGATGCCGCGCCCGTCCTCGTCGTCCTCGCCGCTGCGCGCGTACGGCGGCCTGACAGCCACTGCAGCGCCCAGTCCGGCGCCTGCCCGGACGGCACCGCGGCGGCGTCGCCCGCCCAGAGCAGGAGCAGCCCCAGCGCATGCTTGCACGGGAACTTCCTGCTCGGACAACCGCACTTGTACGCGGGCCCCGCGGAGTCCGCCACGTCGATGATCGTCTGATACGGCTTGCTGCCACTTCCTTTGCACAGTCCCCACACCGTCCCCTCGTCCGAACTGCCAGTACCCGACCACGGCCCTGCCGCTGCGAGTTTGCTTCCGGCTTTGCGCGACGCTGCGTCAGGTGCCAATGCCAGCACCTGCTCAGCCGTCCAGCGCACCCCCTGCTGAGTCATGTTCCGAAGGTAGATCCCACCACTGACAATTGGCTTGCGCGATCTAATTTCCCCAGGTCAGACTGGATTGTCAGTGGCGTGGTGCAGGGTGGTCAGCAGATCCGAACCGGCCGAGCTGGAGGGGGACTCAGCCATGCCTGCGTCCGTTGGAACGACCACTGTCGACCCGAGCCGCAACCAGTCCGCGCCCGCGAACACGCGCACGGGCGGTGAGGTGCTGCGGGCACACGCCGAGCATGCCTTCGCCGGGGAACTGACCGCGCTGGCCGCCCACGACGACCGGCCCCGGCCGGCCCGCTGGAAGCTCTCGCCGTGGGCCGTCGCCACGTATCTGCTCGGCGGGACGCTCCCGGACGGCACGGTGATCACACCGAAGTACGTCGGGCCGCGCCGCATCGTCGAGGTCGCCGTCACCACACTCGCCACCGACCGCGCCCTGCTCCTGCTCGGTGTGCCCGGCACCGCCAAGACCTGGGTCTCCGAGCACCTGGCGGCAGCCGTCAGCGGCGACTCCACCCTGCTCGTGCAGGGCACGGCGGGCACCCCGGAGGAGGCGATCCGCTACGGCTGGAACTACGCGCAGCTGCTCGCCCACGGCCCGAGCCGCGACGCCCTCGTGCCCAGCCCCGTCATGCGGGCGATGGCGGAGGGCATGACGGCACGCGTCGAGGAGCTGACCCGCATCCCGGCAGACGTCCAGGACACGCTCATCACGATCCTGTCCGAGAAGACGCTGCCGATACCGGAGTTGGGGCAGGAGGTGCAGGCCGTACGGGGCTTCAACCTCATCGCCACGGCCAACGACCGCGACCGCGGGGTGAACGACCTGTCGAGCGCGCTGCGCCGCCGTTTCAACACCGTCGTGCTGCCGCTGCCGGAAAGCGCCGACGCCGAGGTCGACATCGTCTCGCGCCGCGTCGTCCAGATCGGCCGCTCCCTCGACCTGCCGGCCGTGCCCGACGGCGTCGACGAGATCCGCCGCGTCGTCACGGTCTTCCGCGAGCTGCGCGACGGCATCACGACGGACGGCCGTACGAAGCTGAAGTCGCCCAGCGGCACGCTGTCCACCGCCGAGGCGATCTCCGTCGTCACGGGCGGCCTGGCCCTCGCCGCCCACTTCGGCGACGGCGTCCTGCGCGCCTCCGACGTGGCCGCCGGCATCCTCGGCGCCGTCGTCCGAGACCCGGCCGCCGACCGCGTCGTCTGGCAGGAGTACCTGGAGGCGGTCGTCCGCGAGCGCGACGGCTGGACCGACTTCTACCGCGCGTGCCGCGAGGTGAGCGCGTGACGGGACAGGAGGCGCGGGGCGATGCGGAGGTGGCCGTCGGCGCGGGCGCGCGCGGCGGGGCCGGCGGTACGGGCGGGCTGCGGGGGCCCGGGCCGTTGCTGCTCGGGGTGCGGCATCACGGGCCGGGGTCGGCACGGGCCGTGCGGGCGGCACTGGACGCGGCCCGGCCCCGGGTCGTGCTGATCGAGGGGCCGCCGGAGGCGGATGCACTCGTTCCGCTCGCGGCGGACGAGGACATGCGGCCCCCGGTCGCGCTCCTCGCCCACGCGGTCGACGAGCCGGGCCGCTCCTCCTTCTGGCCCTTCGCCGAGTTCTCCCCGGAGTGGGTCGCCCTCCGCTGGGCGCTGGCCCACGGCGTCCCGGCCCGCTTCATCGACCTGCCGGCCGCGCACACGCTCGCCTGGGCGAGGGAGGAATCCGAGGGCGCCGAACCGGACGGGCCGGCCGCCGAGCCGGACGAGGCCCTCCGGGGTGATCCGCTCGCCGCGCTCGCCGAAGCCGCTGGGTACGACGACGCCGAGCGGTGGTGGGAGGACGTCGTCGAGCACCGGGGGACGGGCGGGGACGTGTTCGCCCCGTTCGCCGTGCTGGAGGAGGCCATGGGAGCGCTGCGGGAGGTGTACGGCAGCGGAGGACGCGACCGCGATCCGGTGCGCGAGGCGTACATGCGGTTGCAGGTGCGGGCCGCCCAGAAGGAGTTCGGCGACGACGGCGTTGCCGTGGTCTGCGGTGCCTGGCATGTGCCCGCGCTGCGGGAGAGGCGGACCGTGGCCGCCGACCGGGCATCCTTGAAGGGCCTGCCCAAGGTCAAGGCGGACATGACCTGGGTGCCGTGGACGAACCGGCGACTGGCCCGCGCCGGCGGCTACGGGGCGGGCATCGACTCCCCGGGCTGGTACGGGCATCTGTTCGCCGCGCCCGACCGCCCCGTGGAGCGGTGGCTCACCAAGGTGGCGGGGCTGCTGCGCGAGGAGGACCGGATCGTGTCCTCCGCGCACGTCATCGAGGCGGTACGGCTGGCCGACACGCTCGCCGCGATGCGCGGCCGCCCGCTGCCGGGTCTCACGGAGACCACCGACGCCGTACGGGCGGTGATGTGCGACGGCTCGGACGTGCCGCTGTCACTGGTGGAGGACCGGCTGGTGGTCGGCGACGTCCTCGGAGAGGTGCCCGACGCGGCGCCGGCGGTGCCGTTGCAGCGGGATCTCACCCGGCTCCAGCGCAGGCTGCGGATCAAGCCGGAGGCGCTGGAGCGGGAGGTGGAGCTCGACCTGCGCAAGGAGAACGACGCCGAGCGCAGCCGTCTGCTGCACCGTCTGCGGCTGCTCGGCGTCGAGTGGGGTGAGCCGACGACCTCGCGTGGCAGCACGGGGACATTTCGGGAGACCTGGCGGCTGCGCTGGGAGCCCGAGCTGTCCCTGCGCGTCGCCGAAGCCGGGGTCTGGGGGACCACCGTGCTCGCCGCGACGACCGCCAAGGCCGAGGCGGACGCCGTCACGGCCGGGTCCCTCGCCGACATCACCGGCCTCGCCGAGCGCTGCCTCCTCGCCGAACTCCCCGACGCCCTGCCCGCGGTGATGCGCGTGCTCGCCGACCGCGCGGCCCTCGACGCCGACGTCGGTCACCTCGCCCAGGCACTCCCGGCCCTCGTCCGCTCCCTGCGCTACGGCGACGTCCGCGCCACCGACACCCGGGCGCTGGCCGAGGTGGCCGCCGGTCTCGCCGAGCGTGTCTTCGTCGGCCTGCCGCCCGCGTGCGCCGCGCTCGACACCGAGGCGGCACAGGAGATGCGCCGCCATCTCGACGCCGTGCACGGGGCGGTGGGCCTGCTCGGCGACGCCGCCCCGGCAGACCGCGCGACGGCGGACGACGCAAGCACAAGCGCGACCGGTTCCGGGTCCGGGTCCGGCATACGGGGCCGTTGGCACGCGGTGCTCCACGTCCTCTCCGTACGGGACACGGCGCCGGGCGTGATCCGCGGGCGCGCCGTACGACTGCTGCTGGACGACGGCGAGTTGGCGCAGGGCGAGGCGGCGCGGCTCATGGGGCTCGTGCTGTCGCCGGGGACGGCGCCCTCGGACGCGGCGGCGTGGATCGAGGGCTTCGTCGGCGGCTCCGGCGGCGGGATGCTGCTCGTGCACGACGAACGGCTCCTCGCGCTGGTGGACGCCTGGCTCACCGGGGTCACGGCGGACGCGTTCACGGACGTACTGCCGTTGCTGCGGCGGACGTTCTCGGCGTACGAGGCGGGGGTGCGCCGGACGCTCGGCGAGCAGGTGCGGCGCGGCCCGGGGCGGCGGAGGAGCACGGCGCCCGGAGGTTCCGGCATACCCGGCTTCGCCGAGGACCTCGACGGTGACCGGGCGGACGCCGTGCTGCCGGTGCTGCGGCTGCTGCTCGGTCTGGACGGCGACGGCAGCCGGGCGAACGTGGATGACGACATGGTGGGGGTGGCGGGATGACGACCGAACGACTGCGCGAGCCCAGGCGGGCCGCCGGCGCGATGGACACCCCGAGCGACACCGGAGACGGGAACGGGCAGGCACCCGGTGCGCGTGCGGGCAGGCGCCCGGCGACCGTGACGGTGATGCCGCTCTGGGCCCGCCCCGGGGCGGGGGCGCGCGGATGACGACCGAGGCGCGCACACCAGCGGGGACACAAGCGGAGACGCAAGCGCAGACGCAGGCGGAGACAAGGGCGGAGACCGGGGCCGAGGTGGACGCGGCCGACGAACGGCTGCGGCGCTGGCGGCTCGTGCTCGGCGGGGACGCGGCCGACGGCACCGGGTACGCGCTCGGCGGGCGCGACGCGGCGATGGACCAGGCGCTGGCCGCGCTGTACGGGAAGGGGGACAGGTCGCGGGCAGGTCAGGACCGTTCGGCGGGGCTCGGGGCGTCGGCGCCGTCCGTGGCGCGGTGGCTGGGGGACATCCGGACGTACTTCCCCTCCTCCGTCGTCCAGGTCATGCAGCGGGACGCCATCGACCGGCTCGGGCTGTCCGCGCTGCTGTTGGAGCCGGAGATGCTGGAGGCGGTGGAGGCGGACGTCCACCTCGTCGGCACCCTCCTCTCCCTCAACAAGGCCATGCCCGAGACCACCAGGGAGACCGCACGGGCCGTCGTACGGAAGGTCGTCGAGGACCTGGAGAAGCGGCTCGCGACCCGGACCCGGGCGACTCTCACCGGCGCCCTCGACCGCAGTGCACGCGTCAACCGGCCGCGCCACCACGACATCGACTGGAACCGCACGATCGCGGCCAACCTCAAGAACTACCTGCCGGACCACCGGACCGTCGTGCCCGAGCGGCTCATCGGCTACGGGCGGGCCTCGCAGGCGGTGAAGAAGGAGGTCGTCCTCTGCATCGACCAGTCGGGGTCGATGGCGGCCTCCGTCGTCTACGCGTCGGTGTTCGGGGCCGTGCTGGCGTCCATGCGGTCCCTCAACACCCGGCTCGTCGTCTTCGACACGGCGGTCGTCGACCTCACCGACCAGCTCGACGACCCGGTCGATGTCCTGTTCGGCACCCAGCTCGGCGGCGGCACGGACATCAACAGGGCACTCGCGTACTGCCAGTCGCAGATCACCAGGCCCGCGGACACCGTGGTCGTGCTGATCAGCGATCTCTACGAGGGCGGAATACGCGACGAGATGCTGAAGCGGGTGGCGGCGATGAAGGCGTCGGGGGCGCAGTTCGTGACCCTGCTCGCGCTCTCCGACGAAGGGGCGCCGGCCTACGACCGCGAGCACGCGGCGGCCCTCGCGGCGCTCGGCGCCCCCGCGTTCGCCTGCACGCCCGACCTCTTCCCGGAGGTGATGGCGGCGGCGATCGAGAAACGGCCGTTGCCGATACCGGACAGTGCGTGAGGAGCGGAACGGGGAGGGCCGGGTACAGGGCGGCACGGGGGAGCAGGGAGGAGTGGGTGCGACGGCCGTGACCGACGCGGCAGTCGGTAACCGGACAGGGGAGGTGGAAAAGCGGACATGACCACGCGTCGGTGACGTGGGGCTTGCGCGACGGCGGGAGTCCCGTGCGAGGATCGGCGGCGCTTCACAGCTTTCACACGGGTGTTCGCATCTCGTGTTTTTTCACCCCGTACTCCGCCGTTCCGTCGCACGGGAGGGTCCTCCCCGTCTTGACCGCAGCAGCCGCGTTCCCCGGTGCCGGTGCCGTCCTGCGCGCGACGCGCGGGGCCGCCGCGCGCCGTACGGTGCGGGTGGCGCTGCTGGTGGGCGGACTGTTCGCGCTCGGCGTCCTCTGCGGCGCACGGGCGAGCGCGGCGGACGACGGGGCGCCGGTGTCGTCGTCCCGCTCGGCCGCCGTCATCAACGCTGCCCTCCCGGCCGCTGTCACCGATGCCGATCCCGAGCGGGTCGTGCGGCCGCCCATCGAGACGATCACGGCGGACATCGCCGAGCGGGACACGGAGGATGCCGCCGAGTCGACGGCCGATCCGGCGCTCCCCCCGGTGGCCGTTCCGGTGCTGCGACCGCCGGTGGCCGACCCGGTGCTGAGGCCGTCGAGTCGGCACGCCCTGCGGCCGGTGGCGGAACGCTTCGCACCGCAGGCCGTCGAGCATGTCGTGCCGTCCGTCGTCGATGACCTGGTTCAGCCGGTCGCCGAGGACCTGGTGCGGCCCGTCGTCGAGGATGTCGTGCAGCCGGTCATCCACCCCGTGTTACGGCCGGTCGCCGAGAGCGTCGTGGTGCCCGTGGGGGATCTCGTCGAGTCGGTCACCGAGGGCCTGGCCGGGGTGGCGTCGCCGCTTCCGCCGTCGCCGCTTCCGCCGTCGGGCGGGACACCGTCGCTGCCCGGGGTGCCGGGGCTCCCGGAACCGTCCGGGTGGACGACGTTGCCTGTGGAGAGCCCGCTCGTCGAGGTGGCGCCCCGGGAGCCGGGCCGGGAACAGCCCGGGAGCGGCGACTCGGCCGTCGACGGTGACGGCCGCGGCGACGGGGGGAGCGACGGTGAGCGGACTTCCGGTCCGGCGTCCGTCACGTACGGGCCGCCCGCCGCCGGCGTGTGGGTCGGGGAGGCTCCTCGCCGTGGCGCCGGTGCCGGGGACGCGGACGTCGTGCGGGTGCCCGACCGACCGAACCCCGGCGGCCTCGCCACGGGTGCCCTCGGACGGCACTCCGTCGGCGACAACGGCGGGCCGCGGCACGCCGAACCGCAGACCGTCGTCACGCCCGACCGGGCGCCGCTGACGGCCTCGCCCGGCGCCCCCGCGGCCGACGCCCCGCACGGAACCCGGGACCGGCACCGGGACATCCCCACGTTCCCCGGCTAGCGCCGGTGCCTTCGCCGCGGGAATGCCGCGCGGGGATGCCGGAGGGAGGTCGGCCGCAGCTCGATCGCCGCCCGGCCCCTTCGCTCTCGGGGACCTGACCTCCGGACCCGGGGTCCGGACCTGACTCCCGCGAGCGGCACGGCCGACAGTTCCCCCGCATTCACCGGAGCCGGGCCCACGGCCTCGCGGTCGTGACGACGCGACTGCCGTACGGGCCCGGGCGGCGTAACGGCGTAACGGCGTGAGGACATGGCGGCGTGACGGCCGGCAGGACTGTCACCCCCTTCGCACGCCAGCCCCCAGGACAGCCGACCCACGGCTCGAATCCGGACGGCCGAAAGCCGTCGGCCCGGTCCGGGCGCGAGTCGGGGACGGTGGCGGGAGGTCTCCGATCGGGGAGGAGATCACCCCGCCAGGGGCCCTTCGCAACGAGCGAAGGGCCTCGTAGGGACCTCACCGGACGTGCCCCCGTCCGGTGAGGTCCCGCATACGCGGCACGCGGTGCCAGTGAGCGCGGCATCATGTGACAGGTATCACCGCTCAGGTGTGACCCGCGATTTAGGGGCCTCCGGGAAGCAGCGATAACCTGCGAGACGGACATGCCGCGCGCTCGGACACCGTGTGCGCCTCCCTTGTGACTCACGGCGGACGTCACGTTGCCCTTCGCGGCACGCCCACGCATCCAACGAACCGCTAGCTCACTGATAGGGACGGACGCGCGTGGACCTGTTCGAGTACCAGGCGAGGGACCTCTTCGCCAAGCACGATGTACCGGTGCTGGCCGGTGAAGTCATCGACACGCCTGAGGCGGCTCGCGCAGCCACCGAGCGTCTGGGTGGCAAGTCCGTGGTCAAGGCCCAGGTGAAGGTCGGTGGCCGCGGCAAGGCCGGTGGCGTGAAGCTCGCGGCGACCGCTGACGAGGCGGTCGAGCACGCGACCAACATCCTCGGGATGGACATCAAGGGCCACACGGTCCACAAGGTGATGATCGCCGAGACCGCTCCGGAGATCGTCGAGGAGTACTACGTCTCGTACCTCCTCGACCGCACCAACCGCACCTTCCTCTCCATCGCCTCCGTCGAGGGCGGCATGGAGATCGAGGAGGTGGCGGCCACCCGCCCCGAGGCCGTCGCCAAGACGCCGATCGACGCCAACGAGGGTGTGACCCCCGAGAAGGCGCGCGAGATCGTCGAGGCCGCGAACTTCCCGGCCGAGGTCGCCGACAAGGTCGCCGACGTCCTGGTGACGCTGTGGAAGACCTTCATCGAGGAGGACGCCCTCCTCGTCGAGGTCAACCCGCTGGCGAAGGTCGCCTCCGGCGACGTCATCGCCCTCGACGGCAAGGTCTCCCTGGACGAGAACGCGGACTTCCGCCACCCCGACCACGAGGAGCTCGTCGACCACGCGGCCGCGAACCCGCTCGAGGCCGCGGCCAAGGAGAAGAACCTCAACTACGTCAAGCTCGACGGTGAGGTCGGCATCATCGGCAACGGCGCGGGTCTCGTCATGAGCACCCTGGACGTCGTCGCGTACGCCGGTGAGAACCACGGTGGCGTCAAGCCCGCCAACTTCCTCGACATCGGCGGTGGCGCCTCCGCCGCCGTCATGGCGAACGGCCTGGAGATCATCCTGGGCGACCCGGACGTCAAGTCCGTGTTCGTCAACGTCTTCGGTGGCATCACCGCCTGTGACGAGGTCGCCAACGGCATCGTCCAGGCGCTGCAGCTGCTCAAGGACAAGGGCGAGGAAGTCACCAAGCCCCTCGTCGTCCGTCTGGACGGCAACAACGCCGAGCTGGGTCGCAAGATCCTCTCCGACGCCAACCACCCGCTGGTCCAGCGCGTGGACACCATGGACGGCGCGGCCGACAAGGCCGCCGAGCTCGCGGCCGCGAAGTAAGGGACGAGGGACAGAACAGCCATGGCTATCTTCCTCAACAAGGAATCCAAGGTCATCGTCCAGGGCATGACCGGTGCCACGGGCATGAAGCACACCAGGCTCATGCTGGCCGACGGCACGAACATCGTCGGTGGCGTGAACCCCCGCAAGGCGGGCACGACCGTCGACGTCGACGGCACCGAGATCCCGGTCTTCGGCACCGTCGCCGAGGCGATCGAGAAGACGGGCGCGAACGTGTCCGTCCTCTTCGTGCCGCCGGCCTTCGCCAAGGCCGCCGTCGTCGAGGCCATCGACGCCGAGATCCCCCTCGCGGTCGTCATCACCGAGGGCATCGCCGTCCACGACTCGGCCGCGTTCTACGCGTACGCCGGGTCCAAGGGCAACAAGACCCGGATCATCGGCCCGAACTGCCCGGGTCTGATCACCCCCGGCCAGTCGAATGCCGGCATCATCCCCGGTGACATCACCAAGCCGGGCCGTATCGGTCTCGTCTCGAAGTCCGGCACGCTGACGTACCAGATGATGTACGAGCTGCGGGACATCGGCTTCTCGTCGGCCGTCGGCATCGGTGGCGACCCGGTCATCGGTACGACGCACATCGACGCGCTCGCCGCGTTCGAGGCCGACCCCGACACCGACCTGATCGTGATGATCGGTGAGATCGGTGGCGACGCGGAGGAGCGTGCCGCCGACTACATCAAGGCGAACGTGAAGAAGCCGGTCGTCGGTTACGTCGCCGGCTTCACCGCGCCCGAGGGCAAGACCATGGGCCACGCCGGCGCCATCGTCTCCGGCTCCTCCGGTACGGCTGCCGCGAAGAAGGAGGCCCTCGAGGCCGCCGGCGTCAAGGTGGGCAAGACGCCCACCGAGACGGCGAAGCTCGCGCGCGAGATCCTCGGCGGCTGACCTTCGGCTCGGCCGAGCCTTCCGCGGGCCCGCACCCCTCGTCCAGGGGTGCGGGCCCGCACGCGTTCGCGGGGGTGGTCGGCGCCAGGCGTGCGCCCCGGCTCACTGGGCCTCCGGGTGCAGCCGTTCCGGTCCGGCGGCGCTCTCCGCCCGCAGCTTGGCCCGCAGCTTCTGCTGAGGGGCGGAGAGGGGGCCGGGGGCCGCTCGCGGCGGGACGCCGTGGACCGGGACGCCCGGGGGCACCGGGGCCTCGTAATGGTCGGGGGCCGTGTACAGCGTGAGGGCGGTGGTGGTGAGGAGGAGGGTGGTGAAGGCGATGGCGGCGTGGATCCAGCGGCGGGCGCGCAGGTCGGCCCGGGCCCGGAGATCGGGGGGTCTGACGGGGCCCGGCCGTACGCCGGAGGGGAGCGCCGCCAGGAGAGGGCCGAGGTCGTCGGCCGCCACCGGCTTCGGGAGCCGCTCCGTGACCCTCGCGCGGGCGTAGAGCAGCCGGCCCGCCGCGGCAGGCGTGCTGGACTCCGTCTCGGCGGCGGTGTCGGGCAGGTCGAGGCCGACGCCGTCGTAGAGGAGCAGTGTGCGGCGGTACGGGGCCGGCAGTTCGAGCAGCGCGGTCAGCAGGGCGCGATCGGTCGGGTCGGCGGGCGGCGGATCGAGGTGCTGCCGGGGGCGGGGGCGCAGCCGGTGCCAGGGGGAGAGGGCGTACTCGTGGGCCGCCGCCCGCACCCAGCCCGCCGGGTCACGGTCGACGGCCACCTCCGGCCAGCGGTGCCAGGCGAGCTGGAAGGCGCGCTCCACCGCCTCGCGCGCGAGACGCTGTTGCCCGGTGAGCAGATAGGTCTGCTGTACGAGGGCAGGGGCGCAGTACGCGTAGAGCGCGTCGAAAGCCTGGCCGGGCGTCAGGCGCGGCGGGGCCGGCGCCGACAGACCGGTGTCGGCATCGGTGTCGGCATCGGTGTCGGCATCGGCATGGGCATGAGCATGGGCATGGGAATCGGCGGTGGTTTCTCCCGCGCCGAGCGGCTGCTGGTACCACTCGGCCGCGCCCCGGCCGGACGGCTCGCCCGACGTCCTGGTCCCGGGCCGGGTCACCGGATCGCCTCCCGCGGAAGCGACCTCCGTTGGACCGATCTGCGTACGAAAAAACACATAAGCACATATTGGGCGACACGTGCACAAATACTCCGTTACACCCGTAAAGCGCGTGTCGTTGGGAGCATGGCCGACGTGACCCACGCGACCGATCCGAACGACCCGTCGGCACCTTCCACGGCGACCGGGGTACCGATGAGGCCCGCGGCCTCCGCACCCTCCCTGTACGCGTCCTCGCCCCGGTCGCCGTTGTCGCCGCTGCTCAGGCGGGCGCGCCGGCGGTCGTCCAAGCTCGTCGCCGGGGTGCTCGGCGGGGTGCTGGCGGCGGGGCTCGGACTGGGGGCGTTCGTGGCCCTCGTGACCGTGCTGTGGATCAGTTCGCCGTATCCCGACAGCGGGCCCGGCGGGGCGCTGCACGTGGCGGCGGCGCTGTGGCTGCTCTCCCACGGCGTGGAACTCGTCCGCACCGACACACTCTCCGGCGAGCCCGCGCCGGTCGGTCTCGTCCCCCTCTTCCTGCTGGCCCTGCCGGTGGTCCTGTTGCACCGATCGGCCCGCGACCACGCGGGCGACGGTTCCGGGGTGAGCGCGCGTGCGACGTGGGCCGGGCTCGTCATCGGCTACGTGGCCGTCGGCGCGGCGGTCACCCTCTACGCAGCGGGCGGAGTGCTCCGGCCGTCGTGGTGGGCCGCGCTGTGCGTGCCGCTGCTCGCGGCGCTCGCGGCGGGCACGGGGGTGTGGGCGGCGCGCGGGTGCCCACGGCCGCCGTTGCCCGCGCTCCTCGGCGGCTCCCCGAGGACGGCGCACCGGCGGCAGGTCGCGGCCGCCGCCGGACGCGCCGCCGGGGCGGGCGTGCTCGTGCTCGGCGGTGGTGGCGCTCTGCTGGTGGCCGTGTCCCTCGTCTGGCACGGCGACGCGGCCCGCGACTCCTTCCTCCAGCTCACCGAAGGGCTGTCCGGACGGTTCGCCGTTCTGCTGCTCTGCCTGGCCCTCGTCCCCAACGCGGCGCTGTGGGCGGCGGCCTACGCCCTCGGCCCCGGCTTCCTGCTGGGCGGCGGGCACCCCACCGGCCCGCTGGAGGCGGCCGCTCCGGCCGTTCTCCTGCCACCGTTCCCCTTGCTCGCGGCCGTCCCGGCGGGCGGTGGCGCACCGGCGTACTGGGTGGTGGGGGCGGTGCCGCTCGCCGCGGGGGTGACGGTCGGCTGGTTCACCGGGGCGCGGGCCGCCGCCGCCCGGCCGGTGCCGTGGTCCGCGGGGCGCACGGTCGTCGCGGCCCTTCTCGCGGCCCTCATGTCCGCCGCCGCCTTCGCCCTCCTCGCCCTCCTCGCGGGAGGACCCCTCGGCGTCGCCGCGCTGACCGCGTTCGGACCGGTGTGGTGGCAGGCCGGCGCCGCGGCCGGGGCCTGGGTGGGTGCGGTGGGGATGCCGGTGGCGCTGCTCGCGCGGGGGTGGCGGATGCGGGCCCGGAGGAGAGCGGACGTGGCCGGGACGACTGGCCGGAAGAAGACGTCCGCGGTGCCTGTGGCCCGGGGCGCCGGGCAGTGCGGAACGCCGGGGGAGCTCCTGGGTGAGGGGACCGGAGGGCGGAAGCGGTCCGTGGCGGCCCGGGTGTTCGGGCTGTTCCGGCGCCGGGCGAAGACCACCGGAGGGGGTGCCGTGGCTCCCGGCGGCACATCGGGCGGGTCTCGGGCGGCCGGGTCCCGGACCGAGCCGGGCATCGACTCCGTAGCCGAGCCCCGGGGGGCGACCAGAACCGGGACCCGAGCCACGTCGCAAGGGCAGAGCCGTGCCGAATCCCCGACCGACGAGTCCCGGGCCACGGGCCGGCCGACGGCGCCCGCACCCGTGCCGCAGGCTCAACCGCTCCCGAAGCGCTCCCGACGGTTCCCCGCGTGGATCCCGGGGGCGAAGGCCGGACCGTCGATCCCGGCCGGCTCCCCGCCCGCCACCGCCACCGACACCCTCACCACCCCCAACGTCACCCACACGGCCCCCACCACCCACGTCACCGGCGCCGAGCCCACCCCGGACCCGGCGCTCCACACCGTCGACGACCTCGCGCACGCCTCCGCCCCGGACCTGCTCGGTACGCACGGCGCCGACACCGGTCCCACCGACGCCCTCGCCTCGTACGACGCACTCGACCCGTACGCCTACGAGTCCGCCCCGGCGTCCCCGCCCGTCTGGGACCCGGACGCCCGCGCCGCCCGCTGGGCGGCGTTGCGAGAGGCGTCCGCAGCCGACCGGGACGGCCAGGAACGCACCCCGCTCCCCGGCCGCACCCCGCCCCCCGACCGTGGGGAACCCGCCTGACGACACGAAGGCGCGCCGC